>CAYMGG010000299.1:0-7715 GCA_964389915.1 uncultured Planctomycetaceae bacterium
AATCTTTTTTATTGCAGCCCTCTCAAATCAAACAGTTTCCGGCAATTGTTCTTCCTACCAGGCCGCCACTCGGGCCAGGGTCGGCGTTACATGCCGGGTCGATTCCGCGCACAGTTCCCGCAGCAGTTCCTCCCGCGCTTCACGGTGGGCCGGCTCGCCGGCCACGTTCCGGCATTCGCCAGGATCGGCGGCGTGGTCGTATAACTCCACGTATTCGCGGCCCGGATAATAGGTCAGCCGGTACCGTTCGTCATAGATGGTCAGGTTGGTCTGCTCGGGCAGTCCGTCGTAGCAGTAGGTCAGGGCCCGGCCCCGGGCTTTGCCCCGAGCCACGGGCACGATATTGCGGCCGTGGAAACCGGTGGCCAGGTCGACGCCGGTCAGGGCCGCCAGGGTCGGAGCCACGTCGCAATTGCTCATCGGCGCGTCGACTTGCGCGGGCAGTTGCGCCCCCGGCGCGCGCAGGATGAACGGCACCCGCAGGAGCGAGTCGCTGGCGATAATCCCCTTGTAGAGCGAGGCGTGGTCGCCCAGAAAATCGCCGTGGTCGCTGGTGAAGATGATGATCGTGTTTTCCCACAGCCCCTGATCCTGCAGCGCGGTGACGATCCGTCCCACCGCCCGGTCGATCTGGTGGACCATGGCATAGGTGTAGCGCTGCACGGTCCGCCGCTCCTCGACCGTGAGTTGGTGCATGAACCCGCCGTGCTGGGCCAGCTCCCAGGCCGGCGAGGCGCGCATCCCGTCGCCCTGCGGATCGGCCGGTTCCGGCACGGGGCGGTCCACGAAGTCGGCCACCACATCGAAGGACGGCGTGAAAGGGTGATGCGGGTCGGGGAAGCCCACCCAGGCGAAGAACGGCCGGTCGGCCGGCCGCTCCTGGCGCAGATATTCGGCCAGCCGGTCGGCCAGCCAGGTGCTGTTGTGCAGCTCGCCCGGCACGGGGCTGGGCGAGAGGTCGCGCATCGCTGGCACCGGGCGCTGGCGGTCGGGCGATCTGACGGCCTGCGCCACTTCGGGGTGGTTCTGCTCCAGCCAGGCGGCGTAATGCCCCAGGCTGCAGGGGCATTCGCCGTGGCCGGCCACATAGTCGAAGTGGCGGAACCCGAAATACGGTCCGTGCCAGTCGGCGAAATCGCCCCGCCGCCAGAGATCCCATGACTCCTGATAACCGTACTCGGCCGGGGCCAGGTTGGGCGTCAGATGCAGCTTGCCGAAGGCGGCGGTGTCGTAACCGGCGCGGGCGAAGAGATCAGCCAGGGTCGGCGTCTCGACCGGCAGGGGCGAGCGCTTCAGGTCGCGCGGATTGACCCGCAGATATTCGGCCCGCTGCAGGGCCACGCCATTGGTCCAGACATTGTGGCCGGGCGGATAGAGGCCGGTGAGCAGGCTGGCGCGCGAGGGTTGGCAGACCGGATTGGAGACGATGTGCCGGCTGAAACACGTGCCTGCGGCGGCCAATTGGTCCAGGTGCGGGGTCACGGCATACGGATTGCCGGCGCAGCCCAGGCTGTCGTACCTCTGCTGATCGGTGTGCAGGATAAGGACGTTCATTGGATGGGCGGACATGGCTTTTCCTTTTTTTGGTCGGGCCGACAAAGATTTTTGCCCGGCAGGATTCGGGAGAAGTGTACTGGCGGAGGCTTCAACTGGTCGGTGGCAAGGCCATGCTGTCGCATTCAATCAGCTGGTTGGTCAGCCGCAGAACGGGTCAACACAGAGATCATTCTGCGCTGCTAGGCGAGAGCACCTGACTCCAGCACCTTCCGCAAGCTAGAGATTCCACAGTTCCGGCCGCAGCAGGGCGTCGACCTGGAAGAGCAGCGTGACGTGGCCGTCCATGAACGCCGCGTTGAAGCCTTGGTTATGTCGGGTTCCGGGGTACTCCGTGGCGATTGTCCGCCGGATCAGGCAGTCCCAGACGATGTCGGCATTGCTGCCGCCGTATTCGATTGTGCCGGAGGGAGTGCGGGCTTCGGCCCGGCGGCGGAGTTTGGTTGTAAACCCCTGGTAATTCGTGGCCATGTAATTGAGCCCGTAGTTCAGATTGTGCGGCATATAGGCGAAGCCTTTTCCGGCCGGACACTTGAACAGAAATTTGCCGAGTTGGTAATTGTTGTTCAGGATTTCGAACCAATAAGGATTGGTGTGAGTTACGCTATCCCACATAGGAGCAAAGAAATCGCTATTGTCATCGGTATAATTCATCGAACAAAGATCAATTTGTTTGATTTGACTGGCGCAAGAAATCGTCCAGGCTTGGTTCCGGGCCTTTTCCAATGCCGGCAGCAGCAGAGCCGCCATGACCGAGATGATCGTCGTCACCACCAGCAATTCCACCAGCGTAAAAGCGGTCGCCGGTTTGGCCAGTCCAACTGGCGAATAAAGCAGTTTCCTTGGCATCGCCTCTCCCCCTTGCAAGTATTAGGAAACCATTATTTCCCGGTCGCAGGCGCGGCCGCTTCCAACCGGCAGAACAGCACGGAATGGGGCGGTAGAAGCAGACGGCGGGCCGACCAGCCGCCGCCGGATTCGGGCGCGGGCGCAAACTTCACCTCCGGGGTGTCCAGGTCGGCCGCGGTGCCGAGGCGGGTGTCAGCCAGCCGCCACTCCCCCTCCAGATCCTCGACTGCTACGGTCAGAGCCGCCGCAGGATGGCGGTTGATCAGCACCAGGCAGAGTGTGCGTCCATCCGCCCAGCGGGCCGCGCCGGCCCGCAGCAGCGGCGCGGTCAGCGCTTCACCCTTTGCCCCGGGGAACTGCAAGGTTGGGCTAGCGGCGGTCACCGGCAGTAGATCGCCCTTGAACCAAGCACCGAAATTACAAAACAGCTGCAGATTGCCCGTGGCGGTTTCCGCCGCCGCCGGATTGATCAAACGAAAATGCGCCAGCGGTTTTTCTTCGCTGTTGGCGCAAAGATGGAAATAATGCGCGGCCGCAAGATCCTCATCAAAAAAAGTCAGCAACGCCGCCGCATGATACAAGACTGCGCCGATGTCGTGGCAGACGTCGAAAGGCGGATTATAGGTTTTGGGGTGAATCCCCCATTCGGTCGTGATCAGCTCCAGGTCCGGCCGGCCGGCGGCCCGCAGATCCTCCCGGTCGGCACGGATCCGGTCGCGCAGGAGCCCATCGTAAACCGCTTTGCCCACAAAGGCCGGCTCACCCCGCAGCCCCAGCGAAAACCAGCGCGTATTGTAATAATGGTGGTCGACGAATTGTACCGCGTCCGGCGGCAGGGCGGCCAGGAATTCGCGGTTCCATTGGGAGCTGGTGAAAAACGCCCCCACCCGCAGGTCCGGCTGGGCCGTCCGCAGTCGGCGGGAACAATCGGCAACATACCGGGCATAATCCGCCGCCTCCCAGGCTCCGTTCTGCCGGAATTCTGGTTCGTTCCAGATCTCATATCCATTCAGCGGCACACCGCTGTCGCGCGCCGCTTGAACGACCAGTTTGGTCCAAGCTTCTGGGGCTTGGTAGGGAAATAAATTATGGTCGGCCTCGCTCCGATAATAGACCTTTTCCGGATGCCAACTCTTATCAGTAAAGCCGATGATTTCGGTAGCGCCCACGGCGTTTCGTAATTCGCCCCAGGCGGCATTCCATTTTTTGTCCGCCCGTACACAGACCCGGAGCGAACTTTGTTCCAAGAACGGGCGATAGCGCGCCGTGTTTCCCCAGGGCGGACTAAAGGCGAATACCCCCAACAGGCTGCGGCGCACCGGCCGCAGTGGGGAAGTTACGGATAGTTTCAGGTGGGCGGTCAGGTTCGGCTCGTTCGGTAGAACGATGCGGGCCGGCTGGGGTTCGAACTTTTGCGTGTGCCGGGCGGCCGCAAATTCGCTGGCCAGTTCGGCCGGAGCGAAACTCTCCGGCCGCCCCCAGACCCAGCGCGTCGGGGCATAGGCCTGGATCACGGTCTGGTCCGGCTGCCGGTCGTCGACCCCCACCGCCAGCTTGAAGCCTAGCCCGGCCGCCGGAGTGAGCCCCGTCCCCACCGCCGCCCAGGGCAGGAAGACCGCCAGTCGATAGCCTGTCTGGGTCAGCTCGCCAGTCACCTCGCCGCCGGACGGGTACTGCCCGGGGCCAAAGGCCCAGAATGCTGGCCCCTGTTCCGTCAGGCCGGCGCAGAACTGCCGCTCTCCCACCCAAAACTCCAGCGCGTCATATTGACAGCCGTTTTTGAAATTCGCCGCCGGGCCGGGATGGCGGGCCGGAGTCTGGTCTTGGACCTCGGCGGTCAGCCACAAGCCCGACGGCGTCCAGCCCCACCAGGTGGTGGCCGTTTTTCGTGCCACCGGGCCGGAGTGATCCCAAATTTCCACCGGGGTCAGGCCGGCGGTCTGCGGCTGGCGCTCCGGGCCGGCGGTCAACGTCGCCGGTAGGATCGGGTAATATTTATCCTCGGCTTGAATTGAAGTCACCGCCAGCGTCGCGCCGGCCAGCAGCAACCCCCACCGTAGATTCAGAAGTTGACGACGTTGCCGGTCAGATTTCACGGGTCAAGGCTCCTTTTCTCGGGTTACAAATCAGACGACCGTAGCCGGGCGACGGTCAGGCTGTGCGGCGGGAGGGATAGCTCCGGGGTCGTTCCCGCCGGATCCGCGCGCCGTACGGTCAGCCGCGCTTCCGTGGCTTCGGCGGTGTCCCCGCTCAGGACGGTCAAGTCAACCGGGCCGGAAAGATCGAGCCCGGCATCGCCTTTCACCCGCAGGCAGAGAGTTTCGGCCTGGTGGCGATTGAGCAGAAAGAGATTGAGCTCGGGCCCCTGTCGGCAGGCCAGAGCGCTTAAATAAGGGATTTCGTGAATCGGTCCGGCCTGCTCGGGATTTTTCGGCGCCTCCCATTGCCAGACAAAACGCGGGGTGCTGACCGTCGCCGCCACGCGCCGGCCGCGGCAATAGCGCCCGAACAGATCGAAGACGTGATAGGTGGGGAAACGGCGCGCGGCCTCGGGGTCGGCGAACAGGCCGAACGATTCGCTGCGCAGGGCGAAGACTTGGGCCGCCGCCACCCCCTCCTCCATAAACGCCATCAGCGTGCCGGCTTGGAACAGGGCCACGGCCAAATCCCGGGTCGAGTCCCCCGGCCAGTCGTAACGTTGCGGATGATTGTTCCACTCCGTGCAGACCAGGTCCCAGCGGCCGTCGCCGTGCCGGGCGAGCAGGGCCTGGTCGCGGCGGATCTGGCGGCGGATCTCCTCGGCGTAGGCTACGCGCCCGAGATAGCTGCCGTAGGTGTCCCACTGCTGGAACCATTTGGTGTCGTAGTAGTGGTTGACCACGAAATCGATGAGTTCGCCGCCCCGCCGGGCCAGTTCTGCGAGAAAGGCTTGGTTCCAGCCGGAATCGTGGTAAATATGCGGCCCGACCCGAATGTCCGGATCGGCCGCCTTCATGCGCCGGGCCGCGTCGACGCAGAAACGGGCGTGGGCCAGCGGCTCCCAGGCGCCCGCCCGCGGAAAAATCGGCTCGTTCCACAACTCCCAATTGCGGATCCCCAGGCCGGCGGGATGTCCAGGCCAGGGGGTGCGGTTTAGCCGGTGCACGAAATCGCCGAACGCGGCGGGCGTCTGGGTGGGCAGGAGGTTGTGCTGACCTTCGTCCTGATAGTGAATCGGCGCGTCTTCGTGCTGCACCCAATCGGCGAAGATGTATTCGTCGGCCGGCGCCACCGCGTCTCGCCAAGGCAGCCACCAGTCGGGCCATCCGGGCGTTAGGCGGGCCCAGTAGCGGGCGCTGCCGCCGCTCAAAAAGCTCCGCACCGCCTCGACCCCGGCCGGCGGGAAGGGCAGGGGGCGGCCTTCGGAGGAGACCGGCGGCCACATCACACAGGCGCCGAAAACCCGGCGGTTGACCTCCGGTTGCGGCTGACGGGAATCAAGCTGCAGGATCGCCCGCAGCCCGGGAGAGGATTTGAGCCAAAAATTTCCGGCCGGACGTTCCGGCTCGCGCCGAGCGGCCTGGGACGGATCGGCACTCGGATCGTTTACCTCGGCAACCCCTGTATTCAGCGTCATCTCTGCTCCTGGCCGGACCGGATCAGAGCCGGAGCCGGCGGGCATCAATCCGGCTGCGTCTATTTCTCCGGCTGCCGCACGGCAGCCCCGCAGCTCTCGCGGACGATCAAGCGACCGCGCAAAGGGTCGGCCACGATATTCCCGCTGACGGGTTTCTGGCCGCGGAGCACCCGCTCGATCGCCAGCCGCGCCAGTTCGGCATAGGGCAGCGCCACGGTGCTCAGGCGCAGGTCCTCCCGGTCGGACCACTGGCTGTCGTCGATGCCCACCAGGGCCAGGTCTTCCGGGATCTCCCGGCCGAGTTGGCGCAGCCGGCGCATCATGCCGATGGCCACCTCGTCGTTGACCGCCAAAAAGGCCGTCGCTGGCGAGGCCAGAGCCACCGCCTGATCGGCCGCGTCCCGACCGAATTCCTCCACCGCCCCGCGAATGTGCAGGATCAGTTCTGGATCGGGTGCTAGGCCGGCTTCCCGCAGCGCCCGTTCATACCCGAGGCGCCGCTCGCGTATGGTCTGCTCCTCGCGGCGCTCGGTCAGCACCAACCCGATCCGCCGGTGGCCCAGCGCCAACAGGTGGCGCGTGGCCTGCCAAGCTGCGTCGGCGAAATCCACCGTCAGGCACGGCACCTCGGGCAACGGCTTCTGCGGCAGCAGCACCACCAGCGGACAGTCCTCCAGCGCTAGCCGGTTGAGAAATCCGGCCTCCTGGCGATTGCGATCCAGATCGACACTGCAGACGATCAGCCCGTCGACCTTCTCCTCCCGCAGCAGCGCTTCGGCCTGGCGCTGTTCGAGTTCGAATCGCCCCAGCGTATTGCAGACGAGCAGGTGTTGGCCGTGTGCGGCCAAAGCCTGTTCGCAGCTTTCGATCAGGCGGCCGTAGAAAGGACTGTGAATGGCGTTGACCAGCAGGCCGACGGTTCCGGTCCGCCGTTCGGCCGGGCCGGCGGCGGCGAAAGTGCCCGCCCCGCGCCGGCGTTCGATCCAGCCCCGCCGCTCCAATTCCTGCAGCGCCCGGACCACGGTGTTTTTGTTGACCTGATAGCGCTCGCTCAGTTCCCGTTCGCCCGGCAGGCGGTCGCCGGGAGAATATTGGCCGGAGCGTAGCAGGATCAGGAGATCGTCGATGATTTGGCGGTAGAGTGGTTCAGTTAGCGCCAGGCTCGCCGGTCGGGCGGCGCCAGGGAGGCGGGGTGAATCATTGCGGTTGCGGGCGGCGGAAGCCATGGCGTTGGTCCCAGGAATCAGGCATAGCTCAAACTATAAAATAGATAGCTAACTAGTAAACTCTACTGTCTAGTGCGCGCCTTGTCAAATCGAAAGCCGAAATATTGTGTAAAGTATGACAGGCTTGAGAGTTGGAAAATCGTCCCGTAGCTTTTTTTAAAAAGCGCTAGCTTGATGTGTGGTTGGGCTGGGCGTTACGCCAAGCGCGGGGGGATTGGCCGAAGCGGGCGCGGAACACGCGCGAGAAATAGGCCGGATCAGTGTAGCCGCTGGCGCGCGCGACCTGTGCAATGTTGAGCGACTCGTCATCAAGCAGTCGCGTGGCCAGTTGCATGCGCTGCTCGGCTATAACTTCGCTGAGGCGTTTGCCGACTGGCGGCGGGCGAGTAAAACAGGGCCAGGTCGGGCGAGCAAAACTAGTACTCCGTCAGCTCTTAATTACCGGATAAAGGCGTTTCAGCTTCACCCGC
>CAYMGG010000300.1:0-7711 GCA_964389915.1 uncultured Planctomycetaceae bacterium
CCCCGGGCCGCGCGGAGGAGGGCGGGCCGGCCGGCGCCGCGGCGACGCTCGGTTCCTGGGCCTTTGGCCGGCGGCCGGCGGCTTCGGCTTTTTGGTCGCGCGCCTGGCGCAGAATGTCGAGGTTCTGCCTGACCTCGGTCAGGCCGGGGGAGATGTCGAGCGCTTCGCGGTAGCACTGCTCCGCCTCGTCGAGCCGGCCTTGGCGGGCCAGGATCATGCCCAGGTTGCAGTGGTACGCGGGGTTCTTCGGGTTGAGTCGGACGGCCTCGGTCAGGAAATACGCCGCGTCATCGAACGCGTTGGCCCGGAAGGCGATCATCCCCAGGACGTAAAGCGCCTGCGGCGTCTGCGGATTCGTCAGCAGGATGCGGCGCGCCAGCTCCTCCGCCCCGCTGAAATCGCCCGCATCATACAAGGCCAGCGCCCGGCTGGAGCTTTCCCGCACCATATCCGGCGACCGCTCGGCCGGTTTGGCCGCCTTCCGCTTTTTATTGCTCATGGCTTTTCCTGGGCCCAATCGAGGTTTTGGGGGAGACAATGCCTTCCCGGCTTCGGCTCGCGCGCCGGCGCTCCGCGTCGGGAGTCGGGGACTCGCCCCTTTGGGCCATGGTACGTTTCGGCGGGGAGTGAAGCCAACACAATTTCCGCTCAAAGTTGAGACGCAGTGGGCGTGAGCCGGGCTTTGATCTCGCCGCGGACCAAGATTATCCCCTTTGAAAAAAGCCGCCCCGTCTTCCCTCCAGGATATTCCTTCTTCCCTGTGTTTATTCGACCAGCCATAAACAGTCAGCAAACAAAAAACCCGCAAGCCTCAGGCTTGCGGGATATTATTTGGAGCCACCTGTCGGACTCGGACCGACGACCTGCGGTTTACAAAAACCCTAGAGTGCGTTAATCGCAAGGGCTTGACTTTAAACGCAATACATTCAATACATTGTCTGGAAAGGAGTTTACGGCGACTAAGCCCAGCGACGCTTGGCGACGAAAAGCGACCCAAAACAGGGTTTTGTTCAGCAATTTGTGCAGCGGATAGCGTGTGGTCGTTGCCAGGGCGTGGTCGGCCTTCCACTCGGCATAACGGGTGGTGTTCGGGGGGATGGCGCAGAGTTCGCCCCAGCCTCGGCGCAGCAGTTCGCCGGCCAGGTCCGGTCCGGCGGGGATGAGGCAGAGGTGGGCCAGAGTGCGGCCATAGCGGTCGCGCTTCTCTTTGTCGTATTGCACCTGGACACGCTGGCCTTCGAGACTGCGCAGATACTCATAGGCGGCGATGGCGCGCGGGTCGGGGTTGGCCAGGCGATGCCATTTTTTTCCGTCGCGTTCCCAAAGCTCGGGAGTGTTGACGCCGAGCAACCGCACCTTGCCGATGTTTTCCAATTCGAGGGTGCGCCGTCGACGGCCCGCACGATTTTATCCGAGCTGTCGAGGCTGGCGCGCAACTCCACCAGGGCCGCGCGCGTGGCCGACAATTCGCGATATTGCCAGAGGGCGATAGAGCCCATCACGGCGGCGGCTGCAGCCAGGATCAAACAGCAATGACCACTTTTCATTCGAATTGATCCACGCAGGCATGACGCATCGGCGCTGCTTTTAGAGCAATAAATGTAGAAATTTTCGCTGAATAACAAGCGCAGGAAGAATCGTTCACCACCCCTGCTCGTGAATGATTCTGTCTAATGCCGCGAGTCGTTTTTGATGCTCCTCTGACCATTGCGAGGGATAGAGCTCTTGACCATCTGGTCCATCAAGCCTATAGACCGTCAACGAGAGAGTCATGTCTTCACGATCTTTGGGGGCTTTACTCCATGGCCCAAACATATTTGGGGCAAGTCGAAATTTTTGAGTTTCCCCTGGCTGGATTCCTCCGCGCACCGAATGATTGAAGGTTTCATCGACCCAAGGGGCATCGCGTCCTGGAGATGACAATACACCTCGACAGTAAAAGCGAAATATTGTCTGGTCGGTATTATTTCTGGCAGTCAGCTCAATGACGGGATCAACAGAAAAGCGATCTTTTGAGAAAATAAAGCGCGATTCTTTTATCCTGAATTTCGCCATTAGAGCTTGTGTCGATTCAGAATCAGCCTTTAAGTTATGCAAAGAACCAGATTCTAATCTGACCGCGGCACATACGGCCAATTCTTTCCACTGGCGTATGGCATCTTCGCGCTCTTTGAGAGCTTTGCTTTCTTTAGATACGTCGCCATGGTATGGAGATTCAAGCAATTCTCGAAGCTGCGCGGCATCTTGATTCGTGAACGGTTCTCCGGTGAACGATACTCCGTCAGTTCCATCTAGACCGACAGGCCGCACAATTAGAACTAGGTCATCACGATCACGTGGCGCATTTCCCCATGTTCCAAACGCATTGGGACTGAGGTTCCATGTAGCCGACTCACCAGATTCAAGCCCTCCGGTTATCGGATAGATAAATTCATCTTCTACCCACGGCATTTCTCTTCCAGGAGTGAGAAGGATGGCGTGAAAGTAGGCACGAGATACAGTACGACCAGTATTATTTCGCACAGAAATTTCTAAACAATCCTCACTGATGAACTCGATACTTGATCGTTTGCGGATGGACCTCTCAATAGTAAATTTATTGAGTATGTCCCGCTTCTCGGCTCTTAATTTTTCCCAAAGCTGTTTGATCTCCTCGGCGTTTAGTCGCCGGAGCTCCTGATCCTTGGTTTCTCGCTTTTCAACCACGGTTTTATCTGGTGCTTGTAGTATAGGCGTTGCTGTTGAGGGAGTATCTTCAGGCTTATTCTCTTGGAAATTTTTTACCAAATGGATGGCTGGAATTATGCCCAATACCAAAACGATCGATAGTAAGGTACAATATAGCTTCAGGTGGCCGACAGACCGAAATTGCCAAAATGCTAAAAAACCGAATGCGATGGCAACAATAATTCCTCCGATAAGTCCGAGGTAAAGGCCCGAACCTGGACTGACTTGCGTTGCGACGAGTAGCGAGATTACGCGTTCTATCTTATCATTCGCTGGCGAATAAGAAATTGATCCTATGCTCCAGATAAGCCCCCCCATCCAGAGCATTACGACTATTCCCCATATATTAATACCCAGAAAAACTGCGCCTACTAGTTTATGTGTTGACAGGCTAACTATAAATAGAGTAATGGCCACCAGGGTCACGCCCAAAACAATCTTGCCATTAGCATTAATTCCCAGTGTGTTAATGGGCCCAAGGTTAATCCATTTAAAAAATGGTGATATAGCCAGAATCAACATCCCCGTTACGCCGACACCTGCGGCAATGCGGAAAGAGGTAAAGAATGTTTGATGCTCAGAGTTGGCAATAGCGATTGGTTGCGAGCTTTGCGTCAAAAAACCAACAAAAAAGAGAATGACGGTCGCCAGGATTCCGCTTAATGCGATCTTGTTGTTGCCAAGAATTCCCAAATAGACGACAAGGTCAATATTTATCCATATGCAAACTAGTGATATAACTAGAATCAATAGCCCTGTTCCGCCGATACCTGCAGCCGCTTGGAAGGCAGTAAAAAAATATTGTGGCTCAAAATTTGTATCAACGATTGGGCTATTGGTATTGATCCCTGTCATGGTTGCCTTAGCGGAAGCCTGCTCGGCTTTGTTTTTTTGCAGAGACGCAAATTTATCTGTTGCTAATTCAGCCAGCGATGTAGTTGAAGAAGAAATTCTGCTGCATATCCGGCCTAATAGTGATTCATCTGCACGTTCAAAAATTACTTTTTGGCCACAGTGGGGGCAGGTTTCAAGTTGAACAACAGCGCAAACGGATTCGCGTTTATGAGCTCCGCATCGGGGACAATGGACCAGAATGGTATTGGAATGATCGGCCATGGGCCACCCCTTTCGACAAATCTACAGGAGAACATAGCTAGCACAACGCCCGCTGTGTGGCAAGCGTTTTTTAGCAATCTTGGCCGGAATGAGGACGGTTTTTATCAAATCGTTTGATGCGTGCTCGGGATGTAGGGGGTATCAGGATACGGTGGGTATCCTAAAACCCCTACGGGAAAGGGCGCAGATGGGAATGGGTGAGGACGAAATCAGGCGCGTTGTTTTTGCTCTTTCAGACTACCTTCAATGTCGCGCAGCAGTTGCAGCCAGACGGGAAGCAGGTCGGGATCGCGGATTTCGCGGGCATGATGTTCCGCCAACAGTTGCACTAGCTTGGCAAAACGCACGTGTGCTTCGGCAACCAGATCGGCGTTGACACCCACCTCCACCGCAGCCCCCCCGGTCGGGCGGGGGGCGGATTCGTTATTGAGCGGATCGCCTATCCCTAAAAACAAGAAATTTAGATTAACTCCCCGCCTCGCTAGCTCTGCGATCATTTGATTATTAATGTTCGCGCCCATTTCCCAAGCGCGAAAATTTCGCTCATCAAAGCCGATTTCCTTAGCCCTTGCGTTGCGGCTCGGGAGATTCGGGAAAAGTTTTTCGACTATTTCCGCGAATCGCTTACCTCTTGATTCGTCGTGCGTTGTGATTTTTTCGCTCTTCATTCGACATTTTTTCCGAAAATATAACTTGCTAGTTCGCGGTTTTTGTCGAAACATTCATAGTGTTCTATCGGTCAGCCGCCCATCGCAGCTTGAGGCGAATGGCCGCGAAAAACGTACCGCCCGCAGTCCGGAGCACGCGGGAGCAGCAGGGAAACGCCAGAATCGAGGGGAGCCGCAGATGCAGACTTGTTTGGCCAGCCAGCGTCAAAACACCGCCGCCATCGCCATGCCCTCCGTCCCCTCGGTGGGCGTTTCTCACCCCTGGCCCGGCCGGACTCCGGGTCGGGGGTAATTTTCAACGATATCACGCCACCCGGCCATTCTGAGTCCGCGCCGGGCGGGCGTCAAATATTTTCGCCGCGCGTCGACCGGGCACCGCAGCTGTGCGGGAATGCCCTTTCCCTCCCGGCCGGCGGCGGCGGTTGGAGATCCGCCGTGTCCGCCAGTCCGTTCGCCCAATTGCAGGCTCAGGTCCGGGAACTAGCCGACCGCTGCGCGCGGCTCGAACGACTGCTGGCCGACCGGCCGGCGGCCGATCCGGACGGGCAACTCAGCCAAAAAGAATTCGCCCGGGCGGTGGGCCTCTCGCCCCGGCGGGTGCAGATGCGCGCCCACGTCAACCCCCTCTTCCAGCCAGTCGGGCAGAGCGCGGGCCGGCCCCGTTACGCGGCGTTTCAGGTCGAGCTGATCCGCGCGGTGCAGGCCGGCAACCTCTCGGCCGAAGACGCGGCGGCCGAACTGGTCCTGGAGCGCAATTTGGTCGGGATGCGCACGGTGCGCGAGTTGCGCCGGGAGCGGCGGGAAGCCGCCCCCCGCCCGCACCGTCGGGGGGCCGCATGAACCAGCCGACGCTCGACCGCAAACGCGCGGTGGCCGCCTACGCGGATCTGCGCACCCAGGGGCGGATGCGCGCCGACCGCCGGTGGCGCGACTGGCAAGAACGGGCGCGCAGCTGCGCCCGGCCGTGGTCCGCGCTGGCGGCGGCGGCCGGGGCCGTCTGCATGTTGGGCAAGGCGCTTTGGGCGCTGATCGCGAGATAGGAGGTTATGCATGGCCTATCCGATTCCCTGTCCCGAATGCGGCTATCCGTTCGTTCCCACGCTGGAACGGGTGCGGGGGAAAATGCAGCCCGCCAAGAAGTGCGAACTCTGCCGGGCGGCGGATGAGGTCAAAAAGGCCGAAGCCATGCTGGCCGAAAAACGGGCGGAGGTGGCGCGGCTGACGGCCGCGCGCGCGGCCGAACAGAAACGGCATCAAGCGGCCCGCGCCTGCGCGGGCGAACGGGAGGACTGAGGTGAACTACATTGCGTTGGACATCGAAACGAATTGCCTGCCGACCGAGGACAAGCGCGGGAATAAGGATTTTTCGCAAGTTTACGCCATCCGTTTGGGCGCGGTTTGGTGCGAACTTATCAAGCTGATAGACATCCAGGTCAAGTTTGGGGTGTGCGAATATCACAGTTTTGACCAATTCGTTCGATTGCCTGAGGGGGTAGAAATCTCCCCGGAAGCGAGCAGGGTAAACGGAATCACGGCTGAAATGCTAGCCGCCAATGGCGTGCAATTCGAAATTGCCCATCGTAATCTAGGTCGGCATCTGCCATCCGTAGGATTTGGCCTTTTACTGCCGACCGAAAAAATCTCGCTGGTCGGGCACAATCTGGTTTTCTTCGATCTACCGGTCTGGGTGGCGGAATGCGATCGCCACCAGCTAATTTATCAGCGGCTTTCCTTATTATTTCCCACCGTGCCCATCTATGACACCAAGCTGATTTGGAAAGCTTGGGCGCTGGGGATCAAACGGCAAAACTTCGAATCGTGCACTATGTTCTATGCCCGCGTTCAGGCCACGCGCGGAGAGGCGAAAACCTCGCTGGATTTCCTGACCCAAACCTTGCTCGGTCGGGATCACCTGCGCGAGGGGCAACACCACCCGACCATCGACGCCTTCCTGAGTCTCAAGCTTTTCGCTTTCATGAGCGACCACGGGATCGTGGCCGACGTGTTGGGCAAGCTGCCGGAGTGAGACATGGCCACGCGAGCGGATTACGACCAGATGGCCGGCTGCCGGCAGAAATTCCAGGCCACGATCAGGCGGCACCGCTGGGGGATGCTCTGGAAAGAATTCGTGGCCGCCGGCTGGCGGGCGTTGCGCGTAGACCCGCGCACCGGGCGGGAGGTCGAGCGCAACCAGCCGGGCGTCTGGGTCATGCGCTACATCGGTTTTGAAAACGACGCGGCCCCGCGTTTGGCCAGGCGCTGCCAGACCGTGACCCTGCGCTGCCGCGATTTGGCCCCAGGAGAATGAAATGAGCAATCCGTTTTTTCCGACCTGTCCGCCCGGCCGGGCGCGCACGCGGGGCGGGCTGGCGGCGGCCTTTCCGCTGCGGTCGGCCGAAGCCGTAGACGATCCGCGCCCCCGGCGGGCGTTTCTGTGGGGTAGCCACCCCGGCCCCATGGTGCGGGCGTTGGCCCGGATCATGGCCGAAGCGGGCGGCGACATGGCCTTGCTGGACCTGGTCAAGCGCTACGCTCAAGCGACCGGCGGAAGCGTGGCCGAGCTGCAGGGCAAGGTTCGCGAGCGGTTGACCAAGAGCCGCTGGTTCGGCCGCGTCGGGCCGGCGGATGACGACGTGTGGAGTCTGGCGGCGGATGCGCGCGAGTATCTCGACCTGCCGGAGGCGCAAGCATGACGGCGTGGCTGGTCGCGCTGTGGACGGTGGTTAAGCATCCGAAGTTTTTTCCGTCGTTTCTCATTTTTTTGGACCTGTGCGCGGCGGTCCGTTGGGGCTTCGAGCCGGGCGAGTGGCGCAAGGTGGTTTACTGGACCGCCGCCGCCGCGCTGACCGGCGTGGTTACCTGGTGATTGGCGCGGGCGCATCCGCCCGCCATTTTTTGGGGAGGAATTGAGCAATGGGATTTTTGAAGACTGTCGAGCGCATGGCCGAAGGGCGGGTTCTGCGCGATCTGGAGGGCTGCCTGGCCGAGGTGGTGGCCGCCGTGACCGAGGTCGGCGGCAAGGGCGAAGTGACCCTGAAACTTGAGGTGTCGCGCGATGCGGCCGTGGACGGCGTGTCCACGGTTACGGTCAAGCCGAATGTGTCGCTGAAGACGCCGCGCCCGCAGCGCCAGGGCGCGACCTTCTACGTCCGCGAGGATCTGACCCTGTCCACGCGGCATCCCCGGCAGCCGAGTCTGCC
>CAYMGG010000301.1:0-7681 GCA_964389915.1 uncultured Planctomycetaceae bacterium
GCGCAGGCGCAGCTGGCGGGCGATCTCGCCGGCGGCCTCCTTGTTGATGCTCAGGATCATCTCGCGTGAGTTTTCGCCCTTGAAGCGGCCGGTGTTGACGTCGATGGCCACCAGGGCCTCGGTCTTGTCGATCACGATCTCCCCGCCGCTGCGCAGGGGCACGGAGCGGGAGTAGATCTTCTGAATGTCGGCCTCCACCCCGTAGCGGTCGAAGAGGGCCACGTTCTCCTGGTAGCAGCGGGCTCGGCTCTCGAACTGGGGCATGACCACCCGCAGGAATTCGCAGGCACGGTCGTATTCGGCCTCGCGGTCAATCAAAAGTTCGGCCACGTCGTCGTAGAGGCAGTCGCGGATGGCGCGGATGACCAGGTCGCTCTCGTGGTAGATCGCGCTGGGGGCCTTGGCCTCCATGGTGTGCTGCTTGATCGCCTCCCAGAGGCGCAGCAGATAGTCGAGGTCGCCCCTGAGCTCTTCCTTGCCGCGGCCCATGCCGGCGGTGCGGATGATGAAGCCCAGCTCGCGCGGCGGATCGAGTTCGTCCAAAGCGCGCTTGAGTTCGCCGCGCTCGCGTTCGTCGCGGATCTTGCGGCTGACGCCGCGTTTGCTGACCGCGGGCATCAGCACCAGATAACGCCCGGGCAGGCTGATATAGGTGGTGAGGCTGGGACCTTTGTTGTGCAGCGATTCGCGGGTGATCTGGACCAGCAGCTCCTGGCCCTTGTAGAGCATTTTGTCGATGGGCAGGCGTTCCTCGCCCGAGGGGGCCTTGCGCCGGCGTTTTTTGAGCACGCCTTCATAACCGCCGTGAGGCGGGACCACGTCGGTGACGTGAAGGAACCCGTTCTTCTCCGCGCCGATGTCGATGAACGCCGCTTGCAGGCTGGGCTCGATGTTCTGGACCTTGCCCTTGTAGATGTTGCCGTGGATGTGGCCCACGCCGGAGCGTTCCAGGTACAGCTCTTCCAGGCCTTTGGCGCCGACGATGGCCACCCGGACCTCTTCCGGGTCGATCACGTTCATCAGCATCCGGCGTTGTCCCGGCGGCGCTCCGGCCGGTGCGCCGGCCGGGGGGTGTTGAGCCCCGGCGGCGGATTGGGGGCGGCGCGCGCCCCGACGTCTTCTTCCCACTGTTGCCTCCCGATAGATGGGTAAAATTCTGGCGAAACGGCCCGGCCGTTTCGGGTAAATGTCAATCAAGCCTGAACATTACCGGCCAAGCCCCGGCCTGGCCAGAGAAAAATTGTCAGCGAGTTTTTTCTAGGTTTGGACTGTCGGAAATTTGTACACCCTCAATCTCGGTTTGAGTTGAGCCAGAAAAAATGAAGAATGGTTGTCGACAGGCGTTTAGAAAAAACAGCGCTTATTTTAATGTTAAAAGTGTTGTAATTAACCACAGCGCGCGAAGTTCTCGAATGTCGCAATATAGGCATTGATGATCTTGAGATAGAATATATCGATAAAGTTGTGAATATTCATAACTGCCTAAAAATAAAGAAATTAATTTCCTAATAAAAAATAAGTGATTTTTTAGGTTGACTACCCGGGTTTTCTTATGGTATAAGCGGGACATGCGAGAAGGTTGCTCGCTAGGGTGCTGGAGAGATGGAGAAAAATATTCGCCTTGTCCAGAAGGGGACTCAATGCTGAACAAGAACGCCGCTCTGCAAAAAGGTATTTCCCTGGGTAAGGTCGCCGAGTACTGCGGGGTGACCAGAAAAACCATTTTGCGCTGGGTCAATGACGGGTTGATCAAAAGTTTCGCCCTGCCCAGCGGGCATCATCGGGTGCTGCCCGGAGATCTGGCGGCTTTTCTTTCGAGCCACAACATGCCGGTTCCGCCTGAGCTGGCGGCGGAAGACAAGCCCAAGGCGTTGATTGTCGATGACGAAGCGCCCATGCGGCGGCTGATCTGCGACATCCTGCGGCCGCACTTCCACGTCTTTCCGGCCGCCAACGGGATCGAGGCCTGTCTACATATCGGGGCCAATCCCCCCGACCTGCTGCTGACTGATATCCGTATGCCGCGGATGGATGGCTTGGCCGTCTGTCGTCAGATCCGCAAGGATCCGCGGCTGAGCGGCGTCAAGATCGTCATTGTCAGCGCCCATCTCAGCGGCGAAGATCGCAACACCCTGCGCGAACTTGCCGATGTCATCATCGCCAAGCCGTTCGCGCCCAAGGAATTGGTCGGCACCTGCATCGCCCTGGCCGGCGCATCCGGGTGATGGACCCGGTGGTCTGAAAATCTTATGCCCCCCCCGGACCGGACCTCTGCTCCGCCCCCGAAGCATTTAAACGGAGCCGAGGCACCGGTCCTTTTTTTTTTTGCCCCCGCGGCTTGGAAAGGCTGGGCCGGGAGCGGCAAAAAGGAATTGTTATCAGTTGCCCCATAACATAGAATGCTTGAGATTTTCGGTCGGCCGCAAAAGTTGCGGCCGCCAAGGGAGACCGGCGCGCATGGGGCCCAACTGGGAGAACCTGGCGGGAGACGCGGCGACCGAGACGATCCTGCGCGGAGCGATCTCCTGCGGGGCCGCCGAGATCCATTTCTCCGCCGATTACGAGGGCGCCAGCGTATTTTTCGTCTCCGCCGAGCAGATCGAATTCTTTGCCCACCTGCCCGTGGTCTGCCGCGCCAGGATTTACGATCGGTTGCGGGATCTGGCCGGGGTTGACAGCTGGCGCCGTCCGCCCGTGCGCGGTTACGGCGTCTTCGCCTGGGACGGCGGCTCTTTCGAGTTGGAGATCGCCTTCAACAAGGGGTGCGTCGACGTCGACGTGGCTATCAAGATCAGCGGCAAAGGCTGAGCGGCCGGCGGCCGGGCGGGGCAATTTCACGACCGCCTGATGGTTTTGGCGGCAGCGGTTACGATTCGTTCCGGGAGAAATCGATGGCCAAGGTTTTAGTTACCTATTATTCCTCCACCGGCAATACCCGCGCCATGGCTGAAGCGATCGTCGAGGGGGCCGTGGCCGGCAAGGCCGAGGTCGATCTCTTGGGGGTCGGGGCGGTGAACGTTCCCTGTTTGCTGGACTACGACGCCCTGGTGGTTGGCTCGCCCACCTATTACGGCCTGCCCGCCCATCAGATCGTCAAGTTTTTCGACGATTCGGTCACCCTGCATGGCCGGCTGGCCGGCCGGGTCGGCGCGGCTTTCGCCACCTCCGCCAACATTGGCGGCGGCAATGAGTCCACCTGCCTGGCGATCCTGCAAATGATGCTGGTGCACGGCATGCTGGCGGTCGGCGCGGCCCAGGGCGATCATTACGGTCCCGTGGCGATCGGCACCCCCGATCAGCGGGCGCTCAGTCAATGCCGGGCTCACGGACAGCGCGTGGCCGAGCTGGCCGCGAAGCTGGCCGCAAGATGATCGGCGGAGCCGATGAAGATCGAAATCACCGCTAAACCGAACCTCTCTGACCGCGAAGCGACCCTGTGCGCGATGCACAGTTTTTACAACGTAATCAATGTCATCTCTCTCGAGCTGCAATTTTTGGCCAAGGCCTTCGGACAGCCAAATGCTCTGGAGCGCTCCCGCCAGTTGTGTCTGGTTCTGCGCGACTCCTTTGCCGACCGCGAAGCGGCCCTGCGGCATCTGCGAGATTTGGAGGTCTTTCGGCAGACCATCGAGGCGGAAGTGACCGAGGCACGGCGGGCAGCCGGCAGCCTGCAACCGGGCCGGGAGAAGCCGGCCGCCGAAGCCGAGGAGAATCTGCGGGGCATCCTGCAGGTGGCCGAGGTGCGGGTGGGCGAGATCCTCGCCCGCCAGCAGGCCCCCGGCCGCTGGCAGAGGTACGCGCCCGGCGCCATTTCCGAGAGTTTGCGCCAGGTGTTTCTGGCCATCGCCCGCAACAGCCACGGCCGTTACCGGATCGCGTTCAGCGAATCCGAGCACGGCGCCGACAGCTATCTGATCGAATTCGCCTTTGCGCCCGACGCCACCGGGCAGTTTCTTCTGCCGCCGGAAGCGATCGACAGCCTGCGCGATTTGTGCGCCAATGCCCGCAAGTACACCCCGATCGGCGGCCGGTTGCGCGCCGGGCTGAGCGACGACGGCGCGGCGGTGACCGTCAGCGTCAGCGACTCGGGGCGGGGCATTCCCGCCGACGAGCTGGACCAGGTGGTCAAGTTCGGCTACCGGGCCCGCAACGTCGAGCCGCAGGAGACCCGGGGCGGCGGTTTCGGCCTGACCAAGGCCTGGCTCATGACCTGTCGCCACGGCGGGCGGATGTGTCTGGAGTCCGAGCTCGGAAGCGGAACCACGGTCACGCTGCGCCTGCCGCGGCCGCCGGAGCCGAAATGAGCAAATCCCCGCCCCCCCCCAATCTGAACGAGGTGTTGGGCGGCATCATCGACCGCTTCGATCAATCCCGCCGGCTCGACCGGGCGCACGACGTTTTCCGGCAAGCGCTGCATCAGGTCATGGCCGACCGCGGCTGCCGCCCGGAGATGCTGCGGCTGTTGGAGGTCAACCTGACCGGCAGCCTCTCCGGCTGGATGGAATTCGTGCTCGAGGAGCGCGCCCTGGGGCGCAACGCCGTGCCCGACTTCGCCCGCTTCCTGCGCCGGGCCTTCATCAGCCACTGCCGCGAGCACAAGGTGGACGCCGCCACGGCTATCACCATGGCCGTGGAGCTGGCCGGCGGCATCATGGGCGTGGCCGCTTCCGTAGAGAAGCATCTCAACCTGCCCGCCGGTTCTGAAGACGGGGACGAGTTGTGACCGCCGCCCCGGACGCTGAATCGCAAAAGACTCCGATTTTGCCTTTGGCCTTGGCGGCTGGGATAGGCTTTCTGGTCTGTGCCGACTGCCTCAATTACGCCTACACCCGCGCCGACATCGAAATCGCCCTGGGGCGGTTCGAGTGTGTACTTATTTTTGGCTACATTTGCTTTCTACTGCTGGCTGTTTTTGTCCGTCGGGTGGCGGCGAAGCTCTCCCTGACCGCCCTGACCCTCTTGGTCTGCCTGCTCCTGGGCGAGGTGGGGCATTGGGCGCTGGCCGAGCGGCGCCCCTTTCTCTGGCCGCCGCTGCTCAAGCGCCGGCATACGGCCGGGACGCAGTTGCACGGGGTGCCGGCCGAAACTTTTTTCACCACCAACTCCTGCGGATTGCGCGGTCCGGAGCCCGGCCCGGCCGACCGCTATCGCCTGCTGGCCGTAGGCGGCAGCACCACCGAGTGCCTGTACCTGAACGATGACCTGACCTGGCCGGCCCGATTGCAGGCCCGGCTAAATCAGGCGTGGGGAGGCGGCGCCTGGGTCGGCAACGCCGGCCGCAGCGGACTTACGGCCTACGATCATCTGATTCTGCTGCGTGGCCTGCCCGAGGCCCGGACAAGCGACGCCTGGCTGATACTGTGCGGGTTGAACGATCTCGCCCAGATGCTGGGCGGCAGCTACCGCGCCGATCCGGAGGCGAGTTGGGGGCGCAATTTCGGGCAGACCGCCTGCGGGGCGCGCCGTTGGCGGCGGCCGTATCATCGCAATCTCTTCGTTTACCGCTGGCTGGAATCCCGTTGGAAGGGGTTCGCCGGCTCGGGTGTGCTGCAAGACGGCACGGCCGAATGGGAGACGCAGGCCCGGAGGCAACGGGCGGCGGCCGCCCCGCGGGCCGAGCTGCCGCCCTTGTCGGACTTTTTGGCCGAATATCGCCGGAACCTGAGCGAGCTTTGCCGTGAAGCCCGCGGCCGACATAAGCGTCTGATCCTCGCCACGCAGCCGGTGCTCTGGCGGGCCGACCTGGAGCCGGAGTTGTCCGGCTGGCTTTGTTTCGGCCGGGCCGCGGCCGGCGGATACTACACTCCGGCGGCTTTGCGTTCGGGCATGGACCAGTTCAATGCCGTCATGCGGCAGGTGGCGCAGGCCGAGCAGGTGGAACTGATCGATCTGGCCGCGCAACTGCCGGCCACGGGCGAAATCTTTTATGACGACTGCCACTTTCACGTCCAGGGCGCCGAGGCGGTGGCTCGGGTGATGGCGGAATTCATGCTTAGCGCTTCCCCGAACGGTCCGCCGGCCAAACCTTGAATCGCGCCCTTGCCGCTTGCCGGACTTGCGCCCGGCGGGGGCGGGGCGTATAGTCGTAGCTAGAGGCAAGAAGTCGTTAGGGGAAGACGCAGTGTTGAATAACCCTGAACTGCCTTGTCCTTGTGGCATCATCTGCAAGACATGTGTGCAGCTTAGGAATGGGTGCAAGAACTGTTTTGCCGGAGGCGGCGATGGAGCTTGCCCGATTCGGCAGTGTGTCACCAATAACGACATCAATGGTTGCTGGGAATGCCCAGAGTTTCCTTGCGCAACACTAGCGAATATTGATGAAGCTTGGCGCGAGTTGAATATCGGGCTGATCGGCCTTATCAAGAAGGTTGGAGTAGACAAGTTTTCTTCTCTGGCCTTGAAACACATTGGCGAGCATTATGATTATGGGAATTTGAGATTTAAAACAGCTGAAAATATCGAACGATTTGTCGAAGGACGCCTCTGACCAGTAACTGACCCGGACGGCGCGTGTAGGAAAGACTTTTGTGGGCGAATTGCATAGCCAAAATTCGTTTCTGCGCGCCGCTGGCTAGCTAGTCGATATGAGTATACAGCGGATTCGTCGGCGCGGTCCAGTCCGCCCGGTCGGTCGATCGGGAGTGCGGGGGGATTTTTTTACCCGTTGCGGGGTCGGCGCCGGGTTGTTGCTGTTGCTGGCTTTCCCGCCCGCGCTCTGCTGCTGCTGGTGCCGGCCGAGGGGGGAGCGGTCACGGCCTGGGGGGCGCCTCGCTCCGAACGGCCGGCCTCGCCTTTCGCCGCGCCGGCGGTACTGCTGCCGCCGGCCGATCGTTGCGGCAGCGCGGCCGAGCGGCTGGCCGGCCTCTCTTCACCTCCGAATCTGAGCGCCGATTATTTGCGGGCGCCGGTGCTTCGCCTCTGATTCGACCTTCGCCCCTATGGCGAGTTCGCCGCTTCCGCGGGGCGACTCGGGTCGGTCATTTCGCAATTTCCGGACAAATATCGCGGCGATCAATGCGCGGACCAGGCGAGCCTGGCACGCCGGCCGGCATGGTCGAGCGAGCAAGGATGATTACCATGGCTGCTCCGAAGAAGGCGTATTGCCCCAGCTGCAAAAAAGAAACCGAACTCCAGAAGGAAGAGAGCAATCTCGCGCTTA
The DNA here is from genome assembly GCA_964389915.1 of uncultured Planctomycetaceae bacterium. Lineage (GTDB taxonomy): Bacteria > Planctomycetota > SZUA-567 > SZUA-567 > SZUA-567 > CAYMGG01. Next base: position 7,160 of record CAYMGG010000301.1, read on the forward strand.
ATCTGTTTTTAACGGTCTGTTCGCTGGGTTTGTGGCTGCCCATCTGGCTGGCCATCGTCCTGATGCCCAAGCAGCAGGTCTGCTCGGTCTGTCAGAAGCTGATTCCGCCGCCGGCGGCGGCTTCGCCTAAGCCCGGCGGAAATCAGGCGGCCTGACCCCGAGCGTTTTTGCCCCGGACTGGGTTCCGGGAACGCCCTTTTTGCGCAAAAGGTTTTTCCGGACTCTGGCCTAAAAATTCTCTATATGAACTAGGATCAAAAATCTGATCAGATTCGGTTTTCGCTGACTTTAAATTTGTCCATCTGAATGTTCGAAAAGGCGAGGCCGGAGGAGAATTTTTGAGCGGGGCTCGGGGAACCTTTTTTGTAAAAAAGGTTCCCCGAAAAAGGGCGCCGCCTAAGCCGATTGAAAAAGACGCGCGGCGCCTTCCGGCTGGAAGGCGCCGCGCGCTTTTTGGGTGTTGCGGGGAGATCAGACGCCCGAATTTTTATATAGATAGTAGATTTGCAGGGTCAGGCAGCC
>CAYMGG010000302.1:0-7671 GCA_964389915.1 uncultured Planctomycetaceae bacterium
GGTCTTGGATCGAATCTTTGACCCCCGGGCCCGTGCCGTCCAGCAGATTTTTGCGGCTAATGCCCTTGAAGCGCGCGGGGTCATCATCGTTGCCGTAGCCCACGCCGCTGATGCCATTGCCGGGGCCGTAGAAAGTGTTGTGATAAAAATAGCTCCGGCCGTGGGTGTAGGTGGTGCCGCCGCCGTCCAGCATGAGCGAGCCGTAGCTGCCCTCCTCGTCGCCCAGGTCGAAGACCAGATTGCGGAAGATATAGGAGGGGCCCTGGAGGTTGGCGGCGGTGCTGACCCCGCAGAGCGTGCCGGTGATGACGTTGTCGTAGAAGCGGACGTTGCACTGGCCGCCGTCGAGTTCGATCCCGTCGTCGTTGCCGAAGGCGAGCAGGTTGCCGTAGATGTCCGAGTCGCGGTGCGGGCCGCCGTCGACATTGCCGTTGCCCCAGCACTCGATGGCATCGTTCCAACGGTGACGGTCGCCGCCGGCGAAATCATTGTAGCGGATGACCACGTTGGCCACTTTTTGCAGAAAGACCGCGTTGGGGCCGGCCGGATGGGAGTAGAGCCAGGAGTTGGCCGTGCTGCGCGGATCGTGGGCCCAGCAGCGCTCCAGGGTCACTGCCGAACTCTCCTCGATCCGGAGCGCGGCATCGTTGTTCACGTCGCGGCCGTTGGGCAGATAGAACTTGCCGTCCTTGGTGAAATCCTGCTTGCCTACCCGGCACCAGCCGGCCAGGTCGCAACCGCCGATGCGGATGGCGCGCGACTTGAGGATGTTGATGCCGTGGCGCAGGCCCCCGCGCACGCGCAAACCCTCAACCCAGACGTATTCGGAATTTTTAATCAGCACGGCCGCCTCGGCCTTTTCTCCCCCCTCGATCGTCCGGCCGGGCGCGGCGACGATTTTCAGCCAGCCGTCCGGTCGACCTTTCTGCTCGATCACCACCGGCCCCTCGCCGGGAGCGATTTCACTCAAGTCGATGGTTTTGGCCACCGGTGGCGTGGAGGTCCAGGTGCGGCTTTTGGCCTCGGCCAGGACCGCGCCGTCCGCCCCGGCGCTTTTTAGCCGGACCTCATATTCTGTGTCTTCATTCAGGCCCACCACCGAGCAGCGGGGCGTGGGATTGGTGCTGCTGACGACCAGTTGGCTGGCCGGCAGCCAGTCGGCCGTGCCGAGGGCGCGATACTCGACGACCGCGGCGGCCGGATCGGCCAGGCCCGGGGCGTAGACGCTCAGATTCTCGTAGGTGGGCACCAGCTCCAGACGGGGAGCGGTTGGCGCGGCGGCGGGCTCGGCCGCGTTTGTCGCGATCGCGAGCAGGGCGCAGGCCACGGCCATGCCTAATGAGCGACTAAGCCTGTCCGGCCGCCGACGACGCGGAAGATTGTGGCCTGACGAGGTGGACCAGTAACGGTTCATGTCTGTTCTCCTACCATGAGCAAGGGGGAGATTGCACAGCTCAGCAATCTATTCGGCCGGTTCCAGCCGGCGGACCTGAAAATTTCGGATCTGGGCGCGGACTTCCGAGCCGATGGCCCGAAAGCCGATTTTGCCCGCGTCCGGCAGCGGTTCGGGGATGGCTTCGCTATCGCGGAACCCGCCGGCCCATTGGCCGTCGACGGCCAGTTGCAGCAGGCCGCCTTGCTTGACGATGGCCACGTGATACCAGTTCCCGTATTGGCGGCACAGGTCGGCCTGCTGCCCCATCAACAGCAGCCCCGGGTTGCGCCGCCAGTTGCTGACGCCGGTATGTTCGCCCCGGTCGTTGTAGCGGCTCAGGCTCAGATGATAGCTGCGCACGGTTTCGCTGTGCGTGTAATCGGCGAAGAGGCCCGGCCGGACCGGCAGGTCGCGTAGCGCGTCCAGACCGGACTGGCGCGCGGCGAAGGCGATGAAGGTGATGAGCAGGCCCCGGTTGGTCAGCAGGCGCAGGTCGTATTCGATCCGGATGCGGTCGGGAAAATCGGTCCGGCAGAAGGCCATGCAGCCGGCCTGGCCCTGGCGGGAATCCAGACAGTCGAGTTCCAGCACGCCGGGTTCCGGCTGGCTGAGCGCGCCCAGGCCTTCGTGGTGCCAGTTGGCCAGCGAGGCGAAATCGTCCTGATACAGCAGTTCGCCGCGCGCCTCGAGCAGGGGCGGAGTGACGGGATCGCCCCAGAGCTTGTCCCGGCCGGCGGCGGCGCGGTATTCCTGTTCGGCTTTTTGGGCGAAGGCGACGATTTCCGGCACGGTCTGGAGCGGCAAGGGCGGTTTTCCTTTTTCCGGCCGGTCGGCGGCCAGGAGCAGGACCGCCAACAGACAGAGCCAAACGCTGGTTTTCATAACGCCCTCGGGCGATTTTGAGATTTGTATTTTGCGCGATGGAGCCGCGCGAACCGCCGGCCGCCGTCAGGCGCAGCCGGCGCGACGGATCTTGCAGAGCAGACGGATCGCTCCGGCCAGCTCGGTCAGGGCCAGGTCCAGGTCGCGCCCCTCGCGCAAAGCCTGGTCAATGCCGTCGATCACCAGACCTGCCAGTTCGGGCGAGTCCAGGTTGTAGGCGGCCGAGACCTTGGCCATCTCGCCCAAAAAGAGCGCGTCGCGCGGATCGTCGAAATGGAAGCTGCGCAGGGCCGAGGTCTGGCGGATCGGAATGCCGTAGCGTTGCTCGGCAATATAGTCCTGCATCCGGGGCGAGAGCATGATTCGGATGAAATCGCGGGCCAGTTCGAGATCGGTACATTCCTTGCGCACGCAGATCAGGTCCGTAGCCTGGGTGGTGAGATCGGCCCCACCGGGCAAGTGGGGCAGGGGGGCGGCGCGCCATTCGTCGTTACCGCCGGCGGCCAGCAGCGTGCACTGCAACTCGCGCGGCCCCATCAGCAGCGCCGTCTCGCCGGCGGCGAACAGGTCGTGATACCGGCCGCCGTCCAACTCCGGCCGGCCCAGCTCCGCGCCCAGCTGGGCGAAGTAGTTCAGGCCCCGCCGGGTCGCCGGATGGTCCAGCAGGATGGGATCCTCTGCGTGCGGATTGATCAGGCCACCGCCGGAGCGCATGACGAAATTAATCCAGTGGAACGATTGCGGATCCCAATTGAAGATCCGGTCGGGGGGCAGAACCCGCTTGAGCCGGCGGATCAGATTTAAGAAGTCCTCCCAGGCCCAGCCGCCCTGCGGTTCGGGTACGCCGGCGCGGGCCAGCCAGTGCGGTTGATAATAAATCACGCGCGGCGAAAAGATGAAGGGAATGCCGACCAGCCGGCCTTGCGGGCGGAAGGCCGCAAACGGCGCGGCGAAGAAGACGCTCCGGTCCGGATAGCACTCGGCCAAAAGCGGCTCCAGATCGAGATAATGCGCCTGATCGCGCTGGACGGTCAGGGTGGTGCGCAGCTCGCAGACGCCGGTCCGGAAGGCCGGCGCGTAGCGCAGGCGCGGCAGCTCGGCGTTGAGGATGGCCAGCGCCCCCGGCAGCCAGGGCAAGCGCCGAACCGAAGAGAAGGCGACGAAGTTCTCCTGCAGCAGGCGGTCGGCCCAGCCCGGTTGGACATAGGTCCCCTGGCGTGAAGCCGTAGCCAGCACCCCGTCGCGGACCAGGCTCTCCACCGCGGCCTGCACTTTGACGAAGGAGATGTTCAGCCGCGCGGCCAGCTCGCGCGCGCCGGGCAGCTTGGCCCCGGCGGCCAGTTCCCCGCGCTCCAGGAGCGTGAGGATATGGTCCCGGGCCTGACCGAGCTTGTCCTTCTCCCGCTTGGTCTGGGTCATGGTTAATACCGGATGTATTCGGGATAAACGCGGTTGTCCGGGTTGAGCCACTCCATGTTCGTGCCGGGCGGACTGTAGGGCGGGGCGAGGCGTCCGGCGTGCCAGTCGGCGAAGAGGAAATTGGCCGCCCGCGAATGCCGGGCGTGGATGCCGGCCGGCGGATCGCCGCCGAGCGGATCATTGGTCGGCCCGCTGTTTTTATGGATGAACCAGGCCGTGCAGGCATTGTCGGTCAAGAAGACGATCTCGGTGGGCTTCTGACCGCCGGCGGGGAATTCGAGGGTCCGGCGCTGGCGGACTTCGGAGGCGCCGCTGTACCAGTCGGGGCCGGCCAGGCAGGTGTTCAGGCCGTAATTGGCGCGATAGTAAGGCCCCGCGTTGTTGAACATTCGTTCCGTATATTTCGCGCTGGCCGGGCACATGAAGAGCGTGCCGTGGCTGGTGGCGGTCTCGCCCGTGTCCACATATTTGTTGACGACCATCCGCCCCCACCAGAGCTGCTGACCGGTACGGCCGGCGGCTTCGGTGTCATTGGGGAAGAGCCATTCGCCGAAATCGCCGGCGTACTGTTCGAAGAGCAGGCCGAACTGTTTCTGATTGCTCAGGCACGAGACCTGGCGGGCGTTGTCCAGGGCCCGTTCCAATGCCGGCAGCAGCATGGCCGCCAGGACCGAGATGATCGCGATCACCACCAACAGTTCGACCAGGGTGAACGTGCGGCCAGGCCGGCTAGGGCGGGATTGCATGCGCTTCTCTCCATTTAGGCCTGACGGCCGTCAAGGACTCAGTTACGGATAAAATCCGGTTGAAGGCGGTTGTTGGGATTCAGCCATTCGATGGAGCTGCCCGAAGGCGCATAAGCCGGAACAATGCGCCGGGCGTGCCAGTCGGCGAAGAGGAAATTGGCCGCGCGTGAGTGGCGGGCGTGGATGCCGGCGGGGGGATTGGTGTTGCCCCAGGCATCCTCATTGGCGAGAACAGAATTCTTGTGGATAAACCACTCCTTGCAGGCGTTGTCGGCCATAAAAGGAGTTTCGTTGGGTTTCTGTCCGCCGGCAGGGAAGTCGTTGGTGCGTCGCTGATATACCTCGGGGCCGGAGCTGTACCAATCCGGCCCGGCCAAGCAGGTGTTCAGTCCGTAATTGCTGCGGTAGTACGGCCCCGTGTTGTTGAACATCCGTTCGGCGTACTTAGCGCTGGCCGGGCACATGAAGAGGGTGCCGTGGCGGGTGGAGGTCTCGCCCGCGTCGATATACTTGAGCATCACCATCCGCCCCCACCAGAGCTGCTGGCCGGTATGGCCGACGGCGTCCGTATCGTTGGGAAAGAACCAGTCTCCGAATTCGCCGGCATACTGCTCGAAGATCAGGCCGAACTGCTTCTGGTTGCTCAGGCACGAGACCTGGCGAGCGTTGTCCAAGGCCCGCTCCAATGCCGGCAGCAGCATGGCCGCCAGGACCGAGATGATCGCGATCACCACCAGCAGTTCGACCAGGGTGAAGGCCTGGCCCGAAATCTCACGCCGCATGGGAACCTCCCGTTTTACTTCAGCAATTTGGCCAGTTCGGGCACGCCCTGCTTCAACTCGGCGGCGATCAGCTGCGCCCAGAGTCGCGCGCCGGTTTCGCCGAAATGGGTCCGGTCCTTCTCGCTGACGAAGAGTTCGGTGCTGCCGGCCTCGCCGCGCTTGAGCAGTTCCGCGCCGCTGAGCGCATGCAGGTCGATGCAGTAGATGCCTTTCTCGGCCGCCACTTTCTTCATCGCTTCGGCGTAGGGACCGAGGTTGTCGTTCAATTCGCCGGCCGGGGTGAAGGTCCGGCGGCACATGGGCGTGATGAAAATTACCGTAGCGCCGATAGCCTTGGCCTCGTCCGCATATTGGCGCAAGTAATCGGGGTAGTCGGTGGCCGAGTCGGTGGCCTCGGGCTTGTCCTTGGCGTGGGAGTCGTTGTGGCCGAACTGGATGAGGATGAACTGCGGCTTGGCGGCTAGAACCTTCTCCCAGCGTTTTTCGCTCCGGAAGGTCTTGGTGCTACGGCCGCCGACCGCGTAATTGGTCAGTTTTGCGCCGGCGGTAAAGCATTCTGGCAGCAACTGGCCCCACCCGCGCAGCGGCTTGTCGGCCGGATAGTCGGCCACGGTCGAATCGCCGACAATCGCCACGGATACCGGGGCTTCTTCCCCATGCAACACGTTGGCCAAAAACAGGATGCCCGAGAGTATAGCCAAAACCTTCATGTGTCTGCCTTTCGGTCTGAATATGTCAGCTAATGCTTCGCCAAAATGAGATTCAATGGTGTAAATAGCCTACTTTACATATCTGACTATGTCAAGGCGAGGCTAGGTTTTTTCTAGCGATCCGATTTCCGTAGAGTGGGATAAATCCCGCCCTGTGCGGCACCTTAGCTCCTTATATCAATTAGGGCAGTTTCAGTTGGGCAAGTCGCACGAAGGGGACAGGCGCGGAACTGCTCCATCTGAACGTGCGAAATGGCGAAGCCGGGTGAGAGTTTTTTAGAAGGGTCCGGGGAACCTTTTTTGCAAAAAAGGTTCCCCGGAAGCGGTTTTGTCTGTTGTGGAATCGGGGCTACACCCGGCCGTCGGGGAAGCTGACCGGCGCGCCGACGGCCGCCTCGGTCGCCCGGATGATGCCGATGTCCTCCAGGGCCTCCTGCGGGGAGACCAGGCCCACGCCCAACGGTTGGCCGTCGAAGGCGGCGGCGGCGAAGGAGTCGAAGATGTTCTCCTTGACCGCGTTGATCGGGAAGTGGCGCGTCTCGTTGCCGCGCTTGGCGATGATCACCGGCCGGCCGTCGGGGCTGGCGGCCATGCTGCCCGAATCGGTCGGCGCGCGCACCGAAAGGAGCGGGTTGGAGTGCAGGGCGAAGGAGCCGGAGCGGTCGTTCAGGTGGCCGAAGGTCACGTACCAGCCCTGGTCGGTGACCATATACTGATAGTTGTAATGCTCGCGGTAATTGCCCGCTTCGCTGTAGACCTCCAGGTCCGCCGCCCAGGTGATGAAGAGGGCCGCCGCTCCGCCGGAGGCGAAGTCGGCCTTGAGCATCTCGGTGTCCGGCCCCTTGAACTCCGGGTGGGCGAGCTTGTCGGAGAAGAGGGTGGCCCGGGTGAGCGGGCTGCCCATCAGGTGGCGGGCGATGTTCAGGTTGTGGATCATCGCGTCCATGAAGGGGCCGCCGTTCTTGGTCGGGTCCAGGGCCCACTTGTTCCACGACGGATAATGGTGCAGCCAGTCCTGGCGGAAGAGGGCCAGCCGGCCGACCGCGCCGGAGTCGAACAGCCCGCGCAGGGCGATGACCGCCGCGTCCTTGGTACGGTTGTAGATGACCGCGCTCTGGACCTTCGCGGCCGTGGCGGCCTGCTGCATCTCCCGGCATTCGGCCAGGCTGGAGCTCATCGGCTTGGTGGCCAGGATGTGCTTGCCGGCCTTGGCGGCTTGCACCCACAGCTCCTTGCGCAGCCAGGGCGGAACGAAGAGGGCCACGGTGTTGAGCTCGGGGTCGCCGAAGAGCGCCTCCGGCTTGGCGGCCACGGTCGCGCCGAAGACCTGGGCGTAATGCTCGGCCCGGGAGCGGTCGGGATCGTAGAGCTTGAGCGCGCCCAGCCGTTGGCTGCCCTTGAGTTCCGCGATCATGAGCCGCAGAAAGTCGCCGCAGCCGAAGACGCCGAGTTTGAGCTGTTCCATGGTTTTTCCTCGTTTGGAGAAAGTATGCGCCCGAGCACTCGCGGGCCGTAAATTCTGCGTGCAGTTTGGCTCTGCCTTGCGCCTAACGTCTCCCCCTCCCTCCGGGAGGGGTTTGGGGGGAGGGAGAGGAAGAAACGCGATCCGGGTCACCTCCCCCACCCCGACCCTCCCCCGGAGGGGGAGGGAGGCGGCGATTTTCAGCCGCAGGCCTTTTTCCAGGCCGCCAGGATGC
>CAYMGG010000303.1:0-3182 GCA_964389915.1 uncultured Planctomycetaceae bacterium
CCCTCACCCCCGAGCCGGATGAGCTGACCAAACAGCCGGGGCCCAACTCCGACAGCCCCGCGGCCGCGGCGCTGCTGGCGGCCGCGGGCTGTCAGACCAGCTATTACCGGCCGGAGATGAACCTGGCGGAGGTCGACGTGCTGGCCTGGACCGCCACGAACTTCCCAGCCGAAAACGTTCCGGCCGTGGTCAAATTCGTCGAAGCCGGCGGCGGCCTGCTGCTCTGCGGCCGGGCCATGACCAACTGGCATACAATTATCAAGAAAGGCCAGAGCGGTCCGCTGTGGGAACACTTCCGCGCCAAGCTGAAGTACTTCAGCTGGACCGCCACCGACCGGCCGGCGGAAGGCGAAGACCTCCTGCGGGTGCACTGCGCCGATTTCGCCGCGCATCCCATCCGCGAAGGAGTGAGCGAATTCGTCACCGCCTTGGCCGGTCCGATCGAATGCAACTATCCCGAGGCCAAAGTCCTGCTGACCGCGCCCGCGGACTGCACCACGCCCGGCGCGCCGCTGCTCGTGGAGCTGGCGGTCGGCCGGGGCAAGGTGCTGCTGATCGGCGATTCCTACTGGCTCAAACCCTTCAATCTCGAACGCGGCGGCAACCCGCAGCTTCTGGTCAATCTGATCCGCTACCTGGGCAATCGTCCGACGCGCGCGCTCAGCGCCGCGGAACTGGCCGCCGGCCTGTACCTGACCCGGGACAAGCTGGCGGCGGCGGAAACCGCCGAAGCGAAGGGTGAGAGCGAATTCGCCCCCCTGGACATCCGCGAAGAGGTGCAAGAACAGTGGAAGCGCCGCCAGGGCGTGGAGGACCCCATCACCGATATGCTCAAGTAACTTGCGGGCAGGAGTGGCCACAAAAACAATTAATTTGAGAGAACATTTTTTAAAAAAAGTTCTCTCAAACTCCTTCAAAAAACTTTAACCAGACTCAGTTTTGGCGCGCTAAGAAGCAAGCAAGGGCGAGAGTTTTTTGAAGGGGGGCCGGGGGGAACTTTTTTGCAAAAAAGTTCCCCCCGGAAACGGGGTTCAGGGCTTCTCCTCCACCTCCGGCTGCAAAGCCGAGGCCGCCGGCGCTGCGGCGGGCGCGGCGCTCAGGCCGGGCGCGGGAGCCGTGCCGCCTGCATAGACAAGTTCCGCCTCGTCGGCGGCGTCGGCCGCCCGGCAGAAGTCGGCGAAGGCCGGATAGTCGGCGGCCTTGATCCGGCGCAGAGCCAGCACCAGATCGCAGTCGACCTTGACCTGACCGCCCTCCTGGCGAACGGTTCGGCGGTAATACCCGAAGGGGGTTTGCAGGTCCACCGCCTCGGGCACGTTGCGGATCGTCGCGCCGACGGGCAGATTGATCGTGTACCGGCGCCGGTTGGTCAGGGGCAGGCCGGTCATCAGGTCGTGGTGGCGCTGGGGATTGCCGGCGTAGCGGCGGCTGAACTGGGCCGGCAGCAGAGCCAGGCGCAGCTTGTATTCCCCGGCCGCGGGCGTGGCCAACCGCGGGCAGTCGGCGACGAAATCGAAACCGTACTCCAGGACGTCGCGGTCGGCCGGGGGAGTGAAGGTGGTCAGCTTGCCGCCCGGATAGCGCGCGCCGATCATCATCTCCAGCCCCAGCCGCAACCGCTCGGGTTTCTCAAGTTGTTGGCGCAGACCGGGGGCGAAGGCCCCCCGGACCTGGCTGCGGGCCGCCAGCCGCCCCCGGCCGTCCGGGGCGAGGTCGAAGGTGCACTCCTCGGTCATGACGTTCTCTTCGGCCCGGGCGGGGGGAATCTCGGTCCTCCGCCCGCCTTCGGGGCTGACCACCAGGGCCACCGCCCCCTGATCGCCGGCCGGCACCTCGTCGAGCAGATAGTAGTCGGTGGTCAGGTCGAGCCAGCGCTCCGGTTCGCCCGGACCGCCGGCCGGCACGTGGGTGATGGCGTGATTGAAGAGCGAGGCCCCGGCCACGCCGACCGGATCGCCGCCCTGGTCGAAGGTCCGGACCAGGGCCACGTCGGCCGGCACGCCCAGCTCCCGCAACAGCGCGCAGCCGAGGACGGCGGTGTCCTTGCAGTCGCCATAGCGCGCGCGCCAGGTCCGCTCGGCCTCGTGGGGCTCGATGCCGAAGCGCCCCAGCTCGATGCCGACGTAGCGGATCTCGCGGCTGACGAAGGCGAAGACGGCGGCGACCTTCGCCTCGCGCGAGGCGGTCATCGGCGCGAGCTTGTGGGCCTCGGCCTTGAGGTCGGCGGGCAACTCCAGGGCCCGCTGGCAGAGCTGCCAGTACCAATGCCCCACCTCGTTCCAGTCGCCGAAGGTGCTGATGCGCAGCGGCGGGACTAGCTCGACGTAGGGCGGCGGATTGGGCTCCAACTCCACCCCGGGCAGGTCGGCGCCGGCCCAGACCACGGCCCGGCCGCCGTCGGGCAGGGACTTCTCCTCGGCCCGGACCTTGCCAGGCCCCTGGCCCCAGCCGGCCTTCATCCCCGCCGGCAGCAGGGTCACGAACCAGAAGCGCTTGGTCGGATGCCGGCCGCCGATGAAGAACTGCTCCTCGAATTCGTCATGGTGCAGATTGGGCGCGCTGTCCTCCAGCGTGTACTGGAAGTCGATGATCGAGCCCTCCCGCACCTGGGGGAAGGTGATCTCCTTGACCGCGTAGGAGCCGTACATCCCGCCGCCCATCTCGCCGCTGTAGGCCTGCTGCTCGACCTTGGGCTCGTTCACCTCGGTGCCGTCGGGCTGGATCACCAGCGCCCGCACCAGCCGCACGGACTGGCGCTCGGGATCGAAATAGATGTGCTGCCGGGTCTCCTCCTGGGCCGCTTGCCGGCCCAGGGCCTTGAAGACCCAGCGGTACATGCGGCTGGAGGTGCCGTTGGCGTTGGCCTTGACCACGCCCTGGTCGAGCAGCACCAGGCCGCCGAAGCGCGGATAGTCGGCCGGCTGGGCGTCGCGCCCGGCCAACTGGGCGAAGGGCAGGTCGTAGTCGGCGTAGAACGGCCGGGCGGACGGGTCGAGCTGCTCCAGATAGGCCGCCAGCTCGGGGTTGTCCTCCTTCAGCGCCACGGCTTCGCGCAACAAGGCCAGCCCGGCCTCCCGCTCGCTCAGGAGCAGCCGCAGCCGCCCCTCGGCCTCCCGCAGATCCGGCGACTGGATCAGCCAGCGCCGGCTCTCGGCCAGAATCCGGACCGCCCCGGCCAGATC
>CAYMGG010000303.1:3192-7635 GCA_964389915.1 uncultured Planctomycetaceae bacterium
TTCGCGCCAGGACTCCGGCCGGAAAGGCGCCAGGTCGACCAGCGTCGGCGACGAATCATCCCTGCGCCCCAGCTCGCGCCGGCGGCGCGAGAGCTCCACCCGCTGGGCCATTTCTCCCGCCGTGGCGGAGCAGTTCAAAATTTCCAGCGCCGCTTCGGGCGCCGGCGTCAGCCGGGCCAGCGCCAGCCGGGGCCGCAGCCAGTTCGGCGCGGCCGCCACCGCCCGCCCGTAGGCCAGGCGGGCCTCGGCCGTCCAGCCGCGCTGCTCGGCAATCCGGGCCTGGGTCAGGCGGGCCTCGGCCGATTCGTGCAGCTGGAGGATCTCGGCCGCCAGCTCGCCGGCCCGGACGAAGAAGCCACCTTCCAGGTACTTGTCCAGCAGGGTTTCGCGCGGACTCAGATTGGCCGGGGAGAGGGCGGCGGCCGCCTCCAACCGGGCACGGGCCTCGTTCTCGTCCTGCTGGACCAGGGACGCCAGCTCCAGGGCGATGGGAAACTTCGGCCAGGCCCGGCAGATCCGGTCCAGCAGCGGCCGCAGCTTTTCATAGCGCCGGTCGTCGCGCTCGCGGCAGAGCTGTAGATAGCCCAGGACGGTCCCGGCCTGCGGATTGTCCGGCTCGCGCTGGAGCACGGCGGCGAAAAAGGCCTCCGCGCCCCAAGCCGCCGGCGCGGCCGGCATTTCCTTGGCCTTTTCGGCGGTTTTCGCCGCGGCGGCAGGCAGTTGACCGGCCGCCTGGTTCCACTCGGTCCAGGCCGAAGGTTCGAGGGAAATTTTAAAGCGTCCGCCCAAATCAGTGACCCGTTTGGCGGAGCCGGCCGCCGCCAGTTCCGCCGGCGGCAGGGGCAGGAGCTCGGCCCGAACGCAGGTCCGGCCGTCCCGCTCGCCCGCGGCCTTGACGAGCAGCAGGTTGGGCCCGGCCCGGAAATTGACTGCCAGCAGGGCGCGTTGGGCATAGTTTCCGCGATAGAGCCCGTCGCGGTAGACGAGCTCGCCGTTCAGCCAGACGGCCGCGGCCCCCGCCCCGCCCAATTCCACCGCGCCGACCAAAGCCTCCCGGGCGTAAACCACGCAGGCCAGGTAGGCGCAAGCCTCTACGCCCGGATATAAGGCGTCGGTCAGCTCCACCTCGCCCCGGCGGTCGGCGGGCAACGCGGTCCAGGCGATTTCGCGTTTCCAGCCCGGATGCTTGGCCGCCGGATCGAGCTGCGGCAGGGCCGTCTCCACGCCGGTCGGCCGGTCGAAGCCGGAACGGTCGCGGTTATTGAACGGCCCCAGCACCAGCCAGGAGGTCACGAGCGCCGGCCCGGCCGGATCGGGGTCCCCGCGCCCCAGATCCCCGGTGCGCGCCCGCAGCCGGGCCTGGGCCGCCAGGAGCAGCTGCCGGTCGCACCACGAAAGCTCGGGCGCGGCCGATAGCTGGCTCAACGCTGCGGATAAATCCCCCGGCGACCGGGCAAAATCGAGCAGATTGAAGGCGTCCTCCAGCATCACCTCCCGCCAGGGGCCGGCCGGCGAGGCCGCCAGCGCTTTGACGGTCAGATCGAAAGCTTCGGCGTGGCGTCCGCCCAGCGATTCGAGATTGGCCAGGGAAAAACCGGCCCACGAATCGTGAGCATTGGCGGCCAGGGCCTTTTCAAAATGCGGCCGGGCGGCGGCCGGGTCGCCGGTTTGGATCAAGGCCTGCCAGCCGGCGGGGATTTCGGGCGAAAGCCCGGCCGCCTCCGGCACGGGAAACCATTCGCCGGCCGCCAGGCTCAGACTCAGGGACAGGAGCGCGGCCAGACACAAAGCCGGCCGCCAAACCTGCCCGCCCCGGCCGGATAGACGATTTTTGCGCAGATTGGACAATTTGACTCCTTAATCGAGTCGAGAGAAGGGAATCGGCAAAAGGGCTTTAAAAAGTGGTGTATCGAACCCGCGATCCGGGAGGCGCAAGCCGCGACCCGACGCTGGCTCCACGCCCCAGCCACCTTCTAAAATCCGCTCCAATAACCACCGCAAAGTGTTGCGAAAATAATAGTGGCCCGACGGATAATTGACAAGCCTCTTTAATAATGCCTGCGCCCAGGCCATCGACGTCCGGCGGGGGCGGTACTCCGGCCATGCCTATATACCTTTACGCCAACATTTTGCAATTGTAGTTGCCGGTTTTGCGGCTTGACAGACCGGCGGGCGGCTTTAACATGTATCCTGCCACTCCGCAATGGCAGGAGCCAACATGGGTTTTATCAAGAACCTATTCCAAAGCCGCGAGATCGGGCGCTTGGAGGATCTGGTCAAGACCTCCCCCGCCCCCAGTCTGTTCGTGCGCTTGGCGGAATTGTACAGCGAAAAGGGTGAGGTGGACCACGCCACGGCCATCCGGGATCGGGGCATGGAACTATTTCCCGAAAGCCCGCTCCTGCTGCAAGCCCAGGAGAATGCCGAGCATAGCCGGCGCGATGCGGAAAAGAAACGGATTGCCGCCAAACTGGAACAGTACCCCAGCCCCATCCTCTACGCCCGCCTGGCCGAACTGCACATGCGCGACGAGGAGTGGGAGGTGGCCGAAGAAGTCTGCCAGCGCGGCCTGCGTGCCTTCGGCAACTATGGCGGCCTCTGGTGCGCCAAGGCCCGCCTGGACCTGGCCAGCGGGGATCTGACCCAGGCCGTCGCCCGGCTCGAGAAAGCCTGCTCCCTGGACAATTACAACTACGACGCCCTGATGCTGCTGACCGAAACCTATCTGCGCCAGGGCCAGGCCGAAGCCGGCCGGGAGACGCTCAACAAGATCCTGTATTGCGCGCCCGGCGACGAACGGGCCATGGATTTCCTTAAAAATTTCGCCGAAAACGCCGCCCGGCTGGCGGCCGAAGGGATCCCCGCCGCCCGCCAGCCCGCGCCGACGGCCGCCCCCCGGAAAGAAACGATTCGCGTCCCGGAAAAGGCGCCGGCCCCGGCCGCCGCCGGCGAAACCGGGCAGACCCAGACCCTGCCCCGCCCGGCCTCCCGCCGCGGCACGGTCAAAACCAGCAGCGGCGTCGGCACGGGCCTAGGCGAGGAACTCAAGCAGATCCGCAAGGTCGAAGGCGTCACCGGCACGATCCTGATCGATCCCTTCGGCCTGGTGATCGCCAGCGATCTGCCCGAAGGGCAGGACGAGGAGCTGACCGGCGCCCTGCTGACCAACATCGGCCGGCTGGCCGAGAGCGGCGCGCCCGAACTGGGCCTGGGCGAATTCGAGGATGCGATCATCGAATCGGCCGCCGGCAATCTGCACGTCCTGTGCGTGGCCAAAATGACGCTGGGGGTCTTCGCCTCGCCCAAGACCAAGCTCGGTCTCCTGCAACGGGCGATCCACGCCTTCGCCGAGCAGGTGCTGGACCGGCAGGAATAGGAAAGGCCAAGATGCAGGAGATCCTGACCAAGATCAACCGGGTGCCCGGCGTGCGCGGCACCATGATCGCCGCCGCCGACGGTTTCGTCATCGCCGCCGACTTGGCGGGGGGGGAGGATCCCAGCGTCCTAGGCGCGCTGGCCTCGGGCATCATCAGCCGCAGCGCCGGCGCCCTGACCCGACTGGAACAGGGCGAACTGCGCCGCTTCGTGATCAACGGCAGCGATGCCAGCCTGGCGCTCCTGCCCGTCGGCGAAGCGATCCTCTTGACACTGCTGCGCAAAGATGCGAACATGGGCTTGGTGCTGGTCGAACTGAAGACCGCCGCCGTCGAACTGGCCGAGAAGCTGGGGCCGAGCAAAAACAAGTCCGCCTAGGGGTTGCCGGAAACGCCGCGCCAGGCGCAACGGAAAACAACGCCGGATTGCATAAACCGCAAACTTGGCGTCTTCCGCCGCTGCGGGTCGTTTTTTTAGGCCGAACTAACTACGATTGAACAGCTGGCCGGCTTCGGGCCGCGGAGCGTTAACTTATGGTGCAGATCAATTTTGCCCGGCGCGAAGTGAACGTGAAAGTCGTTTACTATGGCCCCGGCCGAAGCGGCAAAACCACCAACCTGGAGATCATCCACCAGAAGGCCCCCGCCGGGTCGATCGGCGAAATGATGTCGATCGCGACGGAAACCGACCGGACCCTCTTCTTCGACTTCCTCCCCCTCGATCTGGGCAAGGTCGCGGGGATGACCACCAAATTCCAGCTCTACACCGTTCCCGGCCAAGTCTACTACCGGGCCACCCGCAAGCTGGTGCTCCAGGGCGCCGACGGCGTTATCTTCGTCGCCGACAGCCAGCCGGAGATGATGGACGAAAATCTGCAAAGCTTGCAGGATCTGGAAGAGAACCTGCGCGAAAACGGCTTCGACCTCAACCAACTCCCGCTAGTCATACAGTGGAACAAACGCGACCTCGAAAACGTCCTGCCCGTGGCGGAGCTTAACGCCAAGCTCAACCGCTGGGGCGCTCCGCACCACGAGGCCGTGGCCATCAAGGGCGACGGGGTCTTTACCA
>CAYMGG010000304.1:0-7626 GCA_964389915.1 uncultured Planctomycetaceae bacterium
TTGTTAGGTGAAACAGAGGGTGGAGGGGAAGCGAGGGGATATAAGTCCGGAACGGCCTATTATACTTTGTTATGCTAGAAGGCGAGTGATTTATAGATGTTGTGGTGCAATATATTCGAATAAAGTACAGAAAATCTGAGAATAATACTGGCGGGAGAAAATTCTTGGGCTAAACCAAAGATTATCTCGGCGGCATATGATATTCAATATTATGCTAATCTCTGAGGAGTCTGGAGCATGAGCGGAACCCCGGAATTCGAGCTGTCGTTTTATGTGGCGGCAATTCCCTGGAGCGTTGAGCACGGCGGACACTATTTCCGCCCGGAGGAACTGCGCGCCCGTTTGAATGCCATCAAAACCGCCGGCGGCGTGGCCGTGGGTATTGACGGCGTCACCTTGACCGACGAGCTCGCGCGCAAATTCGCCCCGGCCATAGCTGAGGTTGCCGGGCTTTTGGCCGAGACCGGCCTGCGTGTCACTTCACTCCATTACGCCGGTCCGGTCTGGGCGCCGCTCGAAACCGGCCAGGCGGGGTTCGCCGAACACTTCGCCCGCTATACCGAGTTTTTCGCCGGCTGGAAGCCGCGCGCGCTGGTCGTGCATGCCGGCTGGAGTGCGGGGGCGGCCGGCTCGGGCGCGGCCCAGATCGCCAACTATCAGACGCAGGTTGCTCGGCACGGAGTCGAGCAGGTCGCCGAGACGGTGGCTCAGAATCTGCGCGCCTTCGCCCGCGCCGCCGCCCAGCAGGGGCAGCGGATCGCCGTGGAAAACACGGGCTATATGTTCCCCCTGGGGCAGCGGGAGGAGTTGCCACGGTTGATCGCGGCCGTGAACGAACCCAACCTCGGCTACTGTCTGGACAGCGGCCACGCCCACGCTTTCGGCGAGGACGTGAGCGAGTGGTTGCGCTTGATCGGCGACCGGCTGTTCGAGACGCACTTCCACGATAATCGCGGGCTGGGGCGGAATCTGCCCCGGGTGTTGGCCGACCTCGCGCCCAAGATCGACGAGCACCTCTCGCCCGGCTTCGGCACCTTACCTTGGATCGACGTGATTCAAACCTTACGGGCCATTCGTTTCGCCGGGCCCGTGACCTTCGAGACGGCCGGCTGGCCGGGGGCGGAGCTGGCGGAAAGCTATCGCCTGGCCGTGGCCTATTGGCGCACCTGCGAGCGGCTGGCCACGCAGAAGTCGGCGGGCTGAACATGCTGAAGCTTGCGGGGCAAAACCTGCTGTTGGGCGGGTTTCACGATCATTGGCTGCGCAACGGGGCCGACAATCCGGCCCTGTTGCTGGCGGCGCTGGATTATTATCACCTCGACTTCATGTGCCTGATGGACGGGCTGACCGAGTCTGCCGTCCGACTCAAGGCGGCGGCCGAAGCCTACTGCCCGGCCAAGCGGCTCTTCCTGGGCCACGAAAAAGCCTTCGGCTGGGGGCATGTGGTCACGGTCGGGGGCGAGCCGGGCACGATCGATCCGCCGGCCGATGAGCCGGACTTCCGTCAGGTCTTGCGTCGCCTGCGGGAGCTTTATCCCTTCGTCACCCTGGCCCATCCGGATTTTCCCGTCACCCGGGAGCGGATTTTGCTGGCAGGTGCGCTCGATGACCTGCTGGACGGCGGTTGCGTCGACGCGGTGCAGATCTGCTTTGGACCGGAAGAAATGGCCTGGGTCAAGCAGCGCACCGCCGCCGGTGGCCGGCTGCCGCTGGTGCAGGGCTGGGACCATCACAATCTCTGTGCTTGCCCGGATCTGTCGGCCGTGCTTTACCAGGACCGCGCGCCGGCCGGACATATCGACACCGCCGCCGCGCACCGGACCATCGTCTTTGCCGAGCGCAATGAACAAGCGGAAGTCCTGGCGGCGGTCAAGCAGGGGCGGTGTGTGCTTGACGATGGCCAGGGCGGACTCTGGGGCGCGCGGGAGCTGGTCGAATTTTTGCAGGTTAATGGTTATCACCAAGCTTTGCATCAGCTGGACGCCCGGCGTGACCGGCGGCAATTACGGGTTACCTCGGCGGCGGTCATGGGCCGGCCACTGAGCCTGGAGTTCGGTCAGGCCGGGCGGGTGCGCCTGCCCGGAACGCTGGAGGCGCCGCAAGAGTTGCCGACCGATCCGGCGGGCAGGCTGACGCTCGACCGACTGCCTTTCATCCAGGCCCGGGATGAAACTCATGTCCCGATCGTATTTTCGGCTGCGGCCGGCGGCGAGCGAGCCTGGGCCGTTTCCGCCCGGCATCCGCTGCGGTTGGATATGCAGCCGACATACATTGACGGCCGGCCGGGCGTGGAGGTGGCCCGTGCGGCGGGAACGTCGCCGGCCGAATATCGCTTGCTCCTGCCGCAACTGACGGCCGAGGAGTTGCGCTTTCCGGCCGGCGCCGACCGGCTGATTCTGCCCGTTGAACCGCCGACTGGCCGGGCGGTGGATTACACGTTACTGGCGATGTCCGAGGAGGCGCAGCGGGAATTTTCCGGCTACCTGACTTATGTCCGCGCCCCGCGTGGCGCGGCCGCCGTGGAGCCGATCCGGATCGACGCGGCCGAATTTGTCGGCGGTTACGGGGCGAATCGGCCTTATCCGGGGCCGGAGGTCTTTTCCGCCGAGCTGGCATTTTCGTGGACGGACGCGGAATTCCGGTTGGAGGCACGGGTGGCCGATCCGGTGCATCATCAGCCGCGTGCCGACCGGATGATCTATCAGGCAGACTGCCTGCAACTGGCCCTCGATCCGCTTTACCGGCGAGACGAGTTGATGGGTTCGGTTTACGTCTTCAATCTGGCCTTGACGCCACGCGGCCCGCTGGTTTGGCGCTATGCCTCGCCCACTCGGGAGGCGGGCGCCGATTTCGTTCCGCCGCCGGAAGAGTCCGAAGTGAGCGGCGATTATCTGCGGGTGGAGCCCTGGGCGAAAGGGTTGATTTATAGGTTGGCCTTGCCGTGGCGCGAACTCGCGCCCGCCCGACCCCAACTCGGCGGTCGCCTGGGCGTATACTTCATCATGTTCAACAACAATGGTGAGGGGCTGTTGGACGCGCTCCAATGGCCCCGGCCTTTGCCGGGCATGTGGATGCGGCCCAAGCGTTGGGGAACGATTGTACTGACTGAGTAAAAGCTTTCAGGAATGACACGGGCCGGATGGGCGGTTGGTGGCCAAAACCAGGTGCGTGGCGACTCGGGATCTGGAGTTAAGTTTTTCACCGAGGATTTATGAACCAAGACAATCATCTGGCCGTGGCCCGCCTGGGGCTGGAGTGTTTGAGCGAACACGGGGGCGTTCGGCTGCCGCCGGAATGGCCGAGTTGGCTGGCCTGCGCCATGTATTGGGATGACACGGTCGCGGCGGTCCGCGAACGCGAACCCGAGGCTTGGGCGCAACTGGTGCCAATCCCCGGCGACGGGGTGGTCGGCATGCTGGCCACGGCCAATCTGGAACCGTATGAACTGCTGCTGAAATGCTTGGTTTCGGCCTGTACGGCCCTGGACGCCGGCGATTGGGCCCGAGGTTTCAAGATTCTGATCGCCTATTCGCATTATTTTGGCGACCTGGCCGAACCGGTGCATGCCGTGTCGACCGCCACGATTGACCGTCTCTTCGCGCGGCCGCCGGAATACGAGTTCGCCAATTTGCATTCGTTGCTGGAAGACCTCGCGGCGCCAGCAGCGGAATTGCGGCCGCCGGAATTCGTCCCACCTCCGGATTTACCGGTTGAGGATGCCGCCCTGGAGCTGGCGCAAATCGCCCGGCAGATGGAGAAGCGGGCCGCGCGGCTGCTGCCGCCTCTGGTTCAGGCCGTGTACCGATTGAATCAAACCTCCGCCTTGGCAATCAAGGCTGAGGCGGTCCAACTGGCCGCCGCCGCTTTTGGCCGACTGCTTTCCGCGGCTCTGGCGGCGGCGGGGGCGATTCCCATGGCTCGGACAGAGGGAAGTAGTACCGAAGCCGTCATTGAATTGAAGCATTGGCTGCCGGATGAATGCATTCTCGACATGTGCGCCAATTATCGGCCCGGCGTCGACCGCACGGTGATATATGGCGAGCGTGAACGGACGCAAGCGCCGTTGGTTTTGGGGGACCGGACGTGCGGCGGGTTGGGATTGATCCCTCTGACTCCACGCGCCAGCGAGCACCCGGATTCGGCGGCCATTCCCTTTGCTCACGGCCAATGCCTCGGGCTGTTGGGGTATCAGCTGAATCCGCGCCGCCGGTACCGGTTCCGCTCGCGCGCCGGACATAACGAAGCCGCCGCCCGGGGCGGGCGGATCTGCGTGGCGCTCTTCACGGAGCGGGAGCTTCTGATCCGGTCGCCGGCGTTGCTGCCTGGTTCTGCGCCGGTGGAGATGGACTGCGAGTTCAGCGGCGAGCGGTTGTATCTGTATGTGGAGGATTTGGACGCGGCGTTTCCGCCTCTTAAATATGCGGTATTCGCCGACCCTCGTCTGTGGCTGCTGTAAGGAGCCGCGCCAAATTGACTGCAACAAGTTAGCATTTTGATTTTGGCCGAATTATATAGTTCCATTCGCCAGGAAAGGATCCTGGCGAAGGTTAACACTCGCCCCCTCTTCATCACTCGTTGCTTTTTCGGATAGCGGAGACGATCCAAAAGAAAGCCGGCTGCCGGAGGTGACCAAGCGGATGATCCTGATGCTGAAGGAGGCTAATCCCGAATAGGGCTGCCGGATGATCAGCAATCTTCTGGCCCGGGGGCCGGGAGTGCCGGCCTCGGCTTCGGCGGTGGCGCATTTTCTCAAAGCCAGCGGCTACGAGTGCGAAGAGACGCCGACCGAGTCGCATCCGGACAAGCCCCGGCGGTTCGAGCGTTCCAAGCCGGGGCAACTGTGGTAGATCGATTTGTTCTGCTTCACTGCCCGCAGCTGCTTCATAAGCAGGGCATGGAACTGATCCCAGACCCCGGCGTGTTGCCAATCGCGCAGGCACCGCTGTAAGGCCATGCCGGAACAGCCCATTTCGAGGGGCAAATCCTCCCAGGGCAGCCCGATTTTTAGGACGAAGAGAATTCCCTGAAGCGCAATCCGATTCTCCATCGGCTTGCGGCAGGATGTTTGAAGCGCCGGACAGGAACCGGCAGATGCGGCTGGATCAATTCCCAGAGTTCGTCAGGAACCAGTTCACGCGTCAGCGCTCTTTTACTTCATAAGGTTTTGAAGGTAAGGCTGACCGGTTTTCAGTAAAAATTGAGGGTATTTCTGCATTTTGTTATGGCTTCTAAATTAAGCTGTTATGCGGAAAAGTGGTGCTTTAGTGGCCAGGCTTTTGTGCAAAGCAGGGCGATTTGCTCAAACTTAATTTATATTAATCGATCTGTTTTCGGTAAAGTCGACGGTCTTTATGTATTTTGTTATGGCTTCTAAATTAATCTGTTATGCGAAAAAGTGGTGCTTTTGTGCGCCAGGCTTTTGCGCAAAGCGGTGGCGATTTGCCCAAGCGTAATTTATGGTAAAGGTACATTTGAGGGGCGGCTTTGTTCACGCTTTTAAAAAAATTAAAACCGATCGCTGCGGCTCAGCAGGGCTATTTCACGGCTTGGCAGGCCAAGCTCTGCGGTTTTACTACGGGCATGCAATCCTATCATTGCCGGGCCGGCAATTGGCTCAAATACGGCAGCGGGCTGTTTCGTCTACCCGGCTATGCCGATTCGCCCGAAGCGGATTTTGTCCGCTGGACCTTGTGGAGCCGGAATATCCACAATCAACCCCAGGGCGTGGTCAGTCACGCCAGTGCTCTGGCCTTGTTCGGTCTGGGCGATTACGATCCGCAAAACGTCCACCTCACGGTTCCGCAAGCTTTCCGCAAATCGGCCCCGCCGGGCTGCGTGCTCCACAAAGCTTCCCTGACTTTGTCGGCCATCGAGTCGCGGGACGGGTTCATGGTCACCGGTTTGTGCCGGACCTTGGCGGACCTTCGCTCCTTTCTGGAAGCGCGGGGCGCTTGGACCGAAACCTTGGACCTGGCCTTGGCGCGTAACCTGCTTTCGCGCGAAGACGCCCGGCAGCTGGGGTTCACGCCGCCGGTGATTGCCGCGCCAGTGGCATTGAATGACCGCTTGGGGGAAGAGGTTTCGGGAGAAACCGACGGCCTCGCCACCGAGTCGCCGCCGGATGATTGCCTGCCTGCCACTAAGGAAAGGATTTATCAGATGATTTGGCGACAGACCTATGCGCGCCCACCGGTGCGCCGCCGGGCTCAGGCCGGTTTTACGCTGGTGGAGCTGCTGGTGGTCGTGGCGATCATCAGCGTGCTGGCCGGAATGCTGCTGCCGGCGCTGGACAAAGCCTTGGAAACCGCCCGGCGCGCCGCTTGCGCCGGCAATCTCAAGCAGCTCGGGACCGGATATCTGATGTATGCCGACGAAAACAGCGGCTTTCTACCGGCGTTCGCCATGGGGGGAGCATATCCGCTTAATTATCACTATTGCAATGTATTTGCCCCCTATTTTGGCATCAAAGACGCCATGCCCGGACAGGCCAATTGGAGCAAGGTCACTTGGAATAGCGACACTTCGCCCTTCGAGATTTTCAAATGCCCCAGCGGAAAAGGCAAGAAGAGCGACCATCCCACCTTTAGCAAAGCCGATCATTTCTATTATCAGAACGGACTGCTGGGCGGCACTGGTGCAGCCTGGCCTCGGCTCTGCGGGCGGATCGAGCGCTTCAAGTGCGGGCCATCGAACACCATTATTTGCTACGATCATTGGCAGGCCAACAGTATGTCCGGGAATACTGACATCAATGTGGTCCCGTACCCTGCACATAGCGGGTCGGCTCCCGGGCGCAATATTATCCATGGTGACGGGCACTTGTTGTTCGGCAGCTTTGCCCTTTACGACGAACCGTCTGGTGCGTCCTGGAACATAAAAACCACTCTGCTCATGGCGCAGCTGTGACCGTAGTGGCGGCAATTGAAATTCATCCCCATTGAACTCTGTTATGCATTTTGGCCCAATCTTCTGACCGAGGAACTAGCCATGTCCCGACGCCTGCTCGCTGCCTGCTGCATTTTCGCCTTTACGATTTCCGGACCGCTTTCGGCCGAAGAGACGATCGACGCGGAATTGAGTTTCAGCCCCGATGGGGGGCGGAATTTCGGCTCCGCCCAGCCGATCGTCAAGCTGGGCGGGGAGCTGCAGGTCAAGCTCAAGTGGCGGGCGGTCGAAGAGCCCCGAGCCATTCGCGACAAGGTCATGACCACGATCCTGGGCAGCAGTCAGGGCGATTTCGCCAGCGCCAACGTGGGGCGCCAGACCTGGGAGGGCCGGCCGGGCTGGTATCAACGCCTGCCGCAATATTGGTTCGACCCGTATTCGCCGGGCACCTGCAGCTATCGCCTGAATTTCGGCGAGCGGCCGGAAGGGGCGGTCGGGGCGGGCAATCTCTGGGATCAGAAGCAGAAGAAATTCGTCAGCGGGCCGCTGCCGGCCTGCGCGCCGCTGGCCGCCGGCGAATACGATTTCATCGTCAAACTCCAGTACCGCCTGCAGGAGAGCGGAGAATTGGTAACCAAACAAATGCCGTTCACGGTAAAAATCCTGGCCGCCGGCGAGACGCCGCCGCCGGCGGCGGCAACCGGCGATCAAGTCGAGACCCTGCCGATGCGCGAGACTCAA
>CAYMGG010000305.1:0-7614 GCA_964389915.1 uncultured Planctomycetaceae bacterium
GGTGAAGCTGAAACGCCTTTATCCGGTAATTAAGAGCTGACGGAGTACTAGTGCCCAATCAGAAGGGCAACCGGTATAAGATCAGCATTCGAATCATCCAAAAGCCGGATGATTACCAGCCCGAACCGCATCAAAGCCTCGACGATCTGCCGCCGCTGGATACAGACGGCCAGATTCGGCGCAGGTAGGGCCATTCCACCGGCGTTCCACCGCGATTCGATATCATGCGATCAGTGGCGGGTGCATTCCACCCGCCACTGATCTTTTTTGTAAGTACTTTTAGCGTTAGCAGTTCGGCTATTCCACCCTCATGCCACCCTAATCCTCCCCCTCCTGCCGGGGCGCAATTGTGCGCCTCCCTGCCAGGAGGATGGGACATGGTTCGCGGAAATGAACTGGATCAGGGGTCGGCCCAGGGCGCGGTTGAGGAGGTGATCGGGGCGTATGCGGTGGAGCAGATCCGCTACCGGGCGCAGGCGCTGGCCAGGACTTACGGGCTGAGCGAAACGGATCGCGAGGATCTGGAGTGGCCGAGTTAGTGGCCCGGGTCTGGCGGATGCAGCCGCAGCACAATCCTGAAAAAGCTTCGCTCTAGACCTTTGTCTCGCTGGTGATCACCAACGGGATATCCGAATTCATCCGCCACCGGGAAGCCGAATGCCGTGATCGGCGGCGGGAGGAATTCAGCCTCAACGAAACGATCATGGACGAGGGCTTGGAAATCCAGCGCGGCGATGCCATCCCGGCGCGAGATTCCGCTGCCGCCACCCTTGATCTCACGAT
This sequence comes from uncultured Planctomycetaceae bacterium, assembly GCA_964389915.1. Lineage (GTDB taxonomy): Bacteria > Planctomycetota > SZUA-567 > SZUA-567 > SZUA-567 > CAYMGG01. The sequence goes on from CAYMGG010000305.1 coordinate 784, forward strand.
CGACCTGCGCCAAGCGATAGCCGAGCTGCCGCCACACCTGCGCGAGTTATGCGAACATCGGGAGACCAAATCCCTGCTGGAGATCTCCCGCGAGCTCGGCATTCCCCGCCACACGTTGCGCACCTGGCTGGCCGAGGTCAAATCCATCTTCACGACCAAGGGGCTGGGCATCTATCTGTCCGTGCCACCAGCCGGGGCCCCCAGGTAATGCCGGCGAGGGGGCGAGTCGTTTCGGTAAACGGTAAGTGCACCGGCCTGGTTGCCGAAACGACTCGCCGCCAGGGCGCTTCGCGGCGGCGTAAATAACCGGTAGCGGTCGGGCGTATATCACTCCCCAAAACCGGAGGACAGCGCATGAGCGGATTCCAATCGTCCCGGATTCGCGAGAGTCCGGACGACCTGATGGCCATTCCCCTCGCGGACCTAGTGCGCAAGCTCGATCACCGGGTGCGGCGGCTCTTGAAATGGCAGGCTCTGGCAAAGAGCGCCAGGGCTGATGAGCGGCTCAGCCAGATCCAGACCGGGGCCTTGCGGGAGATAGCGTTAATTCAGAACGCAGCGACGGCCTTGCGCGCCAGGGCCGCTGAAGTGGTCAGTTTTGCGGCCTCGATTCGCGTCCGCTGCCGAGCCGCGGAGGTACGCGAGAACCCCCATCTGGTCGCTTGCGCGCTCATGAGGGTCATCCTGGGCCCGGACTACGGGGCGGGCAAAAGCAATCCATTCTGAATTGCCCGCGAGACCCAAAGATGGCCGACCCCAAAGATTCTGAGCTCAGTCAAGCGCCCGCCTCCTCAACGCCAGCCGACCGGGAGGGCGACGCGGAGTCAGATCCAGGCGAGCCTTGGCGCCGATGCTTTGGTTTCCTATGTCCGGACGGAGGGTGGCTGCATTGGTATTTTGCTCCCGATACGGCCGAGATCCACCACTTCGCCAGGGCGTATGCCCGGCGGCGGCGCTTGGTGCTGTTTGCCAGCACCCAACGCTTTCATCCCCGGCCAGATGCCGAGCGGATCGATGCCTGGAAGCGCGTGTCCGGCTATTATCGAGTGGAGTCGGCCCTGCCCCACCTCGCGCCGTTCTACTTTGACCTCGACTGCGACGGCGGGTTGGACGAGGCGCTGAATCTGGCGCGCTACCTGACGGATTTTCTCGTCTGCGAGCTGCAGACTCCACCCTCCCAGGTACAGGTCTTCTTTTCCGGCTCCAAGGGTGCGCATGTCTTGGTGGAGCCGGCAGCCCTCGGAATCCAGCCGTCCGTCACGCTGACGCGGGACATGAAAGCAATTGCCCTGCGGCTCTGCAAGCGCCTCGCCACGGAAGGCGGCGCCCCCCGAGCCGCCGTCGACGACAAGGTCTACTCCCTGCCCCGGATGCTGCGGGAAGAAAACCCATTTAATCCCCGCTCTGGTCTCTACAAAGTCCGTCTGACCCTGGATGAACTCAGGAACCTGAGCACCGCCCAGATCCAGGAACTGGCCAAAGCGCCCCGGGTCTTGCCGCCCACCTCGCCAGCCGCGTCGGTCTCGGCCAAGGCCTGCGCCTGGTGGCGGGAAGAGATGGAGCAGGCCAAGCAGCCGGAGGAATTCAAGCAGCGCGTAGCCTCGGTCTCCGGCGTTAAGCTGCGATCGGACGGATTTATCGAAGACGCCCTGATCTCAACCGATAGTCCGGACTGCATCCAGCGGATTCTGCGGGCCATCGCCCCCCCCGGGCAGCGCAATCGTTACGAATTGCAGCTCGCCAGCTGGAGCACGGCGGCAAAAATCCCCGAGCCCAAAGCGGTGGAGCAGCTTGCCCGCTGGATCGCGCGTAATCGCGGCGACCTGTCGCCGGGAAACGCCCGCACGCGGGCCGCCGGGATCATCCACGCGGCGCGCTCTGGCAACTACGGCTTCTCCTGCGCCGCCTGTCGATCCGGGCTCCATACACTCGGTCAGGAACCAGCGTGCGGAGATTGTAAGGCGGTCGCCACCGGAAAGCGCCAGCTGGTGTCGGCTGTGCGCGCGGGCCAAACGGACTTGATTATCCCTCGTATTACTCTGGAGGAAGCACGTGAGCGAACTTACGATCACGCCCTTATCGCCTGCTGAGCCGGCAAGGCTGATTCCGGCGCCCCCTGGAACCGGCAAGACTGAAGCCGCTATCCTGGCCCTGTGCAAAAAGGGCACGCGCTGCATCTATGCCGCGCCGACGCACGGCCTCTGCCAGGAGGTGCAATCCCGCATGGAAGCGCGGGGCATCAAGGTCCACTACTGGCGGGAAGGTCCGGACGAGGACGATGCCTGCCCGCATGCGGAGCTCGTGGCCTTCTTCCGGGCCTGCGGCTATCTGATTCGGCGGGGCCCATGTCAGCATTGCGCCCAACGCAACACTTGCGCCTATCGGAAAGTATTCACCTGCGCGCAGAATCGGCGCGCCCAGGTGCTTCTTGTCACCAACTGGCATCTGCGCCGAAGCGATTTCTGGCACTTGCGCGCGGCGGAAAACCGGCCCCTGCTCATCCTGGACGAAGACGCCTGCGAGGCGATCGCCGCCCCGGTCGAGGTCAAAACCGAGGCGCTAGTCCGATTTGTGGCCAACCTGCAGGTAATCCGTGATGGCTGCGACGCCTCACTGGGCAATCTCGAGCGGAGCGAAACCGTCGCCTGGCTGATCCGCCGACTGATGAAGCCGGAAGACGGCGCCGAGGCGGAACTGGCCTTGACCGACATCTTGCGCCGGGCCTGTCTGGATCTGATCGCCCTGTGCAACCGGTCAGATAAGGGTGGCTGGGTAAAGAGCCCGCCCATGGAGCGGTGGCTGTCGGAGCCTGATCGCCGGTTGCTTGAGCAGGATGAACTGTTCGAACGCTTGCTGACCGTCGCTTACGAGCACATCGCCGGCAAGGTCGAGCTCCCCAACTTGTTCGGCAGCCTGCGCGAACTGCTCCGCAACCCTCAACCCGTACACGCCTCGCGGGGCGCGATCCGCTGGCCGACCAAAGTGGCGATCCCGCACCGCTGCCGAATCACGTTATTAGACGCGGCCGCCGAACCGAGCGTGGTCGAGGGGCTCCTGGGCCGGCCAGTCGAGGTGCTGGCCATGCCTCCCGTGCAGCAACAGGCCCAGATCATCCAGATCCAGGATCGCCTGTTTACCCGTAGCGCCACCCGGCGTGAAGTCGCGATTGAAGACGGTCTGATCCGCACCTTCGCCGGGGAAGTGGCCCGGAAGCATCAAGCCGACCGCTTGCTCGTCGTAACGTTTCTCGAGCACGAGCAGGAACTCGCGGATTTCATGCAAGCCCGGCATCCTGAGGTCACGGTCGTGCACTACGGGGCGCTTCGCGGTTTGGACAAGTTCAGCACGTATGGCGCCGGGCTCATCATCGGACGCCCCATGCCGAATGAAGCGCGGTTGAGTCTGCTGGCGGTGTCGGCCTTCGGGCTCGAAGCGCTGGATGCCAACCTGAAGCCGCCAGAGTTGGCCTGGGGGCTTAAAACGCATGCACTAGGCCACGAATTATGGACGGTGCGCTGCCAGCGCTATGCCGATCCGCACTGGCATGCAGTGTGGCAACATGTAGTCACCGGCGAAATCCTGCAAGCCATCGGGCGCCTGCGCCCGCTCTCCAATCCGGCGACCATCTATCTGCTCACCAACGAGCCCGTACCGCCGGTTTTCGACATGCGCGGCGCCTACGCCAATGAAGTTTTCCCGCCCCTGGTGACGGCCAGTCGGCGAGCCGATTTTCGGGCGAACGTCAGGCGGTATGCCGACGCCATGCGCGATTTACAGGGCGAAGGAAAGATTTTGTCAAATGCGGAAGTCTGCGAGAAGCTTAACATATCACAACGCAACGGCTTACGCTACAGAGACTCGGCAATAAAGCTACTGCCTGAGGGGGGTATTCAGCAGGGTCTCTGATTTTGCGCAACTGACTACGCAACAGAACTTTATGAATTTCCAGACTCGAGAGTTGTCACTTAGTCTTTATATATCTTTAAAGACTAAGTGACAACTCGAAGACCGTAAAACACACAACCACCTGTAATAAATAACTTTGCGAGTTTTGAGAGACCCTGCAGAAATCCGACCATAGGGGGTAGTGAGGAGCCGCAGGCGCCAGCGCCTTAAAAGGACAAATGGGCGCCATCTATTTTGCCCGTAAATGCAGTTTTAAGGCCCGTGGCTGCACTTGGATTGGCTTTGAGTATAGGGAAGCCACAAAGTGACCACGCGCGCCCTAAAACGCTTTTGCGGGGCTTTGGACCAAAAAACCGGGCTGCGCGAAAAAGAACCGCCTTGGCCGTGAACCTTCTGAGCCGTGTGCGCTCAGATGCAAATGTTTGAATTACCGTGACTTATCTCAACAAGGAGGCCAACTCGTGCACGAAAGCAAAATCATCGCCATCATCCCCGCACCTGGCTGGAGAGCCGCATTTCGCGGCGGTGATGGCAAAATCTTCTACTCCCCCGTGGCCGCCTGGGCGCTCAATCGCGAGGGGGAAGTCGTCGGCTTGGATGCCTGCGAATGGGTGGATTCGTGCGAAAAGTTCCCCGACTTCATCCGGTATTGGGGGCCTGGCGAAAAGGTGCCGACCGATACGGACGAGTCGGGAAATGAGGACAAAACCAATGCAAATAATATAGACAATAAGTAGCTGATGCGTCTCGACCTAAACTTTACCAGTCGACACCTAACCGGACCAACCAAAAGGAGCCCACGCAATGCCTGCCACCGACCTTCAAAATGACGCAGCTGAACTATTGCAGAAGGACATGACCCCCGAGGCCGCCGCGCTTTTACTGGGCCTGGAGGCCATTGCCCAGGCCATCCGCTACGCAAACGAATTCCCCACGGACTTGGCGATCGGCAACCCGCTCAATAACATTGCCGCAGCGCTAGACGGGGTTGCCAGCGCGATTGAACATACGCGTTGAGTCGCTAGTCGCAGAAATGATCATTTTGTCCATAATGCCCATTCGGAAAAGGTTGACGTTTTCGTATAGGTACTTGGCACCACAAGGGTTTATGATCTGAACGGAACCGGTAGCCATAGTAGACACCGTTGGACATTGTGTAAAAACGCCCCACGCGAGGGGTTAAACGGCAAACACCAACTAGCGCAACACCCGCATTTACAAGATGTTACAACGCATGCACCCTTTGACGCCAAGACCAGAATCGTCCCACTAAAACGTCGCGAACTGGGGCTCGCCTGGGGGTGGCTTACACCCGGTCAGTGTGGCGCTGGCGGCCCCACGAAATCTGGCTCGCCGGGGCGGTCCTTGGGATCCCTACTGCCGGCGCTTCGAATGTTGCACGCCCGGTTTGGGGTTTGGGCCGAGGTATGATCCCCCGCCTACGCCACGACGTTATCGCAAATGTGGGGAGGGCGTTCAAGGGCGGCGCAGGCTGCGCTTGGGCTGCGATGAAGGAGGCGGAAACATGCGCTGCAGGTTAGGAGGTAAGCAAAATGAACCCGCTACATAATTGTGCGGGTGTCCTCGGCCAACACCTCAAGGTAGTCCCGGTAGGCATATACGCGGTCGCGCTTCTTGCCGCTGATTTCCTGCAGCACGCCGGCTTGCACGAGCGCGTCGATGGCCTTGCCCGCGGTGGGCTTGGTCGTAGCGAGCAGTTCCATGACGCGCGGCAGCGTGACCATCGGATGCTCGGGCAAACGGTCGAAGAGCCGAACCGCCGTCACGGTCGTAGCCTCGTGGGCCAACGCCGCCTGCCGCGTTTTGCCAATGACGGCAAACATCCGGCGCGCCCCGTCAACCGCATCATCGGCGGCTTCACGGACGCAGCTAAGGAAAAATCCGGTCCAGCCTTCCCAGTCGCCCTCCGTGCGCACAGCATCGAGTCGTTCGTAATATTCCGCCCGGTGCCGCTTGAAAGCCAGGCTGAGGTACAGCAATGGTTCGGCCAGAAGCTTCCAGTGCTCGGCCAACAGCGTGACCAGCAACCGGCCAACACGCCCATTGCCGTCGAGAAAAGGATGGATCGTTTCAAACTGGACATGGGCGAGTCCGATCCGGACCAGCGGCGGCAGCGGATCGCTTCCGTGAATCCAACGCTCCAATTTCCCGAGCGCCTCCCGCACCGCGTCGGGTGGAGGGGGAACGAACTTCGCATTACCCGGGCGCGTTCCGCCGATCCAGTTCTGCGAAGCCCGAATCGAGCCGGGCTGCTTATCGGAGCCGCGCGCGCCGGTCATGAGCCGCTGGTGGATTTCGCAAAGCAGACGCAGGCTAAGCGGCAGGCCGTCAGGTTTGGCCAATTCCGCACGCGCATACGTCATAGCCTCGACGTAATTGCAGATCTCCTCGACCTCGGCGGGTCGCTCCGCTTGTCGTGTAGCCTCGAAGGAGACCACGTCCTCCAGCGTCGCCTGAGTCCCTTCGATCTGCGAGGAGATGACGGCTTCCTTGCGGACAAAACCATAGATGAACCAGCCGTGACTTGGCACCATTGCGCCCGCCACATTCAGGCGGCTGAGGGCGGCAATCGCCTCGCTATGCAGGGCGGCGAGCGTATCGTTCAGCTCCAGCTTGGGCCTGGAAGGCGGAAGTGGGTGAGGAATGAAGGCCCGCACCTTTTCCCCGCCTACAGTCGTCGTGCGGTAGATTCCCGTCGCCCGGTTCATGATTGGTCAAGCCTCCTTTCCCAGTGTGACCCGCTGGTAAAGCTATCTTGCCTAGCGCTTCGTTTAAGTCAAGAAGTCTTTACTAGCTGGAGTTGCCGTGAGCATGCCCCGGCAGTCGCCGAGGCATGAAAATGGGGGGAGAAACGAATTATGAGTTTTTGCGGCGTAGGCCGCCGCAAAAACTCCGTTGGACTGA
>CAYMGG010000306.1:0-7580 GCA_964389915.1 uncultured Planctomycetaceae bacterium
CCAGGGGACCGAAACCGCCTGGGCCTTCATTTTGGGAATCAACGACTACGAAGCCGCCGTCGGCCGCCTGGCGACGGGCGAGGCGCTCGGCCGGCAGGGCTCGCAGCCGATCTACTCCCTGAGCAAGTCCGAACTGGAGAAGTCCGAGTGCTGGAGCCTCTTCTCCCGGCGCGACTTCCCCGCCCTGGAGGGCTCCTATGCGGTCGTCGCCTCCAGCGGCGAAGTCATGGGCATGCTGATCGACCAGGCCGTGGCCGCCAGCGCCAACCTGACCACCAACCGGGATTTCGACTCGTTGCTGCGCGCCCTGGGCTCCGGGACCAGCCTCTTCTGGTACTACAACCTGCCCGGCCAGATCGGCCGCGAGTACGTCAATTTCAGCGATTTGTTCAAGGGCTACTTCCCCCGCCTGGGCACGGTGGTCAACCGGCCGCCGCTGAGCGTCTTCACCCTCAACCTGGTCGGCCTCTCCGGCGTGGCCCGGCTGGATGCGGCCGGCGACTACTGCCGCCAGACCGTCGTCTCGCCGATCGGCCTGGCCCCGAGCCTCTCCTCGCTGCTGGTGGCCAACCTGCCCCGCTGGACCCGGGAACGCGCGCGGGTTCAACTCTCGCGCTCGCGGGCCAACCTCGGCCGGCAGTGGCTGGAGTTGCAGACCTACGCCACCCAGCGCGGCAGCTTCCCGGAGAATTTCGAGGAGTTGCAGGCGGCCTTCCCCGAGGCGCGGCGGGCCGAGATCTTCACCTCGCCGGCGGCGCTGGCGGAGCTCTCGCCCGAGGCGGCGCTGGCCAAGTCCTACGCCTACGTGCCGGGGCTGCGCAACACCGACGAGCCGGACATGCCGATCGTCTACGAGGCGGTCCCCTGGCATTGGGAGTACACCGGCATGATGCCGCCGCCGGGCAAGACGCCGCAGGAGACCGGCACCTACACCCGCTGGCGGTTGGTGCTGCGCATCGACGGGGTGATCGAGGCCTATTCCGAGAGCGATTTTCAACGTTACGTCTGGCCGCGCATCGCCGCGCGTCTAGGGGTCAAGTATTAGGCGATTCGGGCACGGAACTGCCGTGGCCTTGCATCCAGGGATTGCTCCGACTGATTTGAGGGGAGGTTTTTATGCCGCACCGGCTGGCGCTCGACAAGCTGAAGAACGACCTGGTGGCGATGGGCGAGATGTGCGAGCATGCCCTGGCCACCGCGCTCATGGCCCTGGTGGACCGCGAGCCGGACATGGCCCTCTACGTCATCGCCTATGACGCGGAGATCGACGAGATGGAACTGGCCGTCGACCGCGAATGCCTGGCGACGATGGAACTGGCCTCGCTCAATTCGCTGGAGCGCCGCTTCATCTCCGCGGCCGCCAAGATCAACAATGACCTGGAGCGGATCGGCGATCTGGCCGTCGAGGTGGCCAAGCACGTGCTCTTCCTGGTCAAGGAGCGCTCGCTCCTGCCCCAGAGCATGGATTTCCAGAGCATGCTCGACCAGGTCAGCCAGATGATCCGCGAGAGCATCTGCGCGGTGCTGGAGAACGACACCGACCTGGCCTGGAAGATCCTCGACGAGCGGATGGTGGTCGAGGACGAGTTCCAGGTCAGCTTCCGTGAGATCCTGGACATCATGAAGGCAGACCGCCGGGCCATCGAGCGGGCCTGCCACCTGCTCTTCATCTCCCACTCCCTGCGCCGGGTGGCCGACCAGGCCGCCAACATCGCCGAGGAGGTGATCTTCGTCGAGGAGGGGGTCAAGGTCCGTCACCACATCAGCGAATACCACCCGGTCGAGCCGTTGACGCCCGACACCGACACCACCATCCTCGAAACCAAGATCCTCAACCTGCGCAAGAGCCGCGACCAGGCCCGCCGGGAGCACACCGAGGCCAAGCGCGCCACGCGCCTGCTCACCCGCGAGGAGGTCGAGGCCGCCGCCGGCAAGGTGGTCGGCCGGGTCGACCAGGCCCGGGAGAAACTGCTGCGCCTGCGCGGACGGAAGAATTAAGCGCTTTGCATAGGGAGAACGCTGCCATGTCCGCCGACTGCCTGTTCTGCAAGATCATCCTCGGCGAGATCCCTTCGGCCAAGGTCTATGAGGACGAGCGGGTCTTCGCCTTTCGCGACATCAACCCCCAGGCCCCGACCCATATCCTGGTCGTGCCCAAGGTTCACGTCTCGGGCCTGAGCGAGTGCGCCGACCGGCCGGAACTGCTGGGCCAGGTGCAGGCCGCGGCCGCGCGCCTGGCGGCGCGCGAGCAGCTGGGCGATTACCGCTGCGTGATCAACTGCGGCCCCGGCGCGGGGCAGACCGTGTTCCATCTGCACCTGCATCTTCTGGCCGGCCGGACCTTCGCCTGGCCTCCGGGGTGAACGCGGTGGCGCGCAAATCGGGACGAAACGACGTCGGGGGAGTCGGTCAGACTCCCCCGCGGATTTGCTGCGGCGCACGAAGACGGATCCGGGATCAGCTGAGGAACTGCTTGGTCTTCTCCCGCAGCACCTCGGGCGTGAAGGGCTTGACGATATAATTGTTGGCGCCCGACTGAATGGCCTTGATGACGCTGGCCTTCTCCGCTTCGGTGGTGATCATGACCACGGGCAGGTCTTTGGTCTTCTGGCGCACGGCCAGCAGGAAATCCAGCCCGTTCATGTTCGGCATGTTCCAGTCGGTCAGGATCAGCTGGATGCCGGGGTTGGCCTCCCAGACGTGCAGGGCTTCGACGCCGTCGGCCGCCTGCAAGGTATCCTCCTGGCCGAGCTGCTGAAGCGTATTGCAGATGATGCGCCGCATGGTCGAGGAATCGTCGACCACCAGGATTTTAGTCATTTGGGCGGCTCCTTCGGGGCTGGCGGTGAAAAAAGCGATTCCTTCCCGTCCATTTATTAGCCGGCCGGCGGCCGCTTGTCAACAACCGGTCGCCGGAACGAAGAAAATTGATTGCCTCGGCCGGGGCCGGCGGGTTTAATCTCTTTTTTCCGGGCTGCGGCGAAGGCCGTCCCGGCGAGCGGGACAGATATTTTCATGTGCCGGAGCGGGGCCGCTCCGGCGACAAGAGTTCCATTACATCCCTCGGGCGTGAAAACGGAAGTGGAGGCTTGATGAACATTCTACGGCGTTTGAACGGGCCGGCGAACTGGGTTCGGCTGACCCTGGGGGCGACGGCTCTCTTGTTGGCGGTTGCGATCGCTCCGGTCGGGAGTGCAGAAGATAAGCCGGCGACGCCTGCGGCCCCGGCCGCCCCGGCGACTCCGGCCGCCCCGGCGGCGGCTCCCGCCGCGCCCGCGCCGGAGGTCAACGTCCAGACGATCGAAGAGGTCCTGCAAGCCCTAGCACAGATCGGAGACGAACCGGTCTGGGCCGCCGGCGAGAAGCTGGCCCAGCTGGGCGACAAGGACCGCCCGCGCCTGATCGCGGCCCTGGAAGGGGCCTCGCCGGAGGCCACCCTGGCCCTGGGCCAGGCGCTCCTGCGCCTGGGCGAGCAGAAACCCGCCACCGAGGCGTTGGAGAAGCTGCTGCTTACGGCCGAGGCGCCGCTGGCCCGGCGGCAGGACGCCGCCGCCCTGTTAGGCACCTTCGGCGGCGAGCTGGCCGCCGCCCGGCTGCGGCAGCTGATGAACCGGGCCGACCTGCCGGAACTGCTCCAGGTCGAGGCGGCCAAGGCCGCCTGGAAGCTGACCCACGGCGGCCAGGCCTACGATAAGCTGAGTCAGCTCATGGAACACGCTTCCAGCCTGCGGGCCCGCGACGAGGCGGTGCTGGCCCTCGGCCGCTTCGGCCGCTTCGCCGAGGTCAAGCCCAAGCTCGAGGCCCTGGGCGAGCAGCCCGGCCGGATCGGTGACGAGGCCCGGACTCTGCTCATGTTGAACGAGCAGGTCGACAACGCCGTTTCCCGCGACACCTTCCCCTCCCGGCTGGTGAGCGAGGTGGTCAAGCAGATCCGCGAGAAGTACGCCCCCGACGAGAGCAACCCCGAGGAGAAGAAACTGCTCGACTCGGAAAGCCTGGCCACCGAGGCCGCCCGGGCCGTGCTCAACTCGATCGACCCCTACAGCGATTACCTCGACCGCGAGAGCTACCGCGAGATGCTCGAGCAGATCGACGCCAGCTACGGCGGCATCGGGGCGTGGGTCGGCATGCGCGACGGCCGCTTCACCATCCTGACGCCGATGTACGGGCAGCCCGCCTTCAAGGCCGGCCTCCAGAGCCTGGACGTGGTCGAGAAGATCGACGGCAAGGAGATCCGCGACTTCAAGCTCAAGGACATCATCAACATGCTCAAGGGCCCGGCCAAGACCAAGGTGGCGGTCACCGTTTGGCGGCGGGGCTGGACCAAGTCGCGCGACTTCGAGGTCGTCCGCGACGTGATCAAGATCCCGGCCGTGGTCAGCCAGGAGCTGCCCGGCGGCGTCGGCTACGTCCGCCTCACCTCCTTCAACGACGTCTCGGCCGCCGACGTGCGCAAGGCGATCGAAGGCTTCAAAGGCCACGGCGACCAGGGCGTGATCTTCGACCTGACCAACAACCCGGGGGGCCTGCTCTCCGCGGCCGTGCAGGTGGGCAGCCTCTTCCTGGGCGAGGGCAAGCGCATCGTCTACAGCGAGGGCAAGCCCGACGTCTACCGCCGGCAGGACTACCACGCCCCGGCGGGCGAGCCGTTCTACACCGGCCCCCTGGTGGTGATGGTCAACGAAGGCAGCGCCTCGGCCAGCGAGATCGTCGCCGGCGCCCTGCGCGACCACAAGCGGGCCAAGCTGGTCGGCCGCAAGACCTTCGGCAAGGGCAGCGTCCAGCAGCTCATCCCCGTCCTGGCCACCCGGGGCCAGACGCGCATCAAGCTGACCATCGCCAAGTACTACCTCCCCGGGGGCAGCTGCATCCACAAGAAGGGCATCGATCCCGACGTGGAGGTCAAGGAGGAGGAGATCCCCCTGGGCGAGGTCGAGGCCCGGTTGGCCATGCGCGACAACCGCGACCTGGACAACTGGCTGGTGCAGAATTACACCGCCCACGAACAGGAGTTCCGGGCGCTCTTGGACTTCGACGAATACAATCCGGAGAAGTACCCCGGCTTCGACGCGCTCTTCGAAAAGCTGGTCGCGAAGTACCCCAAGCACAACCTGACCAAGGACATGGTCCGGCGGGAGCTGCGCCAGGCCCTGCGCCGGCACATGATGAACCTGCTGGGCGAGGAGATCCCCGTCGATCTGGAGGAGAACGCCACGCTCCAGCGAGCGCTCGTCACCCTGGGCGAGAGCCTGAAGGGCGGCCTGCCGGACCTGCCGGTCTACCGGACGATCCGCGAGAAGCTGGCCGAGGCGGAAAAGCTGGCGGCCAAGCGGCAGGAGACCGAGGCGCCCGGCGCGCCGGCGGCCGGTCCGACCGCGCCGGCGCCGGCCGGGGCCGGATATCGGGAAGCGCTGGATTTTCTGGCGGGGTTCGTCAATTACGAACGGACCGGCGACTATCGGCCCGGCCGCGGTAATCTCGGCACCGAGCGGATGGAGGAGCTGCTGCGCCGGCTGGGCGAGCCGCAGCGCGGCCTGCCCGTGGTGCATGTGGCCGGCAGCAAGGGCAAGGGCACGGTCAGCTATCTGACCGCCCGGCTTTTGGCCGAGCGCGGCTACAAGGTCGGGCTCTACACCTCCCCCCATCTGCAAGACGTGCGCGAGCGGATCGTGATCGGCGCCCGGCCGATCGCCCCCGAGCGTTTCGCCGAACTCTTCGCCCGGCTGCGGCCGGTGGCCGAGGCGATGCGCGACTCCGGCCCCGGGCGCGCCCCGACCTATTTCGAACTGCTTACGGCCCTGGCTTTCCTGGCCTTCAAGGCCGAGGACTGCACGGCCGCCGTGCTGGAGGTCGGCTTGGGCGGCCGGCTGGACGCCACCAACGTCGCCAACCTTAACGTGATGGTGAGCGGCGTCACCAGCATCAGCCTGGACCATCTGGAGCAGCTGGGGCCCGACCTGCTCTCCATCGCCGCCGAGAAGGCCGGGATCTTTCGGCCCGGCGTGCCGGCGGTGGTGGGCGAGACCGAGCGGTCGGTGGTGGTCTTCCTGCGCCGGCGGGCGGCGACGCTGGGCTGTCCGGCCTATTTTTTGGGTTCGCGGCTGCGGGCCGAGCGGCTGGAGGCCCCGCTGGCCGACGCGCCCGAAGCGCCCCAGCGGCTGCGGCTGACCACCTGGAACGGGATCTGCGACGACATCTCCCTGCCGCTTCTGGGCGCGCATCAGGCCCGCAATGCGGCGGTGGCCCTGGGGCTGGCCGAGCTTTTCTTCGAGCGGGTGGGCGAGCCGCTGCCCGGAGCGGCCACGGTCCGCCGCGCCTGGCGTAACGCCGCCATGCCCGGCCGGCTGGAGGTGGTGGACCGTTCGCCCTGGGTGGTGCTCGACGGCGCCCACAACCAGGCCAGCATCTGGGCCCTGACCGAAACCCTGCCCGAGCGGTTCACCACGCCCGACCGGTGTTTCGTCTTTGCCGTGGCCAAGGACAAGCAGGTCGAAGCCATGCTGCGCCTGCTCAAACCTTTTGCGGCGGCCATGGTGTTTACCGCGTTCGATTCGCCCCGCTGCCGCGATCCGCAGGAACTGGAGCGGATCTGGCGCCAGGAGGCGCCCGCCAGCCCCGCGCAAGTGGAAGTCCATCCCGAGCCGGCCACGGCCCTGCGCCGGGCGATCGGGCTGGCCGGCAGCCACGGTCTGGTCTGCGTCACCGGCAGTCTCTATCTGGTGGGAACGGTCCGGGGCTTTTACCGTTCGCAATAATCCGCAGTTCTATACGTCGAGGCTGAAACTTTTCTTGCGGGATTTAGTCGAAAAAAAACTCGACCTGGCGAATATTAATGCAAAGTCTTGCCACTCAATGCGTTGAGGTATAAAATATTTTTAAACGAATGCTCAAGGTGGCCTGCCAACCGCCGATAACATAAGTGAAGATGCAAGCAGCGGGAAAGACTGGGGATTAGCGGACCGGAAATAAGTCCTAAATCCCGGCAGATAAAGAGGAATTGCCATGCGGATCAGCGGCTACGGCGAATTTGAATCTGTTCGCAAGAGCATCCAGAAAGATGAGCGCAGCCAGGAGCGGCGCACGAAACCGGCGGATGTTCCGTCCGGCTCGACTGGCGAGGACGCGGTGCAGATTTCGCCCTTGGGGAAATTTATGAGCAAGCTGCGCACGATCCCCGAAGTCCGGACCGAAAAGGTTGAAGCCGCCCGGGCCAAGCTCGAAGCCGGAACTCTGGTGAACGACGAATCGCTCTCCGACGGCATCCGCAAGATGCTCAACAGCATCTCCTGAACCGGCGATGAATTCCGATAATTTTACAACCGGCGACCGGAGACGGTCGCCGGTTGCTTTTGACCGTTAGCGAAGCACGGCTGTCTATTGTCAGGGGAATTGACAGCTTTGCGAAAGGCGGAAAAAACGTAAGCGTTCACCCTTTTTGGGGCGAATGGACGGAAGCGGGAGTTTCCGGCCAAAAACGCGCAATTTCGGGCTACGCTGACGCATCAAGCCGCGGGGGAGGTGACCCTTCTCCCCCACCCCAACCCTCCCCCGGAGGGGGAGGGAGTTTGGTCGCCCCCTCC
>CAYMGG010000307.1:0-7569 GCA_964389915.1 uncultured Planctomycetaceae bacterium
CCCCCGGAGGGGGAGGGCGACCGCGCAGGGGGGGATTAATCCCCCCTTATTATTATGCCCGCTGCCGGCTCAAAAAGGCGGAACCCAAAAATTCCGCGTTGCGCCGGGCCATCTCGGCGGTCGGCAACGTCGTGGCGTCCTGCTCTGCGATCACCCACATCGGCTTGGTCACGTGTTCACGCAGCCAGGCGGCCGCCTCGGCCAGCGGAGCGATGCCTTCGCCCAATGGCAGCGGGTCGACCACGCCCGGTGCGGCCGTGGCGAAATCCTTGAAGTGCACCGCGCCGAGTCGGCCGTTGAGTCGGTCGAGGGTGGCGCGCGCGCCGACCTGGCCCTTTAAAAACCAACCCACGTCCGGACAGAAGCGGGCCGCTGCGGCTGCGTTCAGGGCCGCAAAAACTTTGCCGCCATTTAAAAATTCCCAGTCGTGGTTGTGGTAGAGGAGTTCCACGCCCCGCTCGCGGCAGTGTTCGCTGGCGCGCAGATAGGTGTCCAACTCGCGGGCGAATTTTTCATTGTCGCCCTGATGGCGCAGGCCCGAGAACATAAGCCGGCCGGCCTTCAGTTCGGCCAATCGATCGAGCACACGGTCGAGCGCGTCCCACTCGCCCCGGGCCTGGGCCTGATCGGACAGATTGCCGCCAATGTGCGAAGCGACCAACTCCAACCCCGCGTCGGCCAGGAAGCGGCGCATGTCGGCCACGGCGGCCTGTTCGAGCCGGCGGTAACCGATCTCGACGCCGGTAAAACCGGCAGCGGCGATTTCGGCAAAGACGGCGGGGAATCTTTCGTGCTGCTTATCTCCCCAAGAGATGGTCTGACAGGCGATGCGAAAGTTCATGCTTTTCTCCAGGTCCGAAGTGAAACGATTCATTCACCGATTTCGACCGGCGTCTCGTCCGCCAGCGACTCTTCGGCCGCAAAGGCGGCCCGCATGCTCGGGATCACGTCCTCCGGCGTCACTCGGGGTTTTTCGCGCCCGCGCGCGACCTCGACCAGATTGCGCAGCAGCTCGATTTGATCGTGGCAATTGCTTGCCCAGTCGTGGCAGGAGAGGTCGTGCAGAGCGGCCGCCTGGGTGGACTGGCCGCCGCGTTCGGCATTCGGCTCGTACAGGTTCACCGCCACTAGGTAATCATGGATATTGGCGTAGATCGCACCGCGTTCGCCCGTAATCATGACGTAATCCATGTAACCGTGGCGGGCGATCCACTGATGCTGCATGAGCGCGTGGACCGGATCGAGCGGCCGGGGATAGTCGCCGCGGAAAGCGTCGGGCTGGATGCCGTGATACATGCCGACCACGGACTGCGCGCCGTCGATGTGCTTGAAGATCATCATCACGTTGTCCGGGAATTCGTAGTGCGCCAGCGTGTTTGGACCGTGGAAAGAGGTGACCCGCCGGAAGGGGCTTTCGCAGAAATAATGGCAAAGGTCGATGTAATGAACGCCCTTCTCCATGATCAGTCCGCCCGCCCCCGAGCGTTTGAACCGCCAGGAACCCTCGCGGCCCATCAAGGGACCGCGCGACTCGAAGATCAGCACGTTGCGCACCCGGCCGATCCGGCCGGCGGCGATCTCCTGGCGCACTTTGAGATAGACTTGCGACACCCGGTATTCGAAGTTGACGATCAGGGCTTTCTGCGCCCGGTCGCGCGCCGCCACCATACGCTCGCAGTCGGCAAAGCTGGTCGCCATCGGCTTCTCGACCAGGACGTGCGCCCCGGCCTCCAGGCAGGCCACGGTCTGCTCGGCGTGGAGCGCGTTGGGCGAGCAGATCTTGACGCAGTCCGGTTTGGTCCGAGCCAGTAGAGCGCCCAAGTCGGCAAAAACTTGGACACCGAATTCTTCGCGCAGGGCTCGGCCGGAGCGTTCGCTCGGTTCGACCACGCCCGCCACGCTCACGTCCTCGGCCGCCTGCGCCCACTTGAGCGCGCCCCGTCCCACCGCGCCGCCGCCCACGACGGCCAATTTGATCTCCGACATTCCCTTCTCCCGTCCGCTTCAGGTCGTGATGCTCGCGCCCTGGCCCTTTAAGAAATCCTGGTTCTTGTCGCCGACCCAATAGCGTTCGCCGGCAATGCACCAGATAAAGTGCAACTCCTCGTCCTGGCTGAAGACCGGATGATAGTTGAGTACCGGAATGGTCACCGCATCGCCCGGTGCGAGGGAGTGGACAAAAGTTTTGGATTCCTCGTCGGCGTAAACCTCCATTGCTCCGTGGCCCTGAGGGAAGATGTAGATCTCCTCCTGGTCGGTGTGGTTGTGGGCCGGATAGGCCCGGGCGTGCGGCTCGTAGATGGTATAGCCGGCCACCAGCCGATCGGCCGGTTCGCCCACGTCGAACATGAGATAGACCTTCTTGCGCTTGAGCACGCGGATACGCTTTTCGTTGCGGCTCACTTCTGCCCACCGGGCCAGATAGACCGGATGGCGGTTCTCGGCCGGGGCCTTGCAGATCACGAGCTTCGCTCCCGCATCGCCTGTGGCGTTGCGCAGTTGGTACGGTTCCCCGCGCGGCACATAGAGCACGTCGTAATGCTCCAGCCGATGCTTCTGCCCGGCCAACTCCGCTTCCACGCTGCCGGTCAGGCAGAAAAGCAGGGCCTCTTCGTGGGGATGGCAGAGTTCGTCGCTCGCCGCTCCGGCCCCTAGCTCATAGGTTCCATAAGTCAGCAACTCCAGATTCGACGAGGCCGGCCCCGATTTCTGCCGGTAGATAAATTCCGCATGGTCGGCCCGGACCAGAGTGGGCGGTAACGCCCGGTCGGGATATTTGCGCTTGGCGGCGGACATGCTTTTCCTTTCTGGGGAATCTCAAAACCTGCACCGATATTGAGAAAACTTTTTTGAAAAAAAGTTTTCTCAAACTCTTTCAAAAAACTCCTACCAACTTCGCAGTTTCGAACGTTCAGATGGACAAATTCAATGTCTGTCCCCTACGTGCGACTCACCCATCTTTACTTTTGTCTCACTTTGCCAATCCGGCGCGTCGACCACCAACACTCCGGCATTCCGATTCGGCCACGACAGGTCACGAAAATTTTTTGAGGGGGCTTTGGGGGGACTTTTTTATAAAAAAGTCCCCCCAAAGCGGTTGCGGTTCAAAGCGTCTCCAGCTCTCGCGCCGAGGCGGTACAGCCGCGGGCCTGCATTTCGTCGCGGGCTTCGCGCCAGAACTCGCGCACCTCCGCCGGCACGTCCGGCGCGTCGCCGAATTTGGCGTTGATGAAAGCCCCGGCCATTTCGCAGCCCAGGCTTTCGCTCACCACCGACTCGCCCAGGCAGAGGCAGTTGGCCCCGTTGACCACGCGGATCAGGCGGGCGGTGGCCACCGATTCGCAGGCGCAGGCCAGCACGCCCCGGAACTTGCCCGCGCTCAGGCTCGCGCCCGTGCCGCTACCGCAGCAGTTGATCGCTAGTTCCGCCGCGCCGTCCTGCAGGGCCTTGGCCAGGCGTTCGCCCACGGCCGTGTACTTGATGAATTTCTCGGCATTGTGGCAGCCGACGTCGACGAGCTCGTGGCCTTGCGTGGCCAGATGCTGCTTGATGGCGTTCTTGAGCTTGAGGCCTTTGACCGCCGAGCCCAGAGCGATTTTCATGACTTGCCCTTTCCGGCCAGTTCCCGGCAGGCCTGCGCGATCTGCGCGGGGCCGAAGCCGTGCTTGTTGAAGAGATATTCCTCCGTGGCCACCTCGCCGAAGCGGTCGGGCACGCCCAGCCGTTTCACCCGAGTGGGACAGTGCTCGGCCAGAATCTCGCAGACCGCGCCGCCCAGGCCGCCGATGGTGTTCTGGTTTTCTACGGTCACCACCGCGCCGGTCTTGCGGGCCGAGCGGATCAAGGTCTCGGCGTCGAACGGTTTGAGCGAGGGATAGTGCAACACCTCCACGCTTATTCCCGCCTGCGCGAGTTCGGCGGCCACGCCTGGGGTGAACTGGGTCATGTAACCGGTGGCAACCAGGGTCACGTCTTGGCCTTCGCGCAGCACCCGCGCCCGGCGCGGATCAAAGGCATAATCTTCGCCGAAGATTTTGCCCACCTTCGGGCGGATGAGTTGCAGATAGGTGGGCTGGTGTTCGCCGGCCATGTGCCGCAGCGCGGCGCGTAATTCGTAGGCGTCGGCCGGACTGTAGACGTGCAGGTTGGGCATGGCCCGCATGATGGCCAGGTCTTGAAAGCACATGTGCGTGCCGCCGTTGGGGCCCTGGGTGATACCCGGGGCGGTGCCGACGATCTTGACGTTGTTGTTGGCGTAGGCGCAACTGATCGTGACCTGGTCGTAAACCCGGCGTGAGGCGAAGCAACTGAAAGAGGCGCAGAAGGGAATCTTGCCCTCCTTGGCCAGTCCCGCACCCACGCTGATCATGTTGGCCTCGGCCACGCCGCAGTTGATGAAGCGCTCGGGGTGGCGCTCGCGGACCGCGGGGTTGGTGCCCGAGGCCTTGCTCAGGTCGGCCTCCAGGCAGAGCACGTTGGGGTTCTCGTCCATCAGTTCGTTGAGCGTGCCGGCATAGACTGCGCGCATTTCCTGTTCATGAAGGGCCATGATTCGTCCTCGTTTTTCGGACCGATTTAGTAGGGAAGCTCGACTTTTTCGCCCGTCAGGGCGTCCATGTATTTCTGATGCGCCGCCGCGTCGGCCACCTTGATGTTGTGGCTTTCGGCCTTGCCTTCCAGCGGCGTGCAGCCCTTGGCCTTGATCGTGTGGGCGATGACCATGGCCGGCTTGCCGCGCACGGCCACCGCCTGGCGCAGCGTGGCGTGAATCTCGGCCCAGTCGTGGCCGTTCATCTCAAAGACCTCCCAGCCGAAGGCCCGCCACTTGTCGGTCAGCGGCTCCAGGCTCAGCACCTGGTCGGTGGTGCCGTCGATCTGCAGCTTGTTGTAGTCGCAGATGCAGACCAGGTTGTCGAGCCGGTTGTGGGCCGCGAACAGCGCCGCCTCCCAGACCTGGCCTTCGTTGGACTCGCCGTCGCCGATGATGCAGAAGACGTTGTGCTTCCGGCCGTCCAGCTTGGCCGCCAGGGCCAGGCCGCAGGCCCCGGAGATGCCCTGCCCGAGCGACCCCGTGCTCAGGTCCACGCCCGGAGTCTGGATCTGGTCCATGTGGCTGGGCAGGCGGGTGCCGTCGGCGTTCAGAGTCGGCAGCCAGGACTTGGGAAAATAGCCCAGGTAGGCGAGGACCGCATAGACCACCGGCCCGGCGTGGCCCTTGGAGAGGACAAAGCGGTCGCGGTCCGGCCAGAGCGGCTCCTTGGGGCGCACCTGCATGATCCGGTGGTAGAGGGTGACGACGATCTCCACCAGCGAGAGGGCCCCGCCGATGTGCCCCGAGCCGGAACGGCAGATGATGTCCGTAACCACGTGGCGGATCTCGTTGGCCAAACGGTCGAATTCCCGCAGATCGACCTTTTCACCTCTGGCTTGCACTTGCACGCTCATGTTTTCTCCCTTCAGGCCAGCGTCGAGTAGCCCATCACGCCACCCGAGGCCAGCAGGACAAAATAGACCAGCAATTTGAAGACATATTCGTTCACCCGATGGTGCAGGTAATCGCCCAGCAGCATGCCCGCGCCCAAAAACGGCAGGGACAGACCCAGGCACCAGCCGGTTTCCGGATTCCACACCTGCCCGCCCACCGTCCATTTAACCAAAAGCAGGGTGTTG
This sequence comes from uncultured Planctomycetaceae bacterium, assembly GCA_964389915.1. GTDB lineage: Bacteria > Planctomycetota > SZUA-567 > SZUA-567 > SZUA-567 > CAYMGG01. Next base: position 5,671 of record CAYMGG010000307.1, read on the forward strand.
AGCGTGAACCAGAGCAGGCAGAGCGTGACCCTAAAGAGCGTCTTCTGGGTCAGCGCCCGCGCCGCGTAGATCACCACGAACGGCCCGCCCGTGCCGAAAGCGCCGTGGATGATCCCGCCCAAACAAAGCAGGCCGCGCATCAGCCAGTTCTTGCCCGGCGGGGGCGGCGTTTCGCCGGCCTCCAACGCGGCGCGTTGGGCGCGGGTACGCTTCAAACCGAAGAAACCCACGCCGACCATGAACAGGGCTAGGATCAGTTTAAGCGCTTTCTCCGGACAGTAATCGAATAAGACGATCCCCAGCGGCAATCCCAGGCCCGCGTACAGGCCGATGAAACCGAACTCCGGCCAGCGGATGTTGCGCCAGGAGCGGAGGATGATATACGCCGCCAGCAACCAGGCCAGCGCCACCAGCACTGGCACCGCCGTTTTCAGGCCCAGCAGCAGCACCGCAAACGGCAGGGCCAGTACGGTGCAACCGAAGCCCGTGATTCCTTCCAGACAATGGGTGATCAACACCACCAGACCGAACAGGGCTAGACGAGTGGGTTCGCTCATGCGGCCAACTCCCGATACATGCGCCGCAGATCGTCGGGCGTTACGGGCGCGGGATTGTTGTTCATGAGCGGATGGAAGCTGGCGGCGATCAACTCCTCCACCGCGGTCTCGGGAATGCCGGCTTCGGCCAGGGTGCGCGGCAAGCCACCCAGGCGCTTGGCCTCGACGATCCGCGCCACCAATTCATCCACTCCGCTTAAGCCGCAATAGACCGCCAGCTCCTCCAACCGGCCGTTCAGCGCCGGGGCGTTATGCCGCACCGCGAACTCCAAAGTGAAGGCGCAGGCCGTTCCATGCGGCAAGTGGAACTGGCTGCTGAGTGGATAGCTGCAAGCGTGGACCATGGCGTTCTTGGGCAGTTGAAAAGCCAAACCGGCCAGCAGCGCCGCCTGCGACATGCCCGTCCGGGCCGTCCGGTCGCCGGGCGTGCGGCAGACCGTGGGGAAGTGGGTGAAGAAGAGCCGGGCCGCCTCTTTGGCCAGAAGATCGCAGATAGGCTGATGATTCTTGGACCAATAGCCTTCCAGCGCGTGGCTCAATGCGTCGAGTCCACCGGCGGCCGTGACTTTAAGCGGCAAGGTCAGAGTCAGGTCGGGATCGACCACGGCCAGGGCCGGATAAAGGCAGTCGCCGGCCAGCGGAGCCTTGCGCCCGCTCTGCCGGTCGTCGAGCACGGCGAAGGGCGTGACCTCCGCGCCCGTGCCGGCCGTGGTCGGCACGGCGATCAGCGGCACGCCGGCCTGCTCCAGCTTTAGCTCGCCGGCGTGAAAGCGGCGGATGCTCTTTTCCGGCGTGGCGACCAGCGCGCCGGCGGCCTTGGCGCAATCCATCGCGCTGCCCCCACCGATGGCCACCAGCACGTCATGCTTGCCCGCGCGGATGGTTTCGGCCAAGTCGTCAACGTTCTCCACCGTGGGATTGGGCTCAACCCTGCTGAAAACCGATTCACCGGCAATGCCGGCCGCCAGGGTGGCGATGGCCGGCACTTGGCGCAGACCGGAGTCCGTGACCACCAGGGGCCGCTTACCCCGGGCGGCGGCCAGGGCGGGCAACTCGCCCGCGCGGCCGGGACCGAAATTGATCTGAGTGGGAAGACGGAAATTCCACATTCGTTAAAACTCCTGCGAAGGCCGGCTGGAGTAACCTTTTTGTTTATGAAAAAATCCGCGGATAAAGGGCGTCAGCTTTTGCTGATTCCGGTTGTTTAAAATTTGTAGTCCTTGGGCGAAAGCTTTTCGATCGGCTCCGGACAATGCGTTTTGGGATAGGGAGCCGAGATGACCGGCCTGGCCCAGCGGATCGCGTTGGCGATCACCTGGATTACGTTGCGGTCGTAATAAGT
>CAYMGG010000308.1:0-7555 GCA_964389915.1 uncultured Planctomycetaceae bacterium
TGGCCCGCAGGGGAAGGCGGGAGCCGCTGCAGCACATCCTCGGCAGCCAGGAGTTCTGCGGGTTGGAATTCCGGGTGACGCCGGACGTACTCATCCCACGCCACGACACGGAAACCCTGGTGGAAGAGGCTCTCGGGCGGACGCCTCAGGCGCGGACGGCGCTGGACATCGGCACCGGCAGCGGCTGCATCGCCGTCAGCCTGGCCCTCCGTCTGCCCCATGCCCGGGTCACTGCCGTCGACATCTCCGAAGCCGCCCTGGAGGTGGCCCGCCATAATGCCCAGGCCAACAACGTGGCGGTGGAGTTCCTGCACGGCTCTCTGCTGGAACCGGTGGCTGGGCGCCAGTTCGACCTGATCGTCTCCAACCCCCCCTACATTCCCCGCGCCGTGATCGAAACCCTTGAGCCGGAGGTGCGGGACGGCGATCCCCGCCTGGCGCTGGACGGCGGCATCGACGGCTTGGATCTCTACCGTTGCCTGATACCGGACGCTGTCGGTCACCTGAATCCCGGGGGGGGGCTGCTGGTGGAGGTGGGGCAGGGGCAGGCGCGGGAGGTCGCGGCACTGTTCGGGGATGCCGCCGGGTACGATGGGGTGGTAACGGCCCGCGATCCCGGAGGAATCGAACGGGTAGTGGGTGCGGCGCGAAAGGGGGGGCGGCATGAAGATTGACGAGGCGCGGCGTGTTCTGGACGAGGCGGATCTGCTGGCGGGTGAAGACCCAGCCCGGCCGGCGGGCCAGGCAGTGGAGGATGGCGAACTCGGTGTAGGTCAGGTCCACGGGCTTGCCCTTGACCGTGACCTCATGACGGCCGGGGTGGATCGAGACGCCGTGCACTTCGATTACCTGCTCGGGGGCGGAGCTGGCCTTGGTCTTGCGGCGCAGCACGGCCCGCAGCCTGGCCACCACCACTCGGGGGCTGAAGGGCTTGGTGACGTAGTCGTCGGCGCCCAGCTCCAGACCAGTGACGATGTCGGCCTCTTCGCCCTTGGCGGTGAGCATGATGACGGGTACGTGGCTGGTCTTGGGGTCGCCCTTGAGCAGCTTGCAGACCTCCAGCCCGTCTACGCCAGGCAGCATGAGGTCCAGGAGGATCAGATCCGGGGCCTGGCTGCGGGCGGCCTTGAGCCCGTCTTCGCCGGTCAGGGCCTGGATCAGGGAATAGCCTTCCTGCCCTAGGTTGTAGGCCAGCAGTTCCTGGATGTCTTCTTCGTCTTCGATGATCAGTATTTTGCCCTTGGCCATGCGAGATTCCTTGGTTTTAGCGCGGCCGCGTGGGCGGCCGGAATCGTGATTTCATAGCCGGGCGGTCTGAAGGTCAATTCCCGTTCGGCGGATTATATCATCTTCGGCTGTGTTAGGCGATTATTAGGATACGATGAAAAGCTTATTGATTAATGTATATGAATATCCTCCACGCAGGCGGCTCCATCGTATTCCCTTTGATTTTTGCGTGAAATTCTGTCTTGTTTGTTGGAGACGTCCAATGATGATTTTTATCGATATAACATGTTTTGGTAAAAGAAGATGCTTGCGTACTGTTTCGAGCGAAACTTTTTTTGGCGGCGCTGAATTATAAACATAGCATATGGTCTCACTATTGACAATGAGTTTTACGGGTGATAGTTTGCGGGTAGAAGCACGCTGAGGAATTTGATCATGGTCAAACGAAAAGCAAATCGTGACGAAGCCGGCGGGCGGTATCTGGTGCCTGCTTTGGCCCGGGGCCTGGGAATCTTGGAATTCCTGGCCGCCAAGCCGGAAGGCGGCACGGTAACGGATATCGTCGGTGCGCTGAAGCTGCCCAAGCCCAGCGTGTTTCGCATGCTGGCGACCCTGGCGGAACTCGGCTATGTGCAAAAGACCGGCGGCGAGGCGAACTACCGGTTGAGCCGTAAATTATTGACGCTGGGCTATGCGGCGGTCGACGCTCAGGGGCTGGTCGAGAAATCGCTGGACATCTTGCGGCAGCTGCGGGACCTCACGCGCGAGACCGCGCTGATCGCTGTGTTGGCCGGCCACGAGGGCGTGGTCCTGGAGCAGGCGCCCAGTCCCCAGGCGGTGAAGGTTCTGGTCCAGGTCGGCCACCGGTTTCCCCTGCATACGGCCGCGCCGGGCAAGGCGATTCTGGCCTTTTTGCCGGCGGCCGAGCGCGAGGCGCTGCTGGACTCGCTGAATTACCGGAAATTTACCGAGCGGACCTTGACCTCGCGCCAGGCGCTGGCCGCGGAATTGGCCGAGATCCGTCGCGCCGGCGTGGCTTATGACCGGGGCGAGGAACTGGATGATCTGCGCTGCGTGGGCGCGCCCGTGCTCGACGCGCAGGGCTATCCGCTGGCGGCCGTCTGGGTCAGCGGGCCGGCCTCGCGTCTGCGGGAGGCGGAGTTGGCTGAAATGGCTTTGCTCGTGGCCCGGCAGGCGCAAATTCTCTCGGCGCGTTTTTCCCTCTGAACGGAGATCGGTCATGGCGGAAATCTGGCTGGAAGCGGAGGCTTTCGATTGCCTGGGCGGCTGGGTGGTGGACACGCAGTCCCTGGCCCAAGTGGGGTCGGCCTATCTCATGGCGCATGGCCTGGGCGTACCGGTGGCGGATGCGGAAACCGTTTTTGCCATCCCGCAGGCCGGCCGCTGGGCGGTCTGGGCTCGGACCCGGGATTGGACCGCGCCCTGGCGGCGCGGCACGTCGGCCGGGCGGTTCAAGGCCGGGATTAACGGGCGGGAACTGCCGACGGTCCTGGGCACCAACGGGCCGGACTGGGCCTGGCAGAAGGCGGGCGAGATCGAGCTGGAGCGCGGCGAGGCCCGCTTTTTCCTGCGCGATCTGACCGGTTTCAATGGGCGGTGCGATGCGCTCTATCTGACTACGGAGCTGGCGGCCGGACCGGCCGACGACTCGGCGGAAGTGGCCGCGCTGCGCCGGCGGTGCGCCGGGATCGTCTGCCAGGACGACCCGACCGAATACGATCTGGCCGTGGTGGGCGGCGGCATCGCCGGCATCTGCACGGCCGTCGCGGCTCTGCGCTCCGGCGCTAAAGTCCTGCTTATCCATGACCGGCCGATGTTGGGCGGCTGCAACAGTTCGGAGGTCCGCGTCGGTCTGGGCGGACTGATGCACACTCCGCCGTATCCGAATCTGGGGCGGGTGGTGGCTGAGATTTCGCCGATCCTGGGCGGACCGGGAACCTATACGGCCGATTTTTTCGAGGACAGCCGCAAACGGCTGATTTTCGGCCTGCATCCGGCGAACCGCTACCGCCTGGCGCTCAGCGAATGCGTCTATGCGGTAGAACCGGCGGCCGATGATCCGCAGAAGCTGGCCGCCGTGATAACCCGCCAAGCCCGCACCGGCGCGGAGACCCGCTAGCGCGCCAGCCTTTTCGCCGACTGTTCGGGCGACGCGGTCGTCGCCCGGCTGCTGGGCGCCTCGACCATGTACGGCCGCGAAGGCCGGGCGGCGTACGGCGAATCCCTGGCGCCGGAGGCGGGCGACCGGCAGGTGATGGGCATGTCCGTGCTCTGGTATGCGCGTAAAAGCGACCGGCCGACCGAATTTCCGGAGATCGATTGGGGGCTAGAGATCACCGAGGAGAACGTCTATTACATTCGCGGCGGCGACTGGGAATGGGAGACCGGTCAGTATCGCGACCAGGCCGTGGAGAGCGAATATATTCGCGACTATGGGCTGATGGCCATTTACGCCAACTGGTCGTTTCTGAAGAATCGTTCGCGTCGGCGGGCCGAATGGGCGCAGGACGAACTGGCCTGGGTCTCGGCCGTCGGCGGCAAGCGCGAAAGCCACCGCGTGGTCGGCGATTACGTTCTGACGCAGAACGACATCGAAAACCGCGTGCTTCATCCCGACGGCACCGGAGCCCTGAACTGGAGCATCGACCTGCATTTTCCCGATCCGGAGAATGCGGCCAAGTTCGCCGAGCCCTTCCGCTCCTGCGCCTATCATCGCGGCCTTGGCCAGCCCTATCCCGTGCCGTACCGCTGCCTGTACGCCCGCGACGTCCGGAACCTGTTCCTTGGCGGGCGGGATCTCAGCCTGTCGCACGTGGCCTTTTCCTCGGCCCGCGTGCAGCGCACGCTGGGCGTGCTGGGCGAGGTCGTCGGCCTGGCCGCCGGGCTTTGCACGCGCCGGCAGATCTGGCCGCGCGACGTCTACGAAAAGCATCTTCCCGAATTGCTGGCGCTGCTGGAGCAGGGCGTGCCGCAACCAGTCTATCACGCCTACCAATGCGACGATTCGGAAACCTATCACTTCAAGGAGCTCGGCCATCTGCGCGTGCATCCCGCGCCGGCCGATCCCCGGCTGACTGCGGACCCGGCTCTTAGGGCGCGGGTCGCGGCCCTGGGCGTCCGCCCCCGGCATTTCCCGGCAGGATTTTGATGTGGGTGGGGTAACCGGATAAATTCAGAGAGAACTTTTTTGAAAAGAAGTTCTCTCTGACTCTCTCAAAAACTTTTGCCAGCTTCGATTCTTAGGCGGCGTGAATGTTCTCGCACCTGTCGCCCGGACGCAAAAGCGAACAATATTGCGGGAATTTTTTGAGGGGGCGAGGGGGAACTTTTTTGTAAAAAAAATCCCCCCGGGGTGGCCGAAGCTGGGGTTATTCCTCGTCCAACGGCAAAGCGCCGCCCTCCAGGCGGGCCCGCACGGCGGCGATGACCGAGCCGATCTCCTCGCGTTTGGCCGCCTGATCGCGGCTACAGATGAGTTCGGCGGGGATCTCCTCCAGGAACCGGCTGGCTGCGCGGGCCACCGGCTGGCCGCGGTTGATCCGGTGGTTGCAGTAGCTGAGGATCAGCTCCCGCCGGGCGCGGGTGATGGCCACGTAGCAGAGCCGCCGCTCCTCGGGGATGGTGCCACCCTCCTCGGCGTTCTTATGCGGCAGCAGGCCCTCCTCCATCCCGACCAGATAGACCACGCCGAACTCCAGACCCTTGGCCGAATGCACGGTGATCAGGCGCACGGCCTCGTCGGGCTCTTTCTTCTCGCTCTGTTCGCGGCCGGAGATCATCATCTCTTGGAGAAAGCCGCTCAGGTCGTTGCCCGGTTCGCGCTGGAGATGGGCGTCCAGCCCGGCTTGGACCTCCAGGGCCGAGTTGTAGCGGTTGGCCCGGTCGAGCGGATCGTCGTACAGGTGTTCCAGCTCGCGTTCGTATTCCGTGTCGGTCAGGATGCGGCGGACCAGGTCCGTGCACCCGTTCTTGGCCAGTTCCCGCCAGGCGGCGAACTGGTCGGCCAGCTTTTCGGCCGCCGCCGCGGCCGCCCCGCCCACGCCAGCGGCGGCGCCCTCGCGCAGCGCTTTGAGCAGCGAACGGTTCGCCCGCCGGGCGTGGGCCGAAAGCGCCTCGACCGTCTTGTCGCCCAGGCCGCGCGAAGGAGTGTTGATGATCCGTAGCAGGGCCGCGTCGGCCCGCGAATTGGCCACCACGGTCAGGTAGGCCAGCGTATCGCGCACCTCCTTGCGGTCGAAGAAGCTGGAGCCGCCGATGATGGCGTAGGGCAGGCGCTCGATCCGGAGCTCCTCCTCGAAGGGGCGGGTCTGGGCGTTGGCCCGGACGATGATGGCGAAGGCCGAGGGCTTCTCGCCGCCATTGATCCGCTTGCGGATGTCGGCCACCACCCGCTCGGCCTCCTCCTGCTGATCCTCGCAGATCCAGAGGGGCAAAAGCCCCCCGTCGCCCAGCCGGGACCAGAGATTCTTGGGCCGGCGTTCTTCGTTGTGAGCGATGACCGCGTTGGCGGCCTTGAGGATCACGCTCACCGAGCGGTAGTTCTCCTCCAGGGTGACGACCTTGGCGGTCGGATATTCGCGGTTGAAATCGAGGATGTTTCGGGCCACCGCCCCCCGCCAGCCGTAGATCGACTGGTCGTCGTCGCCCACCACGCAGAGGTTGCCGTGCTTCGCGGCCAGCCGGCGCACCAGTCGATATTGGATCTCGTTGGTGTCTTGAAACTCGTCGACCATGATGTAGCGTCCCCGGTCCTGCCAGTAGTCGCAGGCCGCCGCGTCCTTTTCCAGCGCCGCCAGGGCCAGGATCAGCAGGTCGTCGAAGTCCACGGCGTTGATGACCCGCAGGTTGTCCTGATAGCGGCGATACACGTTGGCCAGTACCAGTTCCTCGTCGTCGCGGGCCTGGCGGTTGGCCTGCGTCTGGTCGACCCCGGCATTTTTAAGCCGGCTGATGGCGGCCAGGATGTCCTCGGGCTTGCCCTTGGCGTCGGCGGCGACATGGCGCGAGGCCTTGCGGACCAGGCCCATCTGCTCGCCCTGGTCGCAGATGGTGAAGTCCGGCCGGTAGCCCACCGCCGCCGCGTCGCGGCGCAGGATGCGCACGCAGAGGCTGTGAAAGGTGCTGATGACCAGGCCGTCGAGTTTTTTCTTCTGGCCGACGATTTTGGCCACGCGCTCGCGCATCTCGGCGGCGGCCTTGTTGGTGAAGGTCACGGCCAGGATCTCGTCCGGGCGCGCGCCGTGGCGCAGGAGGTGAGCCAGACGCTCGGTCACCACCCGGGTCTTGCCCGTGCCCGCCCCGGCCAGGACCAGGAGCGGTCCCTCGATCGTAATCACGGCCTCGCGTTGGGGGGGATTGAGCTTTTCGAGGCGCGCCTTTTCTGTGTGTCGGGGAGAGTCGTGATGGTTGTTCAATGCGCTGTTTTTTCCGACTGTTCCCAGGCGGCGAAGAATTCCACCAGCCGCCGCCACTCGCCCAGAGTCTGCTGCTCGACCACGGCCTCGGAGACGACCAGGCCCTGGTAGCCGCTCTGGCGGATCAGGTCCAGGATTCGGCGGCTCTGCTCGGGCGCGTAGTGCAGGTGCGAATGCCAGTTCTCGCTGCCGAAGGTATAGCCCGAAACGTGCAGGTGGGCGGCCTCGGCGATCACCCCGCCGAACGGCTCGGGGAAGAAGCCCAGGGTCTGCTGGATCAAATGCTCCACGTCGATGCAGCGCTTGAGCCCGTAGCGGCGCAGGTATTTGACCGGATCGGTTACGCCGTCGGAATTCTCCAGGCAGAGCGGGCAGTTCGGCAGGGCCGAGAACTTTTCGACCAGCTCGGCGAATTCTTCCGGCCAGTAGATGTTGTGCAGCACCACGGCCGTGGCCCCGACCCCGGCGGCCAGGGCGAAGAGCCCATCGGGATCGTAGCCCGCCGTGGGCGCATGCACCGCGTACCGCAGCGGGTAGCCCCGGCAGAGCCGGCAGACCTCGGTCGCCCGCGAGAGCCACTTGTCATTGGTGTACAACTCGACTGCGCCCAATCCCGCGTCGGCCACGGCGTCGAGCAGTTTCGCCTCTGGCGAACATTTGGCGGCCAGTACAAATCCGGCGGCTTCAGTCATGGGCAGATCCAAAAATAAAAGCTACGCGGTCAATCCTCGATTTCTTCGCCCTGCCCGTCAGAGGCTTCAGATTCATTTTGGGCTTCAAGTTCACGCGGTTCGCTTGGCTCGGGCGCCGGTTGCGCCGGCGGAGCCGGCCGGGGCGAACGGGGGGTGCGGGCCGGCCGGGTCGGGGCCGCGGGCCGCGTCGGCGCGGCGGCT
>CAYMGG010000309.1:0-7537 GCA_964389915.1 uncultured Planctomycetaceae bacterium
AGATGTAGGGTTCCACGTTTCGAGCGCCGAAGGCCGATAGCTCAGCCGGCGGTTCGGACGGAAACAATTGCGTTCCCGACGCCAACTCTTCAGCAATGGCTGCGCTTCTGTCAAACAACTCTCCATTCAACAACTCGTCCCGCAGCTTGCCGTAGAAGCCCTCGATGTAGCCGTTCTCTTACGGGCTCCCTGGCTCGATGTATCGCGGTTTAATGGACGTGAGCCACCCGTATAGAATAATCGTTGTCATCAAACCGGACCAGCGAAAGGCTATTCGCCCGCGCCGGCTGTTTGCGGGCCGCGTCGAAGGGCGTCGTCGGCAGAGACCGCCTGAAGCACCTCGCAGATCCAGCCCAGATGCTCTTCCAGCTTCGGCTTCTCGCGCGACGCGCCCTGCCTGCACACCGGCGGCGGGCGGTGCGAGAGGATCTTCTCCACCGTCGTCCAGTGCCTCCCCGTTTCGCGCAGCACCTGCCGTTTGGGCGCTTCCCCGTTCAGACCCCGTCGGCGAATCTCCGCCCATTACTGCCTGGCCGTATGTACCTCGCGATCCCCCCGAACCCGAGAGCTAGATAAACCGTGACTCATTCCATTCTGGAATCCCCCCGGGCGGATTCCAGAAGCGCCGCACCTCTTTACCGCCCTTTACAAAACTGGTGGGACAGGCCTTCGGGGCCGCGCCAGCAATACGGGACATTGTTTAGTGGTAGCCATGAGGTTCGATTCCCCTGGGCTGGGGCGGTCATTCCGCGAATTACCCAAGGTTTGCGGCGTAACGCTATTTCAAGGGGCTAATTCATAGATTCGTAATTCATTGGGGGCCAAGGTGACGGGCAGTCCTTTTTCCCATTGTGCCTTGCCGATGTCGCCAATTTCCGCAAACCCGTCCGTAACGCATCGGACGCGATAGCTGGCGGCGTTTTCCGCGTCCATCAAGCGCAGCGGGAATGAGGCGTAATCGGCCGACTTTTCATTGAACAACAGAATCAACTTGCGATCGTCCACGGTTCGCAGGGCCATGCGGACCATGGGGGCCGCTTGCAGTTGGGGCTTTATTCCTCGACTGGCGAGCACTTGGGTGAGGGTTTTCAAACCGGCCGGCTGTTTCCAATCGATCTCCCCCCGCAGCATGATGGCCCGGCCCTGACCGTAGTCGCGCATGATCGCGATGATCGATCCATCTTGCGCGCGAATCGCTTGGCCGGCAAAACCGCTCAGGTCGTATTCGTTGATAAATGTCACCGCTTCAATCCCAAAGAACTCCTCCGGTTGCGCGGGTATCACGCTGGTCATGGCTTTGGTAAGCGGCGCGGGAATCTCTGCCTGCCATCCCAGTCGCCAGGCCAGGGAGTTCTGCGGTTCGGGAGCTTCACGACAAAAACGCCCGGTTTCCGGCTGCATGACCAAGGTCGCCCCGGATTCAATCTGTTTAAGCAGCAGGGTCATGAAATCCTGGCGCATGACCTTGCTATCCGTGTCTAGGAGCAGATCGAAACTAGTCGGCAGTCGATAACCGGCCGTTTTGGCGACCTGATCGTCGAGATTCTCGTAATCAATCCCGTTCAAAAGCAGCAAGCGCAGCAGCAGGTCATAGTTCGAGCTGGTCTGGAGCCGACGGTGGTGGGAGATGGTTTTTTCCTGATCCATGCACGTCTCGTTGCTGGTCAGCAGGGCGAATCGGGCGAAGGCGGGTTTGGTCCTTGAGCCGACAGTCCACGCGCTGCGATAGCGCGAAAACAACTCGGCGGCGGCGTCCAGAGGAAATCCGTGATGCGTTCCGATCCAGAGATAGCCCTGGGAACGATTGGCCAAAGCGTTGAAGAACCCCGCGCCGAGTTCGTAGGCCGAAGGCGGAATGCTGGTCGGTTCAACGATCAGGGGAATATCGTAAAACAGGCGCAGCGCTTTGAAGCGGGCATATTCGGTTGCCTCTTCCGAGCCGGTGTAGTCGCAGGCGACCGAGAAATCCCGGCAAAGATCCAGACTGTAGCGCGGGTTGAAGGTGAAGAGGATTTTTTTGCGCTCCCGATCCACTTGGCGGACTTGATCGAAGACAAAACGGAACGATTCGCGAATGGAGTGGATCCGGAAATCTTGAAAATCGTGCCAGCGGGCGGAAGTGTCGAAGCCGGCCTGCGGCTTGGGTTGCGTCACCTTTTCCCAACTGTCATACGTCTGGCCGTAGCGGGCGTTTAGCATCTCCAGAGAGAGTTTTTGTTCGGTCCGCAGATAATCCCGAAACGCGGTTTCGGCCCAAGGCGAGTAATCATACAGGATCGGCCCCTGGGCGTCGCTGCGGTCGTGCAGCGCCACCTCGATGTGCTGATACATGAACCCCCAGGCCACCACCTGGTCGTTGTCGAGATATTGCCGGCAGAGCTGCCGGATCAGGGCCCCGAAATGCTCGCGCGAACTCGGCCCCCAGATGCTGGGATGAAAGCCTTTGCCCTGATTCGTGCCGCGCTCGGCCAGGAAGGGGCGGCCGTTCTGATCAATCATGTTCTCGTGACGGCAGAATTCGGGGATGTTGTGATCGCCCATCCAGACCGAGATGGAGGCTTTCAGGCCCACTCGCCGACACTCGGCCAGTGCGGCATCAATCGAACTGAAATCGTACTCGAAGGGGTTGGGTTCCAGATACGACCACCAGCAGACCAGATGGGCGACGGTCCCCCCGGCGGCTTTGAGATGGTCGAAAATCTCGGGTGTGACCTTGGGGGGGCGTTCGCCTCGTTCGAACTTGTACCGGCTGATCCGTTGCAAGGGCTGGATTTCGCAGGCGTAGATCAAGTTCGTGCCACCCAGCGGCCGCTGCGGGTCCACCTCCGCCGCCGGGGTCAAGTCTTTGGCTGCCCCGCGGATCGGGAGGTAGATTTCCTTGGTCCCGATCAGCAGGTGCGCGGGATTCTCGATTTCGCACCTGATCCGGCAATTGTTGCGCGAAGGCAATTCCGGAACCGTCCACCGCAGCGTTGCCTCTGGCGCGCCGGCTCCCGTGTCGACCAGGGGCAGGCCGGCCTGGCCGCCGATCTGCCGGCCGTCTTCGGTGCAAACCGTCAGATTGGCCGTCAGCGGCGTCTGGGCCTCGGCCGTTGAACAGCTAGCGTGAATTTCGATCCGATCGCCCGGACCGCCGCTGGGCGAAGAGGCAAAAAGATTCAGCCGCGCGGCGGAGCGGCGGGTGAGCTTCTTGCCGGTCAGAGCCACAATGAGCGGGGTGCTTTGGCCGGCGGACACCAGATCCACGCTTTTGATGGGATTTAGCGGATAAGGATTCTCCCAGGCGAAGCAGTAGAGACCCAGCCGGATTTTGGCATGCACCGGGTGATAGGCGCTCCAGGCGACGGGGGCAGCGCTAAGGTCTTCCGGATTCCACCATTCGCCGATGTTCACCCGATAGTTCATAGGGAGCTCAAGCATGGCGCCGTTGGCGTATTGGATCTGGCATTTGTAAACCTCGTTGCCGGACCCCCAAGCACTGGCATGCAGAAAGTACAGCGTGTCGACCTTCTGGCCGATCGGCACGCCGGTTACGGCGGCCGGGAAGCCGGCCGTATGCTCGCCTTTGAGAATGACGACGCCGCGCTCCTGCGGAGTGGCGGGCAGCCAGAAGGGGATGCCGCCGAATTTTTGCTGGCCGGCGGGCAGGTGGCGGAGGTCGACGTCGCCTTGATCGGTCCAGCCGCCCACCCCGTCGCCCGCCTTCTCGTCCTGCAGGGCGCGGTTGGCCTGGGCGGTTAAATTGACGGGAAAGTATTCCTGGGCTGGAGTCGGACCGGGGTCAGATTCGTCGGCTTCGCCATAAGCGCCCCAATTGGGGCACGGGCTGTTGTCCACCAAATGAAAGTCGCCCGCCTTTGTCTCCTTGAACAGCTCTTGGGCGAGGAGCAGCGAATGGGGCGAGGGCGATTCTGCCGGCTGGGCTGTATTCCGGGCAAAGGCGTTATAGTCCTGAACCAGCGGGAAGCCGGGATACTGGCCGATCTCGATTCCTGTCTGATTGCCATAGAATAGGTTGAATTTGATGGTGTTGTTGTTGCTGGTGTTGACCAAGTAGAGACCGGCCCGCCGGTTGAGGGCCAAAGTGTTACCGAGCAGGTTGACGTTGGAGCTTCCCGAAAGGTTGATCCCGTCGTGATTGCGGGCACCATAGCTCAGACAGTGGCTGATCGTGACATCAAAGCAGCGGAAGAGAAAGATGTTGCCGTAACCGGTGGCATTGCGCACCGCCAGGCCGGAGAGGACCACGTGCTTCTGGTCCTCCAGGACCAGGCCGAATTCGCGAAGGTTCTCGGCGTCGATGACGGCCGAGCCGATCGGTTCGGCCCGCAGGGTCAACGGATACATGGGGGCGGTTTGAATTTTCTTGAGCGTTACGGTTTCGCGGTATACGCCCGGCGCGACGACAATCTCGTACGGTTTGGTCAGTACTGGCGGCAGGGCGTCGACCGCCGCCTGGATGTTGGCATAGCGACCTTCGGCGCCGCCGACCCGCAGAATTTCGTTGCCGCCGTCGGCTCGGACCGCGGCGCAACCCAGAAGCGTCAGGGCGAGGAAGAGTGGGGATTTGCGCATGGCTTTTTCTCCGCATGAATAGTCAGGGCGGCTCGGGGCGGGCGGCTTCCCCTGGGCGACAGGGGCACTTCCGCTTCCGGCTCGGGCCGCAAGCAATCGGGGCAGGTCGCGTCGTATCCTGCGGCCTTGGTTATGGCGAAGCTAAAACACCCAAGTGCACCAGGCATGGTGCCAAGCCGACAGCGCAAAGGGGTCGGCTGGTTCATGAAGCTTGGTTCGCCCGTCGAGTTTGAGGAAATTGGCCTTCTGGCTATGGGCCCAGTTGATGGCGTCGGGCGAATTGGCGACATTGATCGCGACATAACCGTCAAAGCTGTCCCAGAGGAAGTTCATGTTGCCCGGGTCATTGATCGATTCCAGTTTGGCGCGGCTGTTGCTTCCCGCATTGGTGAGCCAGCCGGAAAGGATGTAGGTCTGGTAGCGCGGGGCGTTTTGCGTTTTGCATTGCATGACCGCAAAGTTTAGCGGCAATCCCGTCGCCGTTTGCGGGATGCTCAAGTAGGGGGCCACTTGTGACATCCAGAACGGTGAGGTGTTGAGCTGGCGGCCGTTGGAGGTCAGGTACCCGCCGTTGTCGTCGGCGTACATGGTGAACCCCAGATGGAGTTGGCGCAGATTATTGGAGCACGAGGTCAGGAGGGCGTAGTCCTTGGCCTTGGCCAGAACCGGCAGCAACATGCCCATGAGTACGGAGATGATGGCCATGACGACCAGCAACTCGACCAGCGTAAAACCGGCTTCACGGCGGCTTCCGGCCCGGCTGCGCGGCGGAAAGAACGAGCGCTGAGTGCGGCGGTAGATCATTTCAAAAGTCCTTTCGCGTTCGAGCGGAGAGGTCGCATTCGACGAGATTTGACGGGTTGTGTCCAGCCCGCCGTCCGGCGGCAGACGGTCGGCTTCCGGGGCGCTGGCGACCGGAATCGAAGCGATGCCTTCCCCTGTTTGGGGAAGGGAGAGAATCGAGGATTCTGTCTGCGAAATTTCGGTGTTCGCCGATAAGTCGGGGGCGCTTTGCTGAGGCCGGCGGTCTGATCCGTTCGGGGCTTCGGTGCCGCTCGGCGCATGGAGAGACGGTGGTATCGCCGAGGCGTCAGAGGCAAGCGTCAATTCGCCCGCCAGTTTGGCTTGCGGGGGGATGGCACCGCTTTCAACCGCCCGGCGCAGGATTTCCGACCAGCGACCGCTTGCCTTGAGTTCGGCTTGGAGATCGACCAACGTTTGGGACAGATTGGTGAGCAGAAAGCAAGAACGCGTTTCAATCGCTGACAGGTTGAGGCTGACCTTGTGTAGGATGCAGCCGGCAGGGGGCTTTTTGCGAAAGGCCGCTGGCACCGTCAGGTGGACCGCCTGCGGATCGAATTCATCCCAGCCATGCGCGGCCAGAGCGCTCTGGTGGCTGATGACTCCTTGCGGCTGGTCGGCTTCGTTGCGGCTCCAGAGAAACCAACGGGCGTAAGTTGATTCGAGGGTATCGGGAAAGCCGGATAAGCGATAAAGTCCACGCTGGACCCAGTGCCAGTTACCAGCCTGGCAATTATACGCATGCATGGAGCGGCCGAATCCGCAAGAAGTTGCCTGCTTGGAGGTGAAGTAGCCATATTGCGACTCGGCGATAGCGGCTAGCTTTTTATGGCTGCATTTCATGTCGGATAGACCTTAAAATCGAGCCTTCCTGTCTGTGTGTAGCGTATCTTCATAGCGCATCAAAGCAAGGCTGGCGACATGTTCGCTCTATACAAGTTAGTACGAAAATGAACATAAACTCAGTTGATGTTAAGAATTAGAACATGGCGCGTGTGTCCGCAAGTTGCCCCGCCTTTAGAAGACGAGATGGGGGGCTGCCTATTAATCAGCATCTATTCGGCATAATATCTATTTGATAACAGTAGCTGGAAATGAGGTTGCACTCTGGTCAGAAATGATGTTCCCTCTTAATCCTCGTTTGAGCAGCGGGTGGCAGTATTGACCTGCCCCCCGAAAACGCGCCGGCTTAATTGTTAGGGTTTTGGCAGGATGACCGCCTACGCGATCCCAGCAGCGCCCGCCGCAGTAAATGCCTTGACCGTCCCGGTCTCGCGCCAAAACCGTCCACGCCGCCGGATCAAAACGGTATAAACCCCGTCCGCCAGCGTTCCCTGCGACAACGTGTTGGTTTCGTCCGCGTCGGTATCCGGTTCCGTCGGAAGATCGCCCAGCCAGGTAATTAGAATTGGTGGGCCGTTAACTGGGCAGGCCGCCGGCGTCTAGCGTCGATAGGATAGAGCCGAAGCCTGCGGCGAGGTCGAAGAAGGGCTGATACTGCACGTCTAGCCAGGCGGCGCAGTCTATGTTGCGGGCCTGGACCTCGGGGGTCGAAAAGTACCCAGCGAGCCCGCGTCTGCGCTGGCAGTCAGCGCCAGAGGCGACGGGCAAACAATGACCGGCTAGGCTCGGTGGTGTAGAGCCGGGGCAGGGCGAAAGGATTGGCACAACTGGCGCGGCAGAGGCCGGTGGCGGTGGTCACGGCGCTGGCGAAGCCGGCCCCGCGGAGCAGTTCGACGGTTGCGGGGGTGAAGTCTCCGGCCTCCCCGAAAGGATAGGCAAAGTGGCGGCAAGGCACTCCCAATTCGGTTTCGATCCGTCGCCGGGAGTCCTGAATTTCCGCCGCCGCGGTTGCTTCGTCCAATCGGCTCAAGACCGGGTGCGTGACCGTATGCGCTCCGGCCGTCAGGCCGCCGGCGGCCATGGTCCGCATCTCGTCCCAGCTGACAAAAGGCTCGGGCGCTTCCGGCTCTCGCGCCAGGGCCGTGTCGCGCAAATGATCGAGCACGGCCTCGACTTCGCCCGGGGGCAGGCTTTTTAAAGCCCGGTTGAACTGACGCCCGGCGGCGGGCAGATCGAAGACGCCCAGGGCCGGATGGCCGGAATCCCAGGTTCCGCCCCGGACCGCCGGCAGGTAGCGGGCCAGGCGGAAACTCCAGGG
>CAYMGG010000310.1:0-7520 GCA_964389915.1 uncultured Planctomycetaceae bacterium
CCACGTTGGAAGGCGCCCGCGACCGCCTGCGGGCGCTTACAAAAGCCGGCGGTCTGCCCGCCGGCGGCGTAAGCGTCCAGATCGCCTCCGGCCTTTATCGTCCCGCCCGTCCCCTGACCCTGACGGCTGATGACTCCGGCACGGCCGAAGCGCCCATCGTTTATGAACGGACCGGAGAGGCCCCCGCCGTCTTCGACGGCGGCGCCGTGGTCAAGGACTGGCGCTCGGTCGAAGACCCGGCCGTGCTGGCCCGGCTGCCCGTAGCCGCCCGAACTCACGTACGCGTGGCCGACCTGCGGGCCCAGGGCCTGACCGATCTGGGCACCATGAAACACAAGGGCAAGAACGGCCACAACGAGGTGCAAGGCGCCCAGCTCTTCTGCGGCGGCGAAGACATGGCCTTTGCCCGCTGGCCCAACGAAGGCTTCGCCCGTGTGGCCGGGGTGGGCGAGGAGGAATTCAAAACCCACGGTATCCCCGGCAGCAAAAAGCCGCTCGTGCATTACTCGGAAGATAAAATCAGCGCCTGGGCCGGTGAGAAGGATATCTGGGCGCTGGGCTACTGGTTCTGGGACTGGTCGGACCAGCATCACGAAATCACGGCCATCGATCCGGCGAAGAAGCTGATCACCTTCAATCCCGAAGCGCCGCACAACTACGGCTATCGCCCGGGCCAGCGCTATTACCTTTACAATGTGCTGGAGGAACTGGACCAGCCGGGCGAGTATCGGCTCGACCGGGAGAACGGACGGATCTACTTCTGGCCCCCGAGCGAGGGCGAGACCGAAATCTCGCTGCTCACCGGTTTCGTGGAGGCCCAGAACCTTTCGCATGTGACCTTCCGCGGCCTGACCTTCCAGGTCGTGCGCGGCACCTGCATCAAGCTTCAGGGCGGCGAGAACGTGCGCTTCGAGGCCTGCACGTTGCGCCACGCGGGCTTCCGCGCCCTCACCATCAATGAAGGCCGCAACCACGCGGTGGTCGGCTGCGACATCAGCAACACCGGCGCCGACGGCATCCTGATCGCCGCCGGCGACCGCAAAACCCTCACCCCGGCCGGCCACCTGGTGGAGAACTGCCATATCTGGCGCTTCAGCCAGTGGGACCGGACCTACACCCCGGCCGTCAGCGTCGCCCAGGGCGTGGGCCAGATCGTGCGGCACAACCTGATCCACGACTCGCCGCACACCGGCATCCTCTTCTTCCACGGCAACGACCACCTCTTTGAGTTCAACGAGATCCACAGCGTCTGTTACGAGACCGGCGACTGCGGGGCGATCTACACCGGCCGCGACTGGACCACCCACGGCAACGTCATCCGCTACAACTATATTCATCACATCTACGGCACCGGCCACGCCCCCGGCTCGATCGGCATCTATCTGGACGACGCGGCCAGCGGCATTGAGGTGACCGGCAACCTGCTCTACGAATGCCAGATGGGGATGATGGTCGGCGGCGGCCGTTACGACCTGGTCGACAACAACCTGTTGGTCCAGTGTTTGAAGGGCATGCACCTGGACGCGCGTTACGCGCCCAAGCAGTGGGCGGCCGACAAGCTGGCCGAGCACAAGCAATGGCTGGCGCGCGTTCCCTACCAAGAAGAGCCGTGGAAAAGCAAGTATCCGCAGATTCTGAACGTGCTGGAGGACACCCCCTGGGCGCCCAAGTACACCAAGCTGGTCCACAACGTCTCCTGCGGCGGGGTCTGGGACCACATCCGCCCGGAAGCCCGCCCCTTCATCGCGCTGGAAGATAATTTTGTGGACGACGCCAGCAACCTGGCGGTCACGACCACGCCCGCGGGCAAACCCCGCTGCGTCTTGCCCCCCGCGGCGCTGACGGCCGGCTTCAAAGAACTACCCTACGACGAGATGGGGTTGTACGAATCGGGCTTGCGGGCCTCCTGGCCGGTGGTCCACGCGGTCCGGCCGGACATCCAGCCCCTGATCGAGGCGGCCAAAAAGAAGAACCTCGCCCCCCGGCCGGTGGCCAAGGCAGGCCGGCTCTCCGGCCGGATCGCGGTCGACGGCCGGATCGATCCGGCGGAGTGGGCCGCAGCCCCCGAATCGCTGAAACTGGCCCAGACCGCCGGGGGCGACGTCGCCCTGCAACCGAGCACGGCCTTGATCCGGCGGGACGCCGAAGCCCTCTGCGTGGCCGTGGACAATCCCGGCTATCCGGGCGGGCGGCTGAAGAGCGGCGAACAGTGGGGCCAGGCCGACGCGCTCGAACTGGCCCTTCAGCCGGCCAAAACCGGCATTGTCGTGCTGCGCGGCTACACTACCGGCAAGTTCGAAAGCAGCCGCGAGGCGGGCGCCTCCGCAGCCGAGTCCGCCCGGGCCGCGCAAGGCGTGGAATACGCCGCCAGCCTCGGCCGCGACGGCGGCTGGACCGCGGAGTGGCGGATCCCTTTCGCCGCCCTGGGCCTGGCGCCCGACTTCGCCGGCCAGTTGGCCTGCAACCTGACCGTCTTCAAGTCCGGAGTGGGCCAGTGGGTGATGTGGCGCGGCACGAATTCCCAGTCCTGGCGGGTCGGCCAGGCCGGAACACTGGATTTCGCGCCGTGACGCGGCGGCTGGTTTAGAAAAAGCGGAAAGGCGGCTTATGCGTATTTCGACCTTTATCCCAGACCGCGCGCGGCGCGGGTTCACGCTGGTCGAGCTACTGGTGGTGGTAGCCATTATCAGCGTGCTGGCCGGCATGCTGCTGCCCGCCTTGCAGAAGGCCTATGACTCGGCCCGGATAGCCCAGTGCGCCTCCAACCTCAAACAGCTCTCCGTGGCCTTCACTCAGTATTGCGGCGACAACAACGACTGGCTGCCCCCCACCTGGATGTCCGGCAATTACGAATGGAAGCTGCTTGTCGGCAAAAATTACCTTGAGGTCACCCCGAGCGCCATTGTCGCCCCTTGCGTTTTCACCTGCCCCAGCGGGGCGACGGCCCACGCCCAATATCGTCCCAACTGCTACAAGGGCTACGGCATGAACGGCGCCGCCGGGCATTACAGCACTACCGGCGTATTCGACTACACCAACCGCATCCCTAAAATCAGTTCGCCCCGGGTGCCCAGTCAGGCGCTGCTTTGCTCCGACGGCTCCTGGTGCGTGCCCAAGGGCAACATCTACGTCAACCAGGTCTCGCCCTCCCCCGGCGCGGAAGGCTATCCGGAATTCATTCACCAGAACCGGATCAACCTGGCGTTCATGGACGCCCACGTCATGCTCGTCTCCCCCTTGGGATTCCCCACCGACACTTCGGATGCGTCCGGCGGCCGCGCCTTCTGGCTGGGAAAATAAGGAAGCGAAACCATGACCCCCCATCTGAAAATCAAGGACCGGCAGAAGCGATTCACCTTGGTCGAACTGCTGGTGGTCGTGGCCATCATCAGCGTGCTGGCCGCGTTGCTCCTGCCGGCTCTGCAACAGGCTTACGACTCGGCCCGAGTTTCGCAATGTTCGGCCAATCTCAAACAGATCGCCACCGCCTACGCCCTTTACTGCGGCGACAACAACGACTGGCTGCCCCCCACCTATATCTCCGGCACCTATTACTGGCGGGTTCTACTCGGCAAACCCTATCTGGATACCAACGTCGCCGCCGTCCAAGCGCCCTGCGTTTTTTCCTGCCCCAGTGGCGTGGCGGTCCATGCCGGTTACCGGCCCGCCTGCTATGCGGGCTACGGGATGAACGGCAGTGCCGGGCATTACAGCACCACCGGAGTCTACGACTACACCAACCGAGTGCCGAAGATCACCTCGCCGCGCACCCCCAGCCGGACCCTGCTTTGCGCCGACGGCAAATGGAGAGTCGCGGGCAATTTTTACGAATGCGCTGTCTGGAATGACCCCCTCCTGGGCATCCCGGACTTCGTCCATCGCGGGCGAGTGAACCTGGCCTACATGGACGGGCACTGCGGTCCGGCCGGCCCGCTGGAGATTCCGACCAGCACCTCCGATGCGTCCGGGGGCAGCGTCTTCTGGTTGGGGAAATAACAACGGCCTTTCCTCCGGGGGAGGGGCGGGGTGGGAGAAGAGCCGGGGCGTTTCGAAATTATCGACGCAACGAGCTCGAAAATCCGCCGCGCCGCAGACCGGCTCCCTCCCCCTTGACCCCCTCCCGAAAGGAGGGTGTGGCAAAAAAAAGTCGCCCGCCAGGGCGTTCTCTATGAACCATTGGCTTTGACCCGGAGAAGAACATGTTCACCCCCCACCGACATTGGAAAATCCAGCTGGCGGCCGTCGCGGTCGCGCTCTGCGGCCGGGTCGCGGTCGCCGGCGAAAAGGCCGCCGCCGACGCGGCGGCCGAAGCGCGCGAAGCCTATGCGGCCCGGTTCGCCGCGGCCAACGCCGCCTGGGCGAAAAAGGATTTCGCCGCCGTCCGCACCGAATGCGGCAAAGTGCTCAACGCCGCCGACGCGCCGGCGCATTTTCGCAGCTACGCCCATTTGCGTCTGGCCCAAAGTTTCCTGGCGCAGGGCAATCCCGCCGCCGCCACGGCCGAATATGAAAAGATCAAAGCCGACGCGGCCTATCCTTACGTCCACCGTTATGAGGCCGAGGAGTGCCTGAAGGAGATCGCCCGCGCCGCTCAAGGCCAACCCGCGCGCGATCCGCTCGCCAGCCGGACCAAGGTCCCACCGGTCAAGCCGGCCAAGGAATTCTTCGTGGCCCCCGACGGCGACGACGCCCACCCCGGCACGGCCGAGAAACCCGTGGCCACCTGGGCCAAGGCCCGCGACTTGGTGCGCGCGCTCAAGCAAGCCGGCGGCCTCCCCGCCGGCGGCGTGGCCGTGACCTTCAAGCCCGGGGTGTACAATGTGCAAAATACCACCGCCCTGACCGCGGAGGACGGCGGCACGGCCGAAGCGCCGATCGTCTATCGAGCCGAAGCCAAGGGCACGGCCATGTTTTACGGCGGCGCGTGGGTGAGCGGCTTCGAGCCGGTCACCGACCCGGCCATCCTGGCCCGCCTACCGGAGGAGGCCCGCGGCCGGGTCCAGCAGGCTGACCTCAAGGCCCAGGGGTTGACCGACTACGGTCAGCTGGCCGTGCGCGGTTTCTCGCAGCCGCCCTCGCCGCCCACGCTGGAGCTCTACTGCAACGAACAGCCCATGACCGTGGCCCGCTGGCCCAATCAGGGATTCGTCGCCATCAAGAGTCTGGTCGCGGCCGGCAGCCGGCCGCAAAAGGAGCCTTCGGTCATCGAGTATCTTGACCCCCGGCCGGAGCGCTGGACCCAGGCCAAGGACCTGTGGCTGTTCGGTTACTTCCGCTGGCTCTGGGCCGACGCGACCATCCGGATCGCCAAGGTCGACCCGGCAGCCCACACCCTGACCAGCGACCAGTCCTATCAATACGGCAACAACGCCGATCTGACGATGGAGAACAAGCAGGGCATCGTCTATTACGCCTTCAACCTGCTGGAGGAGATCGACCAGCCGGGCGAGTGGTATCTGGACCGCGAGGCGGGGAAGCTCTACTTCTGGCCGCCCGTCGACCCGGCCGGAGCGATGATCGAAATCGGCCGGTTCTCCGAACCCATGCTGACCCTGGACAAGGTTTCCAACGTGCGCCTTGAAGGCCTGGGCTTCGACCTGGGGCGGTACAACTGCATGCAGCTGAAGGATTGCGACCACTGCCTGATCTCCGCGGTCACCGTCAAACGTTTCGCCGGCAACGGGATCACCATCAACGGCGGGACCGACAACGGCATCCTGGGCTGCGACCTTGGCCTGATCGGCCGGCGCGCCACCGAGGTGATCGGCGGCGACCGCGCCACTCTCACGCCCGGGCGGCATTTCGTCGAAAACTGCCAGATCCACGCCTTCGGCCGGATCGACCGCACCTATACGCCGGCCGTGCAACTGGAGGGCGTGGGCAACCGAGTGGCCCACAACCTGATGTACGACTGCCCCTCCAGTGTCATGCGCATCGAGGGCAACGACCACCTGATGGAATACAACGAAGTGCACAGCGCGGTGCAGGAGTCCGACGACCAGGGGGCGATGGAGCTTTACCGCAACGCCACCTATCGCGGAGTGATCTTCCGCTACAACTACTACCATCATAACGGCAAGACCGGATCCGAAAGCGCCGTCTGCGGCCGGGCCGGCATCCGCTTCGACGACGCCATCAGCGGCATGCTGGTCTACGGCAACATCTTTTTCCGCAGCGCCAACGGCCATTTCGGCGGCGTGCAGATGAACAGCGGCCGCGACAACGTGATCGACAACAATCTCTTCATCGACTGCAAGCAGGGGATCAGCGGCGGCTGGAATGCGGGCAACAGCGTCTGGAAGCTGCTGCGCGAAGGCAAATGGCCGGGCGATTTCTACAAAAACGAGCTGTACCTGTCGCGCTACCCCCTGATCGCCACCATGCTCGAAGAACCGGCGGTGAACTACATCTGGCGCAACGTCTTCTACAAATGCGGCCGGGACTGCCGCTCCCGCAACCGGCTGGATCTGCTGGCCAACGCCGTCTATCTCGAGGAAGACCCGGGGTTCGTCGACGCGGCCCGGGCCGATTTCCGCCTGCGGCCGGACGCGCCGCTCTTTGGCCAGCTCGGCTTCCGTCCGATTCCGGTCGAGGAGATCGGTCTGTACGAAGACGAATACCGCGCCTCCTGGCCGGTGACGTCCACCCCGGTGGAGGTTCCTGACTGGCGCAACGATTCCGCCGAGGTCAAGGCCCGGCCGCACAATCTGCCCCCGGTGGCGGTCAAGAAGGCCGCCGCCCCGATCATCGACGGGCAGATTTCAGCCGGCGAATGGCCGGACGCGCCTCTAATCCTCAAGGAAACGCCCCAGCGCGAACCGATCAAGGGGCCGGCCGCTTCGGCCTGGCTAGCCCACGATGGCGCGCGCCTGTACGTGGCGGTGCAGGTGCCGGTGACGGGCAAGATCAACCCGGGCGCCAATTGGGGCGACAGCGACGGGGCGGAGGTCTGCCTGCGGCCGGAGGACAACCTCGCGGTCGGCAAGCGCGCCCCCACCTTCGTATTGCAGGGCTTCACCGGCGGCGAACTGCAAGGGACGGGCAATCCGGACGAGGATTTTTCCAAGGAGACCCGGGCCCTGGGCCAGGCCACGAAATATGCGGCCAAAGTCGAAAAGGACAAGTGGACGGGCGAGTGGTCCATTCCGCTGGCAGCGCTGGGCGTGGCCTACGCCCCCCAGGTGCGGCTCCAGTTCAACCTCGGCGTCCGCCGGCCCTCCACCGGCGAGTGGGTGGTTTTCGCTGGCGCGATGGGGGCCAACTTTCAGCTCGACAACGCGGCCGTTATCCGGCTCGAATAATTCAAGACCATTTGCCCCGGCCTCCGTCCGAAACGCCTCTCCAGTCTCGCCTTGGCGGACCCCGAGTTGCTCCGTTTCGAGAACGATGAAGTTCAAACCGCTGCGGCCGGCGTGGCCTCGCTTCAAGCCCGTCCGTTTTGCCCATCGCCGCGCCCCTTTGCCCCCGAAAGGGGCGCGTTGTTGCGCGCCCCGGCGCGAAACCACGGGTTTGGGGCGGCC
>CAYMGG010000311.1:0-7515 GCA_964389915.1 uncultured Planctomycetaceae bacterium
TCCAGAGATACCAGCGCGTGCAATCAGCTGCGCGGGAGTCGGGATAGCCCGCCAGGCGAAAGAGGCCATTGTCGATCCGCAGCCAGTTAGCGCGCTTGACATGATATGAATGGTGGTCTTTGGAATAGCCGTTTTTGATCGCCTGATTGGCGGTAAAATAACCATGTTGCCCGCCGGCCAAGGCTTGCAGATTATTTTGGCGCGTCTTGCTGGGGCCGAGAGCATGAACCATGGCGTTTCCTAAATTCAGCATCACGGTGGCGAATCGGCCCGAGATTTTCCAGCGGTTTGGGCCCGGCAATTACCGACCTAAGCCTACCTGGAGAACGGCATAAAACAAACTCGAGTCTTTAGTATCTCTCTGCAAAAAATAAGCAAAAAATAGCAAAGCTATATATTTAAGGAAGATGTGGTTGTATATTCCGGATCTATGGAAACATGAGGGCAATTGCGGGATATGAGCCACTTAGTTTTGGGGTTTAGCCTCATCCGATTAGGTGTGTCAGATTCTCCCTTTTAATCGATAAAATCCCACTTCTTAATTAAGATATCAAGGTTTTGTCACTCATTGGCTTTTGAGATAGTCGGTTATGAGTTTATGCAACCTTTTTAGTAGGTCGGTTTGAGACTTAAGTCTGGCTTTGATTTGGGCATATTGTAGGCTGTGGTCAACAATTGTGCCTATTCGGCCAACCCAGGTTGAGCGCATGTTGTACACTGGTCCGACTACTGCCCGTCGCGAAGCGCTGATAGCCCTGGCGGAAAAGCAGCAGGGCTATTTCACTTCCAAGCAAGCGATCAGCTTGGGTTATATCAAGGATCACCACGCTTATCATGTGACCCGGAAAAATTGGCTCAAAATTTTGCCAGGTTTGTTTCGCCTGCCAGGCTATCCGGATTCCATGGAATCCGAATTCGTCAAGTGGAGTCTCTGGAGCCGTAACCAGCAGGATCAGCCCCAAGGAGTCATAAGTCATCCGAGCGCACTGGCTTATTTCGGTCTGGGGGAATATAAACCCGGTGAGGTGCATCTGACCGTTCCCCTCCGATTCCAGAAACTTGTTCCTGCCGAAGTGATCATTCACAAAGCGTCCGTCAACCTGTCGGACCTCGAGCCCCGCAGAGGATTCATGCTTACCAGCCTGCCCAAGACGCTGGCGGATATGCGGCCCTCATTGACCGAGCGCAATCTATGGGCCCAAACCGTCGGGCAGGCGTTGGCACGAGGGCTGCTTTCGTCCGAAGCGTATCGGCAACTGGGTTTTGCGCCGCAGGTGATTTCGCCGGGCTTGCCCGAAACGGCGGCCGCGGCAGAACGTCCGGACCGGCCTGAAGGTTCGGCGCAGATGAGAGAAAGGATATATGCCATGATTTTTCAGCGAACGCAGACCGCGGGCCAAAATCCCCGGCGCCGGGCGCAAGCCGGCTTCACCCTGGTGGAATTGCTGGTCGTGATGGCGGTCATCTCGGTGTTGGCGGCCCTGCTGGTGCCCGCGCTTGAAAAGGCGCGCGAGTCGGCTTATGGCATCGTCTGCGTCAATAATCTGCGCCAGATCGGCCTGTATTTCGGTCTGTACGAGGACGATTGTGGAGAGCAGGTCGCGCTAGGCGGTTTTTGGGGCGCGAGCGTCTGGTTTCCCAACTGCCTGGGCATGCGCCTGGCGCCCTATACCGAAGCGCCGCTGACCGACCCCGGCAAGACCTGGGGGCCGGGGTCGGTCTGGGTCTGTCCCAAGGGAGAGGCGGTCAACCGGTCCCAATATCCGGCCACCTGGGCCAATCGGGAGCCGCAGTTCACCTATATGATCAATCATCACACGATGGGCGCCACCGGTTTCGCCATTCCTTTGCGGCAGTTGACGCAATCCGGCAAGGCCGGGCTGAAGATTCATTTTGGCGACGGCTGGTATGACCCGGCCGGCCCGTACTGGGTGGGCGCAACCAATGGCTGGGAGGACAATCTGGCCTTGCAGAAAGCGCACGGCCAGGACGGCGCGCCCAAGCGCAATTTTCTCTATTTCGACAAGCGGGTGGCCGCCAAGACCCCGCTGCGCGAACTGATGCCGCCCAATTACGGCGGCACCTCGCCGCTGACGTGGTCGGAATGGAACATGATCTGGCTCATGAAATCCCTTTAGGTTCTGACGGTCTCAATCCCGGAGATGGACATGACCCGATTCAAGCGCTACGCTCGGACGAAGGTGTTTTGGTTGTGCGGACTTTGGCTCGGGTGGGGGGGCGGTTTCTTGGCTGGCGAGACGCCGGCGCCGCTCAACCTAGGCGGGGAGTGGCGCATCCAGCCCGCGACCGGACCTGAACAGGCGCCCGACCCCGCCCAATGGGGCGTCTGCCAACTGGCGGATGAGGAGCTGTTGCGCGCCGAACCAGGCCAGGCGGCGGCCAAGGGCAATTTCAATCAACCCTGGTCGATGGCGGTCGCGGGCGCGCCCTGGACCGAGGGAATGAACCGGCTTGAGTCCCGCCGCCTGGCGGGGGCGGCGGATACTGGTCGAACTTCCCCGGATCGAGGGCGACGCGATCGTCTTCTGGGCCGGCCGGCGGGTGGGCGAGATTCTGGCTCCGGCCGGCGAGCTCGATCTGACCGAGCTGGCCGGGCCGGGACAGAAGGCGGAATTGCGGATCTATCTGACCCGCAACTACACCGGCATCTCGCGCGGTTTCGAGCGCGATTATATGCGCTACGGCGCGCGCGGGCCGCTGGGCCGCAAGCTGCCGGTGGAGGCGTGGCCTTTCGGCATCACCGGCACGGTCAATCTGAATTCCCGCGCCACTCCGGCGGCGGTCACCGACGTGTTCGTGCAAACCTCCTGGCGGAAGAAGGAACTGGGTCTGGCGGTGGAGGTCGAGACGGTCAAGGCCGTCCAGGATCTGGTCGTCGCGGCCGAGATTCTCGACGCCGCCGGCCGGCCGGTGCTGAATTTATCCGCCGTGCCGCGGGCCGTGGAACCCGGACGCACGTCGATCGAACTGCGCTCATCCTGGACCGATCCGATCCCGTGGGAATTGGGGCAGGCCTATCTCTACACCGCCCGGGTCAGCCTGAACCAGGCGGGCAAATCGCTGGATACGTCGGGTGACATAACTTTCGGTTTTCGTGAGATTTGGACCGACAAGCAGCGGCTCATGTTGAACGGCCACCCCATACGCTTCCGGTTATACTTGTGCAGCGGCGTCACGCCTGAGAATTTCGCCATGTTCAAGGATTTGGGCTACAATGCCTATGAAATTTCGCCCAACCCCACCGCCTGGTACTGCAACTGGCCTACCGCCTGGCCGCTGCCGGGCGAGAGGCTGCTCGACCTTTTCGATCGCGAAGGCTGCGCGGTGCTGATGCAGGCGCCGGTCGTGCTGCACCTCAACCAGTTGTTGCTGAAAAACGCCGACGCCGTGGCCGACTACAATCGCGATCTGCAATTGTGGCTGCGGCGGCTGCGCAACCGGACCAGCATCTTTGCCTGGCTGCCGTCGATGAACTACGTCGGCAGCTTCGGCAACATTCACGCCGACGGCATGGGCATCGCCGGGGCGGATCCCGAGAACACGCCGGCGCGGGTGGTCAAGAAGGGCTGCGCGCTCATCAAGCAGGTCGATCCGACCCGTTTGGCCTTCGGGCACGCCGAAGGCACAATCGGCGACGTTTCCTCCAGCAACATGTACCTTAATTTCGTCCCCCTACAGGAGCGCGAGGAGTGGCCCAGCGAGCACGCCGCCCGGGGTACGCATCCTTTTTCCGCCTTGGAGTTCGGTCAGCCATTCACTCAATGCTACTGGAAAGGGCCGCGGTTCTTGCTGACCGAATATGCGTCCATATATCTGGGCGACCGGGCCTATGTGCTCGAGGGCGAGGGCGGGTTGAAACGCGTGGTGGATTACGGCCGCCTGAATACGCAGGATCTGTTTTACAAATGGTATGAAATCAACACCGAAGAATTGCCGGCCTTCTGGAAATTGCAGCAGCTCTTCATCCGCAACACTGACCGGGCTTGGCGGGCTTGGGGCGTGGCGGGCGGCTGGTTTTATTGGGACTTCGACGTGTCGTTCGGCTTCCCGCCCGCTTTTGACAGCCATCGGCAATTGCGCAGCTATAAAAGCCCCTACGCCAGCGAATTTGTGCCCGAAAAGCTTGCCGGCCGGCCGGCCTG
This sequence comes from uncultured Planctomycetaceae bacterium, assembly GCA_964389915.1. Taxonomy (GTDB): domain Bacteria; phylum Planctomycetota; class SZUA-567; order SZUA-567; family SZUA-567; genus CAYMGG01. Next base: position 4,164 of record CAYMGG010000311.1, read on the forward strand.
GGCCGGGCCCAATTACGACATCCACCGGGAGACCAATCAGCCGCTGCTGGCCTATCTGGCCGGCGCGCCCGGACATACCGACAAGACGCACGCCTTCTACGGCGGCGAGCGGGTCCGCAAGCAGATCGCCTGGGTTTGGGACGGCCCCGGTTCACGCCGGCTGCGCGCCGCCTGGCGGGCGGTAACGGTCGAGTTCGGCGAGTCTTTGGCCGATGGTTCGGCCGAGGTGGAGTTGGCGCCCGGGGAGATCAAGTCCTGCCCAGTGGAGTTTGCCGCGCCGGCGGTTCGCGTCCGCACGGCGGCGAAGATCAAGTTGACCGTGGCCGACAACGGCCGGGTGGTCGCAAGCGATGAGTTCGCCTTCGAAATATTCCCGCCGGCCGAGCCGGTGGCGGTCCAGGGGCGGCTGGCGCTCTGGGACCCGCGGCAGAAGTCGGGCGAATGGCTGCGCCGCCTGGGCGTGGAGGCCGAGGCCTGGACGCCGGCGCAGGGCTTGGCCGGCATCGATCTACTCGTCCTCGGTCGCGAGGCTTTGAGCGGCGCGGACAAGTTGCCATACACGGCCACCGATATCGCCGGAGGTCTGAATGTGCTGGTACTGGAGCAAATGCCGGAGGTATGGGAAAAGCTCGGACTCAAGGCCATCGAGACCATGCCGCGTTATGTCTTTCCGGCGGGGGAGAAAGCGCTGCTGGCCGGACTCGAGCCCGAGGATCTGATCAACTGGCGGGGCAGCCCCGACCTCTTGCCGGAGAAGAAGCGCTACCGGTCGCACGACTACTATCACGCCTTCAAGTGGACCAATACCCACGCGCTGGCGTCGGTGGCCCTGGAGTCGCCCCAGACCGTGGCCTTCCGGCCGCTTTTGGCCTGCGAATTCGATTTGAACTATACCCCGCTCCTGGAATGGCGGCACGGTCGGGGAAGGGTCTACGCCAGCAGCCTGGATTTCACCGGCCGGGTGGGGGAAGACCCGGCGGCCACCCGTTTGGCCGGCAATCTGCTGCAACTGGCGGCACGGAAGACTGACGCGGCCCCGCAGGCGGCCCGCTATGTGGGCGGTCCGGCCGGGCGCAAACTGTTGAACGAATTGCAGGCCGGCTTGACCGAGGAGGCGGCGGCCAAGCTGGTGGTGGCCGGGCTCGAGGCCTCGACCAGGGAGTGCCGGCAGCTGGCGGAGTCGGGGGCGACGGTGATCGTTCTGGCGCAGCCGGAAGCCTGGCTTAAGGAATTGGGCTATGCGGTCGAAGCCCGGACTGTTTTCAAGGGCGAACCGGCAGACGAGGCTTGGCTGGCCGGAATGGGACCGCGGTTGTGGCGCTGGCGGGACGGGCTCAAGGTCGCGGCTTTTGCGGCGGCCGGCCAACCGGACGGTTGCACAGTCCTGGCCGGCGGTCTGATCCTGGTCCGGCCGGTGGGGGGCGGAAAGCTGGTGCATTTGCAGCTGGACCCCGTCGAATTGGCGGAACGCTATCCGGCCGGCGACGACCGGCGGGCGGCGGTCTGGCCGAGCGTGGAGCGGCTGCACCAGCTGCTGGCCGGATGGCTCGACGGATTGGGCGTGGCCGGCTCGGCCGCTCAGGCCGACCGCTTCGGCCGGTTGAAGGCGGGGGCGACCTATGAAAACCTGAAGACCTGGCATGTCTGCGGGCCGTTCCTGTATCCCGACCTGGGCGGACCGGAGATGACCCGCCTGGCCACCCCGGCCGAAGCCGACGCCATCGCCGGCAACGCCGGCCCCGACATCCGCTACTTCCTGGACGATAAGCGGACGCTCGACTGGCGCAGCACGGTCACGGCCGACGGCGAGGGCTTCGTGAATCTGGGCGCGGCGCTCAAGGTCGATCAGCGGGCCGTGGCTTACGTCACGCGCCAGGTCGAACGCCAGACCGCCCAGCGGGCCCGGCTGCGCCTGGGCATGGACTTTTATCTTCAAGCCTGGGTCAACGGTAAGTTGGTCTTCGACGCCAGTCAGGGCGGGGGCATGGCGCCCCGGGCCAATACCCACCAGGTCGACGTCGACCTGCGGGCCGGAATCAATGTCATCACTCTCAAGATCAGCGCGGGCAGCAAGGGTTTCGGCTTCTACGCCAACCTGTCCGCCGACGGGGCACAGGTGGTCGAGGATCCCGTGGCCGCCGAAGCGGAAGCCCGGCTCTATCCGGTCGCGGATCGGACCTGGGATCCATATACGTTTTATTATTATTGATGATCGCGAATGGATGCCGCTGAAAATCCAGTTTAGATCCGGGTGAAATTTTGAAAAGGGCTGGGGCTGATTTAAAAACTTTAGCCAGGCGACGCGTTTTTCAGCGTTCAAAAGGGCCAAGCCGAAGGAGAGTTTGGGGAAGGCGCCGGCGAAGCTTTTTGGGAAAAGATATTCCCCGGAATCGATCACCACTGGCTTGAATTAAGATGAGGGCGCTGACCATGCCTTTGACTAGCAGAATGAGTGCTCACCGTTTCCGCCCCGGCCGCTGGCGGCTCTGGCTGGTGCTCCTGCCTCTGCTCGGCCTTGGTTCGGGGGGGGCCGGCGAGGCCTGGCAGGTGGACTTTGACGGGCAGATCCCGGGCCAGTGGCCGGAGAAGTGGCGGGTCGATTGGGGCGAAAAGCGCGAAGACATCTTTATGATCGACAACACCAGCCGGCTCTCGGGCGAGAACAGCCTTTTGATCGACCGGGCCACTGGCAAGGATTTCACGCATCTGAAGCTGATCCGGACCGACCTGCCGGATCTCGACCAGGGCTGGGCGTGCTTCTCCTTCGCCTTTCGGATCGAGGGGCCGGCCAGCCGGAGCGAGATCTCCTTCGAGATCGGCGACGCGCATCCCCGGCAGGTGGCCAAGGTGGTGGTGGGGCTGCGCGGCTGGGGGCCGACGGTGCATCTCTATCCCAACTGCCTGCCGACCTGGAGCGATAATTGGAACGGCCTGCGGGAACTGGGGCATTACCAGACCGGCCGGTGGAATCGGGTGACCCTCTTCCTGCCGACGCAGGGCGGCGGCCAGAAACTCGGGTATGGCCGGCTGGAGGTCCGGCAGGCCAACGGTGAATGGGAGTTGGTCGGCCGGGAGCAGATTCCCTGCCAGGCGCGACACTACCGCCAGGCCATTATCTACATCCCGGCCAAAAACGACGGGTTTCGCCTCTGGGTCGATGATTTGCGCCTGACCCCGGCCGAACCCCAGCCCGAGACTGGCCCCCTGGGCACAGCTCCCCGAAAATAACGGGGCGAGTATTTTGTCGGGACATGACTTGAAACGGGCGCGTCAGGTCTTTCGAAACGCTCGCTCATCCGGCCGGCTCGCAGCCGGGTTATATCAATTCAAATTAATAGCGGCCGATTTTGGG
>CAYMGG010000312.1:0-7453 GCA_964389915.1 uncultured Planctomycetaceae bacterium
GCCGAGGTTCAGGCTTTTTCCGCCTCGTTCGCCGGTTCGTCGAGGGTCCAGAGCTCGACCGGTTGCTGCCGCCCCCGCAGGGTCTGCTCGCCCAGGCAGCGGCAGCCGTGCGGCGCCGGCAGTTCGGCCAGGGCCTCGCCGGAGATGAGCAGCGGCGCGCCCAGGGGCCGGGTGGCCGCCTCCATCCGGGCCACGGTGTTGACCGCGTCGCCGATCACCGTGTATTCCAGCCGCTCGTCGGTGCCGATGTTGCCGGCGATGACCCGGCCCAGGTGCACCGCGACCCCGCACGGCAACTGGCCGGCTCCGCCCCGGCGGATCTCGCGGGCGGCCGTCCAGGCCGCGGTCACGGCCGCGGCCGGTACATCGGCCTCGAAGAAGGCCAGGCAGGCGTCGCCTACGAATTTGTCCACCGCGCCGCCCTGGGCATGAATGGCGCCCACCATGTGGGCGAAATGCTGGTTGAGCCGGGTTACCACCGCGCCTGGGGCGCGGTTTTCGCAGAAGGCGGTGAACCCGACGATGTCGGTATAGAGCAGGGCCACCTGCTTCTCGGTCCCCCCCAGGGCCGTTTCGCTCTGGGCCAGAATACGCCGGGCCACGTCGGGGCTGAGGTATTTGCCGAAGATGGCCCGGATGCGGGCCCGATCCTCGAAGCCTTCCAGCAGCTGGTTGATGCCGTAGGCCAGCCGGCCGAACTCGTGCCCGCCGGGCACGCTCAGGCGCACCCGCAGGTTGCCGCCCTCGACCTCCTCCAGCACCCGCAGCTTGGCCGAAAGCAATACCGCCAGCGTCCGTCGCAACTCCAACAGCGCCAGGAAACCGATCGTCCCCACCAGGCCGGCCACGACCAGAGTGTCGACCACGAACCAACGGAAGCTGCGCAGGAAGAAGGCCGGCGGCAGGCCGAGTTCGGAACTGCCGGTCAGGTAGACCAGCGACCGGGCCACCAGCAGGCCCCCCAGGAAGAGCACGGCCGCCAGGATGCCGATGGCGCTGTCCACCAGCGAGCGGCGGACTTCGGCGGTGAGTTCGGCCGCGAGCCGCCCCGCGACCACCCGCTCGGTGAAGACCCGGTTGCGCCACAGATGGAGAAACATGGCCACGAACAGGCCCTGCAGCATGGCCGAGCCCAGCACTCCGCCCAGGCTGATGAAGGGAAATCCGAACCAGAGGATGTGGAACAGCCCCAGGGCCAGGCCCAGGACGCAGTAGGAGGCGAAATCAATCAGCGCGTCGGTCCAGACCGGCGCCCGGCGGAAGCGCCGCTCCCGCCAGACCGCCACCCCTACTTGCAGCAACCCCAGCGGGGCCAGGTTCAGCAGCACCCGCTCCAGCCCGACCGAATAGCAGAACGGGCAGGTCCGGGTTGCCAGGTAGGCCAGCACCAGGACCGCCGCCGCTTCGAAAGCGGCCCGGAAGGCCACCGCGCCGTCGCGGTCGGCCGGCTCGGTTTTCGTCAGGTCGTCCATCAGCTCCGCCTTTATGGATCCGCCTCACCGCGGTCCAGTCTCCCCGCTTTCGGATGGATTGCCAAGGGTACAAAAGAACGACCGGCCCGGACGCTGGCGCATCCGGACCGGGCGGCGAGGGAAGAGACTGACGGGAGAAGCGGGTTTCAGGCTACATAGTTGACCGAGGTGGATTGCGTCTTGGAGCTGGTCAGCGCCCCGGTGGTCTGGTCCTGAACCTGTTGAATCCAGGAGGTCATCTCCTCCTCGGACAGCGAACCGTCCTGGTTGCTGTCGGCGCTGTCCATGAGCTGAGCGAGGAAGTCCTTCAGCTTGGAGATGAAATCGGACGAGCTGGACGAGTTGACCGCGCCGGTCGCGTCATCCCCTTCGCCACCGCCGCCGGGCGGAGGCATGCCGCCGGGGGGCGGCGGCGGGGCGGGGCGGGCGTCCCATTCGTCGGAAGAGATCTCGCCGTCGCCGTTGCTGTCGGTGCTGTTGAACAAGTCCTGCATTTTCGAGCTCAACTCGACCGTGTCGGTACTGGAACTGGCGCCGGAACTTTCGTGTTTCTGGAACATGGCGGCAAACTCGTCGGTGGAAATGCCGCCGCTGCCGTCGGTGTCCAGATCGGAAAACGACGGTCCCTTGTGGCCCTGACCCCCGCCCGTTCGACTCGTTGACGCATAACTGCTGGCATTGGCATAAACGCTGGAACCGATTTGCATGGCTTTCTCCTTAAGCCCTGTGAACTGCGGTTTGCGGTTGGTTGGCAGCTGCCCGGAACTTTATCTGAACCGGATTCCCGTCCGGTCGTGCCGGTCTGGCGTGGCGCGCCCCAACCTTCTCCCTGGGCTCGTCGGCGCTCAGACATGGGCTTAATGGCGGCCTTTATCGGGTGGTAACCGCGCTGCGGACGGATTTCGCGGGGTGGGTGAAGGGATAAAAAAAGGCGCTAAAGTTCCCCGGAAAAGCGCCGATATTACCAGATTCCCCCTTACCCCCGCAGCGACGGGCGACCGAATTTTCCGGTTCGGCCCGGCGCCGCAGGCGTGCGGCTAACCCTCATTGTAAAAAGCGGTTGCGATGGGATGGATTTTGCGTAAAAAGTTGATTCCCGCGAATTCAATCGGAAACAGTGACCGACAACCGTCGGCAAAACCCCTGTAAATCGCGTGAAAAGTTTTTTAAATTTTATTTTTCCGAAATAGCGGTTACCCCTCCATACGATAGAGTATTAACCAGGATGGCGCGCCGGAACGGACGGGAGCGATTGAGCCCTCTCCGGAACCGGCGGGTGTCCGATTCGGCGAGCGAGTCTGGCGCGAACGGCCAGGTCAAGGAAGACCCGGGACGGCAAACAGCAGCGGCCAGGGATTTACAGCCTGGCGACGGGGTTTTCCGGGATCAGGGCGTGACCGACAACGATGAGTGGGGCGAAATCCAAGCCAGCCTCGCCGGCGACGAAGAGGCCTTCACCCGGTTGGTCCGCCGTTACGAGCGGACCATCGCCGGGCAGATGTGGCGTTTTTGCCGCAATGCGGCGGTCTGCGAGGAGCTGGTCCAGGACGTTTTCGTCGAGGCGTATTTCGGGCTGCGCAATTTCCGCCCGCAAGCGCCCTTCGAGCACTGGCTGCGGCGCATCGCCACCCGGGTCGGCTACCGGCACTGGCAGAAGCTCGCCCGCCAGCCGCGTCAGACCAGCCTGGCCGAATGGGACCAGGCCGATCCGCCCGCACCGGTGCAGAAACCTTCGCCGGAGCAGGCCCTGGAGTTGCTGAAAAATCTGCTGGCACAGCTGCCGGAAGCGGACCGGCTGGTTTTGGCGCTCATGTATTTCGAGGAGTGCCCGCTGGCCGAGATCGCCCTCCGGCTGGGGGTCAACGTGGCGACGGCCAAGATGCGGGCGCACCGGGCCCGGCAGAAACTGCGGGTGCTGGTGGAAGCCAAGAAGTTGGGAGAGGGTTGGTCATGGACGGACTAGAACCCCTGGATGGTTTGGAATCGATCGAGCGGCTGGCGGGCCTGGCCCGGCGCTGCCCGCCCCCCCCGCTGGCGATCGAAGCCGGCCTGTGGCGCAAGATCCGCGCCCGGCAGCGGGGCAACCTAGTCGCGCTCTGGAGCTTGGCGGCCGGTTCGGCGGCCGCGGCGGCGGTGCTGGTTGCGCTGGCCCTGGGGCCGTGGGAGGAGCTGGTCGGCCTCAATGTCTGGGCCAGTCCGCTGACCCAATTTCTGACCGAACTGTAGGCCGCATTTCGCAACCGCCAACGAGATTCCGCATGAGCGATTCTGCCCCGAACCAGCCTCCGCATTATCTGATCGCCCCCTCCGCCCGCGAGCGCTGGCAGCTCCTGCTGCTGGGGCTGGTGCTGCTCTTGTGCGGCGTGGCGATCGGGGCGGCGGGCACGGTGCTTTTCTGGCACTACCACATGCGCCACGTCTTCGAACATCCCGAGAGGATTCCCGGCCAGATCACCGACCGGCTGGAGGCCGGTTTGCGGCTGACTCCGGACCAACGCGGGCGGATCGAAAAGATCATCCACCAGCATCACGAGAAGCTGATGGCTTTCCACCAGCAGGAATTCGCCCGCATGGACGCCGAGATCAAGGCCCTGCGCGACGAGATCGCCGCGGTCCTGACTCCGGAGCAGGCCAAGCAGTGGCAGGAGAATTACCAGGACCTGCTGCCCATGCCCCGCCCCTTCCACCGGCCGCCGCCGGGCCTGTTCCCCGGCGGTCCGGATGGCCCCGGCGGGCCGCTGCCAGGTCCGGGTCGGCCGCCGCCCGACTGGCCCAGGCCGGGCGGTCCGGGCGATGAATAAAAACGGGGGGGACGAACTTCGGTTCGTCCCCCCCTTGATTTGCTGCCCTCGGGGCCAGCCCTCTCGCCGGTCGGGACGGCAATTTTCTAGGGCTTGTCCCCCCAGTCGCGCTTGGTCCGGGTGTGGCAGTACGGGGCCGAGCCGTTATGCAGATAATAGTCCTGATGATAGTCTTCGGCCGGCCAGAAGGTCCCGGCCGGGACCAGCTGGGTGGCCACTTTCAGCCCGGAATGGCGCAGGATGTTGAGCAGCCGTTCGGCCGTCTGGTGTTGCGTTTCGTCGGTGTAAAAGATGGCCGAGCGGTACTGGTCGCCGATGTCCGGGCCCTGGCGTTCGACCTGAGTCGGGTCGTGAATCTCCAGGAACAGCTTGGCCAGACGTTCGAAATCGGTCCGGACCGGATCGAAACGGACCTCCACGGCTTCGGCGTGTCCGGTCGTATGGGTGCAGACCTCCTTGTAGGTCGGGTGTTCGGTGTGCCCGCCGATATAACCGACCGTGGTCTCCAGCACGCCCGGAACCTGTTGCAGGTAATACTCGACGCCCCAGAAGCAGCCGCCGGCGAAGATCGCCCGCCCCAGTTTAACCTCCGACGCCGGCATGAAGCTTAGCGAGATCGAGTTGACGCAGTGCCGGACGTTCTTGAGCGTCAGGTGCTCGCCGCTGAAGACATGCCCCAGATGTCCGCCGCAGGTGGCGCAGACGATCTCCGTGCGCCGGCCGTCGGGGTCGGGACGGCGCTTGACGGCGCCGGGGATCTCGTCGTCAAAGGCCGGCCAGCCGCAGTCGGAGCGGAACTTGTCCTGCGAGCGGTAGAGCAGGGCTCCGCACTGCCGGCAGGTGTAATAGCCGGCGGCAAAGTGATCGGTGTACCGGCCGACGAAAGGCGCTTCGGTCCCGCCGTGCAGGATGACCCGCGCCTCCTCGGCCGTCAGGGGGTTGAGTTTCACGTGGGCGGGGGCCTCCGTAGGTTCGGGCAGAGGACCGGCCTGGGCCGTTTCTGCGGGGCGAAGCGCGATCAGCAGCAAAACCAGCAGGCTGGCCAGGGCCAGAGTCAGAAACAATATTTTCATCGGGAGTCTCCCGTTTGCAGGTTTCTCCCTCACCGACTTAATTTTACCGCCTATTTCGACAAACCCAACCCCGTTGGCAAAAGAAATCGCAGTATTTTGGTCGGCTATGCCCGGAAAGCGGTGGCCGGCGATATGTTTCCGCCTCTTGACCCGCCCGGCGGTGAGTGTTAAATTGTGGCCGGCAGAGCACCAGGGGCTTGAGCAGGCGGCAGACGGGACGTTCTGCCGGTGCGGGCTGTCGATTTACATGGCTTACCGGTCCAGCGCCGGGTGAGAAAGGGGAAGAGATGACGATTCAGACGGAAGATATCCTGCGGCAGAAGATCTGGGAGACCGTGCACCGCGCTCCGATTTACGACCTCCACACCCATATTTACGACGCCCGGTTCAACGATCTGCTCCTCTGGGGAATTGACGAGCTTTTGACCTATCATTATCTCGTCGCCGAAGTCTTCCGTTATGTGCGCATGGATTACGATCATTTCTTCAGTCTGAGCAAGCGCGAACAGGCGGATCTGGTTTGGCAGAAAGTGTTTATCGAAAATTCCCCCGTCAGCGAGGCCGCCCGGGGCGTGCTCACCACCCTGGGCATGCTGGGGCTGGACCCCAGTTCGCGCGACCTGAACGCCTACCGGGCCTATTTCGCCGCCAAGACCCCCGGCCAGCACATCGACGACGTCTTCCGGGTGGCCAACCTCGAAGCCGTGGTCATGACCAACGACCCCTTCGACAACCTCGAACGGCCGGTCTGGGAGGCCGAGGGGGCGCGCGACCCGCGCTTCCAGGCGGCCCTGCGCCTGGACGGCCTGCTGATGAACTGGTCGGGCGCCGTCGAGCGGCTCAAAGGCTGGGGCTATGCGGTCAAGAAGGGGCTGGACAAGAAGTGCGCCACCGAGGTTTGCCGCTTCCTCAAGGACTGGGCCGAAAAGATTAATCCGCTATACATGGCCGTCTCCCTCTCCGACAGCTTCGACCCGCAGGACAACAGCGACTGCTCCCGCCTGCTGGAGAAGTGCGTCCTGCCGGTCTGCCGCGAGCTCAATCTGCCCATGGCCCTGATGATCGGCGTGCGCCGCCAGGTCAACCCCGGGCTGCGCCTGGCTGGCGACGCGGTGGCCAAGGCCAGCATCGACGCGGTCTACTACCTGTGCGCCGAGTATCCGCACAACAAGTTCATGATGACCATGCTCTCGCGCGAGAACCAGCACGAGCTCGTCATCGCCGCCCGCAAGTTCGCCAACTTCCTGCCCTTCGGCTGCTGGTGGTTCCTGAACGATCCCTACACCATCAACGAGATGACCCGGATGCGGGTGGAGCTGTTGGGCCTCAGCCACGTGCCCCAGCATAGCGACGCCCGGGTGCTCGACCAGGTGATCTACAAGTGGGCCCACAGCCGCTGGCTGATCGCCCTGGTCTTGCAGGACAAGTACTGCGACCTGCACCGCACCGGCTGGCGCCTGACCGAGGCCGAGATCGCCCGTGACGTGCACAACCTCTTCAGCGGCAACTTCAAGCGCTTCCTCGACGCGCGCTTCGATTGAGCCGGGCCCGCAGCGGCCAAGGCGGCGACATGTCCGACCGGCTGACCGCCGTCCTGACCGAGATCTTCGGTTTTCGGTCGTTTCGCCCCCACCAGGAGGCCATTGTCCGGGCCGTCCTGGCGGGGCGCGACGTCTTCGCCGTCATGCCCACCGGGGGCGGCAAGTCCCTCTGCTACCAGCTCCCCGCCCGCCTGCGCGAGGGGGCCTGCGTGGTCATCAGCCCGCTCATCTCCCTGATGAAGGACCAGATCGACGCCGCCCGCGCCAACGGCCTGCGCGCGGCCAGCCTGAACAGCACGACCACCGCCGCCGAGCGCGCGGCCGCCGCCTCGGCCCTGCGCCGGGATGAACTGGACCTGCTTTACGTCTCGCCCGAGCGGTTCAACTCGCCAGGATTCGTCGATTGGTTGCACGAGCTGCGCCTGGCCTTCTTCGCCGTCGACGAGGCGCACTGCATTTCCGAATGGGGGCATGATTTCCGCCCCGACTACCTGGCTTTGGGGCGGATCGTTTCGGAGTTTCCCCAGATTCCGCTGGCGGCCTTCACCGCTACCGCCACTCCGCGC
>CAYMGG010000313.1:0-1819 GCA_964389915.1 uncultured Planctomycetaceae bacterium
TCCATCGAGCCGGCCTCCAGGCCGCCGGACATGGTCTGGCCGCGCCGGCCGGTGCCCTTCAGGTTGAAGGCCCGGCCCATGCGGGTCAGGCTGTCGACCAGCAGAACCACGTCGTTGCCGCATTCCAGCTCGCAGCGCACGTGCGCCAGGGTGAGCTCCACCAATTCGGTGTGGGCCGAGATGCTGGCGTCGCTGGAGCTGGCCAGCACCTCGGCGTCCACGGTGCGGCGAAAATGCGTCACCTCCTCGGGCCGCTCGTCGACCAGCAGCACGATGATTCGCGCGGCCGGCTCGGAGCCCCGAATGGCGGCGGCTATCTGCTCGAGGAGCGTGGTCTTGCCCGCCTTGGGCGGGGCCACGACCAGGGCCCGCGTGCCCTTGCCCAGCGGCGCGACCAGGTCCACGATGCGCATCGCCGTCTCGCCCCCGCCCGCGAGGTCGAACTTCTCCTGCGGATCGATGGCCACCAGGTCGCGGAAACTACGACGCCGGCCGAAATCCGCCGGCGCCAGGCCGCAGATCGAGTCGATCCGGGTCAGGGTCAGGCCGCGCTTGCCGGCCTCGGCCTCGCCGGCCACGGTCGCGCCCTCCACCAGTCCGCACGAACGAGCCAGTTCCGCCGGCACGATCGGATCGCCGGGCACGGCCTGAAACGACCGCTCCGCCGCCCGCAGAGTTCCGCCGCCGCTCCGCTCGCTTTTGAACACACCTTTGACCGCCTGTCCCATCTGCGCCTCTTCTCCCTGGTTTCAAGTCCGGCAGCGAAACGCCGCCAGCCTAAGAAATGTTGCTTTTTCGAATTCCGCGCCTTCCGGCGAAACCGCTCCGCCGCCCTTCCGGAGCGCCAAAAAACCGGCTTTTGCTGTGGCATTGCCGGCGTCGGACCATAAACTAGGCAATGCCTGAAAAGCGCCTTTTTCTGGGCCCGGATGAAAACGAAATCTCCATTCCCGGCAATCGGGAACCGCATTTCGGACCAGCCCGCGCCGCGTTTTCAGGCGGAACCCAAGGCTTTCAACGACAGGAGCGCCCGATGCACATCATCCCCGCAGTTGACATCAAAAACGGCAAGGCGGTGCGCCTCTTCCAGGGCCGCGCCGACCGGGAGACGGTCTATGCCGACTCGCCCGTGGACGCGGCCAAGCGCTGGCGCGACGAGGGGGCGACCTTCCTGCACGTGGTCGACCTCGACGGCGCGTTCGACGGCGAAAGCCAAAACGAGCCCTTCATCCGCCAGATCGCCGCGGAACTGGCCATCCCCGTCCAGGTCGGCGGCGGCGTGCGCGACCTGGCCAAGGCCCGCCGCCTGATCGAAGCCGGCGTAAGCCGCGTGGTCGTGGGCACGCGCGCGCTGGAGGACCGCGACTTCCTGCTGGAACTCACCGCGGCCTTTCCCGGCCGGGTAGTCGTGGGCGTCGACGCGCGCGACGGCTTCGTGGCGGTCAAGGGCTGGACCGAGACCAGCCGCACGGCGGCCCGCGATTTCCTGGCCGGCCTAGCCGGCACGGGCGCGGCCGGGGTCGTCTACACCGACATCAGCCGCGACGGCGCGCTTCAGGGCGTCAACCTGCCGGCCATGCGCGAAGCGACCGAAATCTGCCCCGTGCCGGTCATCGCCTCGGGCGGCGTGACTTCGGCCGACGATATCCGCGTTCTGCGCGCCCTGCCGCTCTTCGGCATCATCACCGGCAAGGCTCTGTACGACGGCCGGCTCACCCTGGCCGAAGCCCGGGCGGCGCTGCGCGACTAGGCTCTGCCTGAAGGCTATGGGCTGGCCTCAAAAGCAAACCCGCACTTGACCGAAAACTAAGCATATCTC
>CAYMGG010000313.1:1829-7413 GCA_964389915.1 uncultured Planctomycetaceae bacterium
CCGACCTGGCCGTAAACGAACCCTTACGGCCCCTATTTAACGGGGGCTTTGTTGCCGGGGTAGTCCCCCCCCTCCGGGGGGAGGGTCCGGGTGGGGGAGGCTGCCTGGAGCCCAACAGTTCCTCTCCCTCCCCCCAACCCCCTCCCGGAGGGAGGGGGAGACGTAAGGTTAGGCCGCCGCCGCTTACCCCTTATTTGCGGGGAATTGCACTAAGCCCGCGTTTTCGGAAACTCCCCCAACCGCTCTACGCGGCCGGTTCAAGGCCCGCGTTGCAGCAGGGGCTCGAGGATCTTGAGCCGCCCGTCCTGCTGGGCTCGCAGCCGCAGCTGCCCCAGCAGCATCGCAGCGTGGCCGGAGGTCATGTACTCGCGATAGTCGGCCCGCACCTGGTCCTTGATGTCGCCGAAAGCTTGCGGCCGACTCTGGGTGCGGTCGGTCACGGTCAGCAGATGATAACCGTAGATCGTCTTGACCACGTCCGAGACCCCGCCCACCGGCAGGGCGAAGGCCGCGTCCTCGAAGGGCTTGAGCATCACCCCCCGGGCGAAGAAGCCCAGATCCCCACCCCGCGCCCCGGACTTGGTGTCGTGCGAGAACTCCTTGGCCAAGGCCGCGAAATTGGCCCCCGCCCGCAATCGATCCTGGATCTCGAGAATCTTCTCCAGCGCGAGCTTCCACTCTTCCGGTCCGGCCGAACGGCTGATCTTCTCGCTCTTCTGGCTCAGGGCCAGAGGGCTGATCAGAATGTGCGAAACCCGCACCTCCTCCGGCTGGGTATATTTATCCTGGTTGGAGTAGAAATAATTGAACAGGTCGGCGTCCGAAATGCTAAGCTCCTGTTCGGTCAACTTGCTCAGCGCGCAATCGGACCAGACCACCTGGTCCTGGTATTCCGCCACCGTCATGCCGTAGGTGTCGCGAATCACCACGGAGAAATCGGCTTTCTCGCCCGCCTGGGCCCGATATTTGGCTTCGTGCCGGGCGAAGGTCTTTTCGATCTCCTCCCGCGCCACGGCAACCCCTCGCCGCTGCAGCTCGGTGGCCAGCAACGCCCGGTCGATCATAGCCGAGAAGACCTCCGGCCCGTGAGCTTGCAGCAGGGCCCGGTATAGCTCCTCCTTGCCGATGGCCCGCCCGGCAAAGACGGCCACTGCCGGGCCCGCCGCTTCACCGGCCGCTTCGGCCGCGGGCGGGTTATTGGGGGTAACGGGCAGACTCGGCCGCGCCTGGCTGGTTGCCACCGGAACGGCCGGCTCGACCGGAGCGGTCACGACCGGCGGCGGCGCTGGCGGTTGCGCTTTCGGAGCGGGCCGCTTCTCGATCGGCTGCGGCTCGGGCCCGGTCTCGGCCAAAACCTTCACTTTGGCCGCCGGCGGAGCGGGCCGTGTCGGCGTCGGTGGAGTGGGCCGCGCCGGTTTTTTCACCCCGGCGATCGCTTCGGAGAGCGGCACGATCTCCTGTTCGGTCGCGGCCGGAGGTGTGCTCTTGGGCGCCTCGCGCTTGACCGGCACGGCCGCGACCGGCTCGAACACTCCGGGCACGGCGTCCTCCTCGGCGCCGGCGACCCCGCCCAACCAGCCTACCACCCCCAAAAGCGCAGCTCCCAACCAAGCCCTGCCCCGGGCCGAATACCGGCCAGTTCGGTCATTATTCATCGCCGCCCCTCCGCGCGCGGTCCAGCAGTTCCAGAATCGTGGTCCCGATCAGGCGCTGCCCCTCCTGATCGGGATGGTTGAGGCCGTTGCAGAGCCGGGCGGTGGTGTCCACGCCCGCCGCGGCCAGCTTTTCCCAGGCGGCGTATACGTCGGCCACCGGGGCCCCGACCTCGGCCGCGGCGGCCCGCAGCTCCCGCACATAGGCCGCCAGCGTCCCGTCGGTCTGGCGGGCGATCAACTGGGTAGCGAAACCGCGATGAACTTCCGCCACGCGCTCGTTGTCACGACTGGCGATGAAGTTCGGGGTCAGAAAGATCAGGTCCGCCAGAGTGCGGGACTTGATCTCGCGGGCGATCCGCAGCAGCCGCTGGCGATAATCGTTCAGCCCGGCCGCCCCCGCCCCGCAATCGTTCAGACAGAAACCGCAGATGACCAGGTCCGGCTGCGGCCGGATTACATCGCGCTCCAGGCGGGCCTGACCGCCGGCCGCGGTCTGCCCGCCCACGCCGGCATTGATGAGGCTGAAAATCGTTCCCGGCCAGCGCGTCTCCAACTCGGCTTGCAGCACCCGATGATAGACGTGCCGATAGTCGGTCACGCCCGCCTCCATGCACCCCTGGGTAACGCTGTCACCCAAAGCCACGATCAGCACCGGACCGCTGGCCGGGTAGTCGCGATTCTCCAAGACCCGCGCGAAAAATCTATCCAACATGGCAAGCCCCAGAAAGAAAAAAACCGCCTCCGGACATCCCGCCGCGTCCCGCCCCGGCCAATCGTCCGGCCCGGATCAGGCCGCGGTTTCGCCGACAACCGGCGGCTCGGGACAGGCGCTGACCG
The DNA here is from genome assembly GCA_964389915.1 of uncultured Planctomycetaceae bacterium. GTDB lineage: Bacteria > Planctomycetota > SZUA-567 > SZUA-567 > SZUA-567 > CAYMGG01. The sequence goes on from CAYMGG010000313.1 coordinate 4,322, forward strand.
CCAACAGCAGACCGACCAGCGGCCCCACCCCCCGGGTCAGCGGATGGGTGAAGATCCCCGCCACCAGCAGGGCCAGCACCGCGCCCAAAACTCCGCCGGCCAGCAGGCACGGCCCCCGGCCGGGTCGGCCGACGGCCCGGACCGCCAGTTCCCCCAGCAGCAGAAACAGCGCCCCCAGCCCGATCAGCCCAGATTCGCCGGCCGTCACCAAAAACCAGGAGAAGGTGAACGGTTCGTTGGCCTCCAGGTCGTACAATTCCGGCTTATCGGTCGTCCCTTCGGGATAGGGAATGTCGCCGTAATAATCGCCCAGCCGGCGCTGGTACTGCCCCCAGCCCACCCCCAGCCAGGGGTGGCGGTAGATCAGGTTCAACTCCGCCGCCCAACGCATGAAGCGCATGGTCGGCCGGCTGGCCGTCAGTCCGGAGGCTTCCCGCACCGGCCGATAGGACTGAATCGACTCCATAAGCAGCTTGCCCTTCTCCCGCCCGGCGCCGCCGGCCAGAACGAAAAGCATGAAGAAAAAGAGCAACCCGCCGCCCCGCGGCAGCCGCCGCAGACAGACCACGGCCAGGCCGAGCAGCGCCCCAAAAGCCGGGCCGGCGGAGAGCAGCGGATAGAAGGCCAGAATCGGCAGCAGTACGGCCGGCAGGACCGCCCAGGGCAGATCCGCCGGCGGTTCGGCCGAAGGCCGCGCCGCCTTGGCCAGCCCCCAGTCGACCAGCAGGCAGAGGGCCACGGCCAATGCCGCCCCCATGGAGTGCCGATTACCCCAGAGCCCGCCGACAAAGAAAGGCAACTGCTTGCCGCTCAACACTGCCGCCAGCGGGGTCCGAACCGCCACCGTAGCCAGCGCCACGACCAAACCGGCCGTCAGCCCCCAGCAGACCCGCCGCCGCCACCGCGCCTCGGCCACCAGTGGCAGCGCCACCAGCGGCAGAAGCAGCAGGTATTCGGTCCACTGTAGGGCCTGCTTACCGGCCAGGAGGAGCGCTTTTGCGTCCAGCGGCCGGGCCGCGGCCAAGCTGGCGGCCGATACGGCCCAAAGCAAGGCCCCCGGCCAGACCACTCCCGCCCACCGGCGCAGCCAGCCACGCTCGGCCGCCCTAGCTTCCGGCCGCAAGAACAGCCGCCCGAACCAGGCAAACACGGCCGCCCACACCAGAAAATCGAAGAGGGTCAGATTGAGGTCGCGCTTGGGCAGAAACGGCAGGCCCCACGGCCAAGCCAGAGGGATCGCCGCCACCGCCGCTACCCCCAGCCAACCCAACGCCGGCCCCACGGCTGCGGCCGGGCCGCCACCACCCGCCTGCGGCGTTGCGGCAACCTCCGGGCCGAAGTTTTCGGATTGAAGATTCACGGCGGACTCTTGAAGGCGGAGCGTTGGCTAGACACAACGCTTCGTAAAATAAGCGGCAATTGCGGTACTGGCGGCGCTCTCCCCCTCTAGGGAAGGGTCGGGACAGGGAAGGTTGTCCGAAGCGCGCTCGCCCCTCCCCCTTCCCCGCTCTCGCCTGACGGAAGGAAAAATTGCCGGGCGCGTCCGAGGTCTTTCCCTTTGAACCGCGTTGGAAAAGACAGCCACTCCGGCACGCCGGGGGCCGCCGCTTAATCCGTCAAGGGTGCTTTTTGCGGCCAGCGATTATTTCTTCTTCATCAACTGCTGGCGATACTCTTCCAGCTTCTGCTTGCCCTCTTCGGTCAGGTGGCGCGTAACGTTATAAGCTTCCTTGCCGACTTCCTTGCACAAGGGGCAGAAGGGCGGAGTGAACATGTAATCATCCGGCATGGGCATGCCGTCAGGCCCCTGCGGCTGCTGCGCCGGCGGGTTCTTGCGCTCGGGGATGACGTAAGGGAAGACGTAGGGCTTGCCCTTCTCGACCATGAAGGGACACTCGGGATTGTTGCATTCATAGGCTTCCCAGAGCAGCTCGCCCGAGCCTTCCGGATCTTCCAGCGGCACTTTTTGGGGTTTGTCACTCTTGATGACCCGCAGTTGGAAGGTTTTTTCGGTCATATAAGTGTAGGGGAAGTCTTTGAGGCCGCCGCCGCTGCCGCCATCGCCGCCACCGAAGAGGCAGCCGGCAATCATGCGGATCCAAATGATGAAAATCACGCAGCCCAGGACAATCGCCAGGCTTTTGCTGCGCTTCCAAGCGGCTTCCTTGCCGCGCCCGCGCCGGCTGGCGGCGCTGGAGCTGCTGGAATCGCTCTGCCGCATGCTACGCTTTTTGGACTTGGCCATGACTACTCGACTCCCTGGTAAAATAAGCGGCGCTTATTTAAGGATAAAGCGTAACCGTTTTCCGCAAGCGCAGATCGCCCGGACAAACAAAATGGCCGCCAATCAACATATTGAAACCGCGAAAAATCGGGATTCAACCGTAATTGATTTTGCTGTTCTCGGCGACCGCTGTCAACCGAAAACCATGACCGTGCTTCCGGTTGCCATAAAAAACTTCCCCGCTCGCCGTGGCCTGCCCGCGTTGACAGCCCCACCTATAGCCGTCCCACCCGTTCCTCCAGCGTCAATCCGCCCCGACTCCGGCCCAGGGGCAGAAAAAGACTTGCAAAACCGGCCCCGCGCGCTAAACTACCCACTCGCGCCTCCGGAAATTGCTGACCTGTCCGCATCCAGCATCGGATCGCGTAATAATTCACGGCGGGAGTAGCTCAGCTGGCTAGAGCGTCAGATTGTGGCTCTGAAGGTCGCCGGTTCAAGCCCGGTCTCTCGCCCCAAGTATTTTGCGCCGAAATCCCTGATACCAAAGGGGTTTCGGCGCTTTTATTTTCCCCGCCCGATTTCGCCTGAGCGCTCGATTCCGCTCGATTTTGATGGTTCGTAACCGGGTTTTTGGTCAAATAACTGGTCACTTTCTCGGGCTGATCACCAGCGCCACTGCATTGAAAAATCGACGGACTCTCCGGCAGAACGTCAATCGCCTCGGCCTTGTCCCCCAGCGAAATATGGGTGTAGACCTTCGTGGTCATATGAATGCTAGCGTGCCTCATCAGGTGTTGAGCTTTTTGCGGCAGGATGGCGGCGGGCGAGTAAAACAGGGCCAGGTCGGGCGAGCAAAACTAGGCCACCT
>CAYMGG010000314.1:0-7410 GCA_964389915.1 uncultured Planctomycetaceae bacterium
GGCCGCGGTCCATGCGGCCCTGGCGGCGCGGGGCCGAAACGGCCTGACCGCGGCGGCGGCCAGCGCCCAGCCCGACGCCGGCGCGGCTTTTTGCGCTCTGGGCATCCGCTACGCCGAGGAGGTGCTGGAGAAACGTCTGCGCGGGGCCCGGGTCTTCAACTCTTTGCTGGCGTCTTGAGCGCCCGGGCGATGGCCTCGGCGAGTTGTTCGCCGGTGAACGGCTTGAGTACCAGGCCGCAAGCGCCGGCCTGCTGCAAGCGTTCGGCGTCGCGGCTGGCGCTATAGCCGGTGACTAGGATGATCCGGGCCGACGGATTGATCTGACGCAGTTGTTCGAAGGTTTCCTGCCCATTCAACCCGGGCATGATCATGTCCAGCAGGATCACGTCGAATTCTTTGGCCGCCGCACGATAGCGTTCAATCGCCGCCAGCGGATCGGTCCAGCCCTCGACGGTCAGACCGAGCCCGGTCAGCGTCTCGCTGACCAGCTCGGTCACCGCCGCCTCGTCATCGATCGCCATGATTTTAAGGTTGCCGGCCAGTGCCGCAGCGGGCGGAGCCGACTCGGCGGCCGCGCTCTCTGCGGCTGCCGGCAGCAGGATATAAAAGGTTGCGCCTGCCTGGGGGCGGCTTTGGCAGTAGATGTGCCCGCCGTGATGTTTGACCGAACCGTAAACCGAAGCCAGGCCCATGCCGGTGCCCTGGCCGATCGGCTTGGTGGTGAAGAAGGGCTCGAAGAGGTGGAGTTGGGCTTCAGGGGTCAATCCCGGCCCCTGATCGGCTACGGCGATCTGGACATACTCGCCGGCCGGCAGGTCGGTTGCCAGTGCGGCGGCCTCGGCGGCCGAAAGGCGGACGTTTTCGGTGACAAAGCTCAGCCGGCCGCCTTTGGGCTGGGCGTCGCGGGCGTTGAAGGCCAGATTGAGCAGGGCGTTTTCCAGCTGCGAGGCGTCGCCGCGAATGGTTGCGGGGGATGCCCGCAGATCGGTGTCCAGGGCGATCACGCGGTTGAGGCCCGGGTGGAGCAGGGCGGCGGTTTCCTTGACCAGTTGGTTGACATTGAGCGTCGAGGTTTTAAGCGGGCTCTTGCGGGCAAAGGCCAGGAGCTGCCGGGCCAGGGCGGCCGAATGCCGGCTGGCGTCGAGGATCAGGCGGCAATGTTCCTGGATCAGGGGCGGGACCTGCGTGGACTTGGCAATCAGCGCGGCGAACCCCTGAATTACGGTCAGCTGGTTATTGAAATCGTGAGCCACGCCGCCGGCCAGCTGGCCGATGGCCTTGAGCTTCTCGTCCTGCCGCAGCTGCCGCTCCAGGCGGCGCTGCTCGGTCATGTCCCAGAGCAGCAGGTAATAGCCCCGGGCCTGCACCGCCTGGCGCAGGGTGGTCAGGCGCAGGCCGACCTGCAACTCGCCCCCGCCGGGCAGGCGGAGTGTCGCCTCCCGGCCGGCGGGAGGCTGACCGTGGGCGAGGGCCTGCATGTCCTCGACCAGCCGGCGTCGGTCCTCGGGCGTGTCGAAGAGGGTGCTCATCTCGCGGTCGACCAGGGGGGCGGTGGGGCGGCCCAGGGTTTCCTGCGCCAGCCGGTTGGCATAGTGGATGCGCCCCGCCGGGTCGGTCTCCAGAATCATGGCCGGCATCAGCTCCACCAGCTCGCGAAACTGCCGCTCGTTCTCGCGCAGCGCGGTTTCCTGCCGCGCCGAATGGAGGGAGTGGTGCCAGACGCTCACGCCCACCAGCAGGCTCAGCGCCAGGGCCAGGATGAGGGTCAGCCGGCCGGCCGAGTAGACGTTGGCGAACTCCTGATTGAAAAAGTTCAGGGCGATATCCACCCCGGCGAAAGCGACGATCCGGCCGGCGGCGTCCGGAATGGGGGCAAAACCGCTGACGAAGGTGCCGAACGAATCGCTGCTGGGGATAATCTCGGCATAAGCCAGGTTGCGACCATAAATATTCTGGAGCAGAGCTTGCGTTTCGGCGGGGGTGAATTCGTCGTATAGCTCCATGACGGTCGAAGGTTTGACGTTTTCATCCAACCGGGGCGCGGTCGGATCATTGGCCGTGTCCAGGACGAAGCAGAATTTCCCGTCACGGAGGACCATGGTGTAGACATAGTACAGGTTAGGGTGGGCGCGATGGTACCGAACCAGCGGGGCCAGAGCGCGCCGATAGAGGTCGCTGTTGGTCTGTTCCGGCCGGCTAAGCTGCTCGTGCAGAACCGGATCGACCACTGCCGCCACTTCGGTGGCGGAATGAATCAGATCCCGCCGGATCGCGTCCTGGCGGGCCTGCCAGGAGAGCAGATACATGGTCAGCAGACAGGCGCTGACAATGACAAAAACGGCGGCCCCGCTCAATACGCCGCGCAAAATATGCCGCATGTGGATATAGTACCTGGTGTCGGAGCTTGCGCCCGGCATGGAGAGTTCCTCAAACTTGTGAGTCGGCTGCCGCTACTGCCATGATACTTTCCTAACCGGAGATTAGTCAATAAATAGCACAACTAGAAAACTTTATTCTGTCTTTGGTCCGCCGACGCCCAATAAAGCTCTATCTTGCGAAAAATTGTAAATTGCTATATGAGGAGCGGTGGTTGGGGAGAAAGGGACGACTGCGCCCTCCCCCGATAATTGATTGAAAGCCGACAAGAATGTACGTGGCGCGCTATCTGAAGGCCGAGTTCGTCTGTCTGGAGTTGCCGCACGGCCATTTGTCCAGCCTCGACCCCGAGGCCGACCGTAACCGGGAACTAGTCCGGCTCAAAGACGAGGTGGTCGAGGACCTGACCGATCTGTTCATGCTGACCGGACAGGTGCGCAACCGCAGCAAATTTCACAAGGATTTCGTCAACCGCGAACGGCAGTGCTCCACGGCCGTAGGGCAGGGTTTGGCCGTGCCCCACGTGCGCAGCCTGCAGCCCAAGCAATTGGCCCTGATCTTCGCCCGCAGCCGGGAGGGGGTCTGGTACGACGCGCCCGACGGCCAGCCGGTCCACGTCTTCTTCGGCATCACCGCCCCCTCCTACGACGACAAAGTCTACCTGCAATTCTACAAATGGATCGCCACCAGCTTTCTACAAGAAGACTGGCTGCTGGAGGCGCTGCTTTCCGCCGGCGACGAACACGAGATCATCCATATTCTCTCCTCGCTGCAGTGAGTGTGACGGAATATTGCCAAGTTTTGTCCGGGCGGTTACAATTATTTCCCGCCTTCCGCCCTGTCGGGCAGGTGACCAGATTATTCAAATGCGTGCAGGAACCCCTGGGGGTTGGAGCAGCCGGAAAACGCGGAGACTTGTCCCGTTTGACACGTTTTTTAAGGCGATATTTGTGGGCTTGATCGGGTCGTTATTCGGTGCCGGGAGAGCGAAGATGGGAAGAGGTTTGGGCCTGGCAAGGTGCGTGACAGCCGTGTTGCTGGCAGCCTGGCCGGCGGGCGCGGCCGACGATCAGACCACCGCGGCGGCCCAAAAACTGACTCAAGGCTTGAGAGAGCTGCAAAGCGCGGCCGAGCTGTACGTTCAATCGCGCCTTGCGGCCGGATTGGGTGAACCGAGCGCTGATTTCGTCCAGGGCAAGACCGAATTGGATGCGGAGGGGCAGAAAGCGCTGGCCGCCAGCCAGACACAGCTATCAGCCGAGGAACGGGAGCGCATCAATGTTGCCGCCAGTCGACTGTCCTCCGGCGTTGGGTGCATCCGTCGGCTACAGGATATTGTCGCTTCGGCCGAACGCGATCAGAAGGCATTCGCGGAGCTAAAAGACAAGCCGCAGTATACGCAATATCTGGCTATGGTCAGAGAGGCTCTGCTGCATGGCGAAAAGAGAATTTCGGATCAGTCGCACCTGCTTTGGCCTAATGATACAGAAGACCAAGGTCTTGTTTTAGCGAGAGCGAATTGTACCGCGCGGCTTAAATGCATGCGGTTCGAAATCGAAATGGCCGAACGGACTAAGCATCTGCCTCCCCAGGATCCGAATCTGGCCGCCTGCCGCGCTTTTTTAGGTGAGCAGGTTAAGCAATTGGATGCGCTAGCAGAGCGCTCCGGCGGGATGACCCAGCCCGGCATCCGAAGCGACCTGGCCGCGATTAATGCCCTCAACCAAGCTTTGGCTTTGTACGCGCAACTATTAAGCTATATTGATCGAGCCGCTGAATGGCGCCAACGCAACGAGCCGTCGATCGCCGCTCCGGCGAGGGCTGCCTGCGGCCAATTGCTGCAAGTGACGGCCGCCGCCTGGCAGACACTGATCAAGGCCACTCTTTCGGCCAATCCTTTGGATGGAGACGGCGGACAGGCGCACATGCAGGCATTGCGGGAAAAGGGCAAGCTGGAAAAAACACTTCAATGGCTGAAGCAGTCCCACCAGCGCCTGCAGGATATAGTTGAGAAAATCGGCCAAGTCCAGCAGCGAGTGGACGAGTTACTGGCGGCCAATCCGCTCCTGGCTAGAACCGCTTTTGTGGCTCGGTTTCAGACTGCAATGAGCCAGTCTCATCAGGAGTTGGGAAAGACGGCGGCGGAAATTTTTGGTGACGTGACTTTAGAGCGACGGGTTCTGCTCGAGAGCCAGGGACGGTGGGAGATGGCCCAAATACAGCTCGAGCTTCTGTTGCTGGAGGCCGAACAGGAAACGCCCGCACTCACTTTTCTTGCGCAAATGGGGGCGAGCAAAAAAAATCCGGCTGTGGCGGAGCGTATAACTAATTATGAGGCCAAACTAGCCGAGTTGCGCCGCAAGCGTGAAGAGTACCGAAAATTCAGCCTGTTGTTGACGGAGGTCACGAATCGCGTCCAACTGCTCGAGCGCAAGCTGGAATTGACGATGCGCATCGTCAATCGCCGGGAGAATGAAATGAAAATTCTGACCGACGAACTGGCGAAACTCACCGATACGATTCGCGCGGTGGCGAAAACCTCAGCCCAAGAGGCGGAAGGAAAGGATGAACAGGAGGCTAACAAGATCGCCTTCCCGGAACCAGTGGATAATGCAGAGGCATTTTGACGGCCCAAAACGGGGGAAACACCGATGCGGATAGGCATGCTGGCGGTTCTGATCTGGTTGTGCGGAGTTCTGGCTTTGGCGGGCGAGGTGGTACGGGTGCGGGCCGACCTGTGGCCGCCGTTCAATTCCCATCCCGGCCAGGATAAAGAAGGGTACATGATCGAGGTGTTGCGCCAGATTTTCACGAAACGCGGCTTGGAAATCGATTACCAACTCGCCACCTGGACCGACGCGCTCGAGGCGGCCAAGAGCGGCCAGTGCGAGGTGGTCGTGGGCGTCAGCCAGTTGGAGGCCACGGGCCTGGTCTTGCCGGCCGAGGATTTCGGCCGCGCCGGAACCGGCTTTTACGTGCGCGCCGGCGACCCCTGGCGCTATGCCGGCGTAGAAAGCCTCAAGGGGCGGCGGCTGGGCTGCGCCATCGATTACGATTACGGTCCGGAGCTGAACAATTACATCAAGGAAAACCTCTCCTCCGGCAACATCGTCCAGTTCGGCGGCGACGAAGCCACGGACAAAAACATCAACGAACTGCTCTGCGGCCGCATCGATGTGGCCTTGGAGTGCCCGGTGGTGATGGAATATCGGCTCAATGATTTCGGCGCCGGCGACAAGGTCGTGGCCGCCGGGCCGGTAGTGGACCGGGAGCCGATCTATGCGGCCTTCACGCCGCACGAGGAGAAGGGTTACCGCTTGGCCGAGATTTTTGACCAGGGCCTGGCGGAACTGCGGCGCAACGGCGAACTGGCCCGCATCCTGGCGAAGTACGGGCTGAAAGACTGGAAATAATATCGCCGGCCGACTATCGTTTGGGCCGGGGGGAGACGGGTGAGAGTTTTTTGGCGGGGGTTGGGGCACCTTTTTTGCAAAAAAGGCTCCCCAAAATCAGTCTCGATTAAATTGAACGGATAAAAGTGCAAAAAAACCAGTAAAACGGCCAGTTTTTGGCCCAAGCCTATCCGCAGAAACAGCGGCCGTCCGTTTGGGCGGCCGTTTTTTTGGGGTCGGGTGCAGGCCGAAGCTGAAAAAAATGGCGGATCGCGGGCGACCGAGCCACGATGATGCCGCGAAGGTGGCCGCGAATCACGGCCTGGGCCCATTTCGGCTTGATTTAGAGGCGATTGGAGCCTAGTTTGGCCAACCATGGACTCAGGCTTAACGCAACGCCCTTAACAGCTGCAAAAAGGCCGCATTTTCGGGCTTATTCAGGCTAAATGCGAGCGGGAAATAGCGGCGGCAGAAGGCCGGCGCAGTCCGCAAAAAGATCGCCGGAATGGTTTCGACGTGTTTGGGGTGGGGCGGGCGGCGAAATGCTGAAATAAAGGGTTTTTTCGCCAGGGAAAGGGCGAAGCGGCGCGCCGATGAGGCGCGAAAAGCTAGCCGGTCTCTAAAAAAAGCGCTATTTCAGGGCTTTTTAAGGCAACGGCACGGTCAGGAATCCGCGAAAATTGCGGCGCTAGCCCCAGTCGCTAAGGGGCCGAACCGGCAAAATCCGCAGAAAACGAGGCGGCAGGGGATGAAAAAAAGCCCGATTTATGCCGCTTCGCTGTAGATGTAAGTGGTTGATGTGTAGGATATAAAAAACATTTGTGAGAAATTAGAAAAAGAGATGTTGACTTTGTTGAGAGTCGCTGTAGAGTATGCCCTTCCGCTGAGCGACGGAAACAAACAGTCGCCTGCGAAAAGAAGTTCGAGCCGAAAGAAAAAATAAAAAAGTTCTTGAACTTCGAAGAAAAAGTAGTAAGCTCTGAAAATCCTTTTGAGAACGACACACGGCTGATCGCCTTACCGTGGTAAAGATGGGGCGGCCAGTTTTTTTATTGTCTAAGAGTGTCGACTCGAAAGTGTAACGAAAAATTTAGTCGCAAAAGCCTGCTGGTTCAGGCGAGCGATCTTTGAAAATTTAATAGGCAGCCTGAAAATCCTGATTGTCGTAAATGACAATCAGGGAAAAACCGCGTTAAAAACGGTTTTTCCTTGCGACACCCGAGATTCGATTTATCGATTCTCTTGATATGCCAGTTCTCGCGGACCATTAGCCTGGTTCGTGAGACAAACCTTTTAATTGAAGGGTTTGATCCTGGCTCAGAACGAACGCTGGCGGCGTGGTTGATACATGCAAGTCGAACGGGAAAGATTCCTTCGGGAATCCTGTACAGTGGCGGACGGGTGAGTAACGCGTGGTTAATCTGCCCTTGAGACCGGGATAGCCACTGGAAACGGTGGGTAATACCGGGTAAGACCACGGCCCTGCATGGGGCTGGGGTAAAAAGGTTGGGATCTTCGGACCTTCCGCTCAAGGATGAAACCGCGTCCTATTAGCTAGTTGGTGAGGTAACGGCCCACCAAGGCTTAGATGGGTAGCCGGCCTGAGAGGGTGTACGGCCACACTGGGACTGAGATACGGCCC
>CAYMGG010000315.1:0-7395 GCA_964389915.1 uncultured Planctomycetaceae bacterium
AAAACCTTTTTTCGGGGTACCTTTTTTACAAAAAAGGTACCCCGAACCCCGCCAAAAAACTCTCACCCGGCTCAGCCGGCGCGAACCTTCAGCAAGATAGGTCGGCGCTCTTTCGGCAAGCGCATCTTCGGCCGTCGCCGGCGGCGAAGCCGACCGTCTGAATCGGCCGGACGCGCACCGTAGGTTAACAAGGTTCTTTGAAAGGGTCTGGGAAAACTTTCTTTCAAGAAAGTTTTCCCAGAATCTCCGAGCCTACGTTCCCACGGTTCACGCCGCCGATTCGGACGTCGCCCCGCAGAGTTTGTCGAGGATGGAGGCCAGGCGGTCGCGCAGTTCGCGGCGGTGGACGATCATGTCCACCTGGCCCTTCTCCAGCAGGAATTCCGACAGCTGGAACCCCGCCGGCAGTTCGCAGTTGATCGTGGTCTTGATGACCCGCGGGCCGGTGAAGCCGACCAGGGCCTTGGGCTCGGCGATGATGATGTCGCCCAGCGCCGCCCAACTGGCCCAAACGCCGGCCATGGTGCAGTCGGTGACCACGCTGATGAACGGCAGGCCGGCCGCGGCCAGGTCGCCCAGCGCGGCCGAGGTCTTGGCCATCTGCATGAGCGAGTGCAGGCCCTCGTACATCCGCGCCCCGCCGCCCGAGCCGGAGACCATCAGCAGGGGCAGCTTCTGCTCCAGGGCGAATTCGCACAGCCGGACCAGCTTCTCGCCCACCACCGAGCCCATCGAGCCCATGATGAAGGCGCTGTCGGTCACGCCGACGGCCAGCCGCCGCGTCTTGAGCCGCCCCTCGCCGCCCAGCAGGGCCGAGAGCCGGCCGGTGGTGCGCCGCGCCTCGGCCAGCTTGTCCAGATAGGTCTTGGGGCCGCGGAAATCCAGCGGGTCGAGGCTGGTCAGATCGGCGTCGCGCTCCTGGAAGCTGCCCTCGTCCAGCAGCGAATCCAGCCGCCGGACCGGATCGAGATAATGATGGTGGTCGCAGTTGGGGCAGACGTTGAGGTTGTCCTCCAGCACCTTCTTGATCAGCATCTCGCCGCACTTGGCGCACTTGGTGGCGGGGGTGGCTTCCCCGTTCGCGGGCCGCTTGCGCGTGCCGAGTTTCTTCAGACTGTCCCAGCCAAACATTTCCATGCCTGATTCTCCGTCCCGCCCTGCTTTCTGCGGCAGGGCAAATTATAAATCATAACTCGGCATTCATAAATCATAAATTGCGGCCGGCCGCCGTTCATCCCTCGCCGCGCAGCGCGGCCACGGCCGCCGCTAAATCGGGGGCGCGAAAACAGCTGGTGCCGGCCACCAGATTGTTGGCCCCGGCCTCGCGGACGGCGGGCGCGTTCTCCACCGTCACTCCGCCGTCGACTTGCAGCTCGATCGCGCGCTCGCCGATCAGTTCCCGGGCCCGGGCGATGCGCTCCAGGCTGCCAGGGATGAACTTCTGCCCGCCAAAACCGGGAAAGACACTCATAATCAGCAGGCGGTCGACCTGGTCGAGGAAAGGACCGATCCGGTCGACCGGCGTATCCGGGTTGAGGGTCAGGCCGCGCTTGCAGCCCAGCCGGCCGATCCGCTCCAGAATCTCGCGCGGATCGGGACAGGCCTCGATGTGGATCGTGACCCCGTTGGCCCCGGCCTTGACGAACGGCTCGACGAACGCGCCCGGGTCGGTCAGCATCAGGTGCACGTCGAAATGCAGGGTCGAGACCGCTCGCAGGGCCGCCACCACCGGCGGGCCGATGGTCAGGTTGGGCACGAAATGCCCGTCCATGACATCCAGATGGATCATGTCCGCGCCCGCGCGCTGCACGCGCTCGAGCTCGGTTCCCAGGCGGGAAAAATCGGCCGCCAACAGGGACGGCGCGATCAGGACGCGACGCGAAAAGCCCATGTCACCACTCCCCCAGCAGTCTGCAAAATAGCCGCGGCCGCCGCGCGGGTCGACCGGTCTGCCGCCGATTATAAGGGAAATCCGGGCCAGTGCAACCGCGACCCGCCCCGGCCGTTCATCGGCCGCCCAGCCACCCCCGCCAGCGGTGGTGGAGGTCGTACCAGAACCCCAGCCGGTGGGCCAGCCGGCCGGCCGGGGTGTCGGGCCGCATGAAGATCCGGCGCAGGCGGAAGCGCTCCTCCGGCCGGTGCCGGTTGCCCTTGCGGGTGCTGACCGCGCAGAAGAAACCGCACTCCGCGGCCAGCTGTTCGCATTCGGCGTCGAAATCACCGTAGGGATAGGCGAAAGTGTTCACCGGCGCGCCCAGGATGTCCTCCAGCTCCCGCCGGCCGCCGCCCATCTCCTCACGCTTGCCGGCCGTGGCGAGCGTCGGCAGATGCGGATGGGTGCGGGTGTGGCCGGCCATCTCCCAGCCCTCGGCCGCCAGCTCCCGCATCTGCCGGTGGCTCATCAGCTCCACCCCCCACTGCGGCGCCGGCAGCGGCTCGTCCGGCCGGGTCAGCCCCGGGCAGCAGAAGACCGTGGCCGGCCAATGCCTCGCCTGCAAGATCGGCCGGGCGTTTGCGAACACGTCCAGATAACCGTCGTCAAAGGTGAAGACCACGGGGCGGATTCCGGCCGGCAGCGGCTCGGGGCCGAAGGCCGCCGCCAGGGTGACGGCTTGGAAACCCCGCCCCGCCAGCCATTCCACCTGCCGGGCGAAGGCTTCCGGCGGCACGGAGGAGCGCGAAAAGGCGGCGCCATCGGCCTTTTCGGCGATGCAATGATATTCGAGAATGGGCAGAAATCTGGCCACGGCCGGCATTCCCTTGCCTTAGAGCCTGCGTGAGAAGTTCGAATCGACGTTTCAGCCTAGGAGCCCCGCCCGAGACAGCGTCAAACAATCCCGGAAGTTTAGGGATTTTTGATGCGTTCGGGAGGCGGCGACACCGGATCAAACGCTGAGACGGACTTCTCGCATAAGCTCTACTGGTGGGCGCTCCGGCCCGCCGATCCGGGGCGCCGGCCTCCGGCCGATGACGCCCCATATCGCTCAATTAAAGCGCGGGGGGAACTTTTTTGCAAAAAAGTTCCCCCCGCGCCTTGTGGAGATTTCGGAATCGAATTCGGGCAACCGATTTTTTATTCGGGGAAGTCGAACACGACCAGAGTAAAGTCGTCGGCGAACTTGCCATCGCGGCTGCGCGCCAGCATCTCCCGTTCGATCCGCTCCGGCTCGGCTTCGCCGCCACGGGGCGATTCGGTCAGCACGGCCTCGAAATCGTTCAGGCTGAGAATCTTTTGGGTCTCCCGCCCCACGACCTCGTAGCATCCGTCGCTGAACAGGTAGAGCCGGGAGCGGGGCGCCAACACCTCCCGCCCCAAGAGGTGCGTGCTCTTGGCCAAGGTGCCGATCGGCAAACCGGGCTGCCGCAAGGCCCGGGCCTGGGTCTCGCCGGGCGAGACCGCGAACGCCGGCGGATGACCGGCGGAGGTGTACTCCAGCCCGCGCGTGCGGACGTTGTAGACCCCGTACCAGAGAGTGAAGAAGAGGCCGCCGTGCTTGAGGCTCAGGAACATTTCGTTGAGCGCCCGGACCACGGCCAGCGGCTGGCGGAAATCGATCCCGGGCAGGGATTTCTCCCGCAACACGTGCATGGCCGAGACCGAGAGCAGGGCCGGGCCGGTGCCGTGGCCGGCCACGTCCAGCAGGTACAGGCCGAAGTGCTCCTCGTCCAGCCAGTGGTAGCCGAAGGCGTCGCCGCCCAGCTGGTCGGACGGAACGTAGCGCCAATGGGCCCGGACCGGACCGTCGACCAGCGGCGCGGGCAGGAGCGAGAGCACGTATCCGGTCGCGTCGGCCAGCTGCCGGCGGATCTCCCGCTGGGAGAGGGAGAGGAGCACGCTCTGGGCCATGAGCAGGATGTGCGAATCGAGAATCCGGTGGCGGCCGTCGGCGCAGGCGACGACGATCGGATCGTAAAACGCCTCCTGCGGCCGGCCCAGCGTCACCCGTGCGGCCTCGCGGATCTGCTGGAACGACGGCATCACCACCGGCGGCGTCGGCAGCATGTCCAGCACCTCGCGCACCGGGCGGTTGAGGAACAGATCCACGCCGAACGGCCGACCCAGAAGCTCGAAAAACGCCCGCCGGCAGATCAGGTTGGCGAACCGGCCGCCCTCGCTGACGATCACGCCCGGAATCTCCGGCCGCCGGCTCAGAAGCTGGCGAACCGTTTCCGTGGTCGCGCTAATCTCGACGGTGGCGTCGAACATGGGCAGATGGCTGAGCGTGGAATTCAGCTTCAAAGATTCGAGACCGGATGGAATGTTCAGTTTCTCCCAGGTTTCAATCTCCCGGCGGGCTTGGCGGCGCAGCAAGGCGGTTTCGCGGCGATTGCGGATCGGCAGGGGGGGATTAAGCAATTCAGCCATTCTGATTCCTCCTTGTCACATGCGCAGACCTGGGTCGGAACTCAATTCCGTGCAAATCGCGCACAACACACAAATAGCACGAATCGACTCGAACCACCGATAGATTATCGGCCCATGGTTAGCTGGATATGATAAAGAGAGTAAATCTCGGCTATTGTTCTGTAAGGTGCGGATGACTATAGGTAGGATTTTAATTTATTGCAGAACTAAGAGTTACAAACTCTCACAACTTAGGCCGAACAAAAATAATCATAAAATCCAGGCGTCTAGACCTTCCCCCCCCCCGGAGAGCTTGATTGCCGCTCCGCCGGGCCTAGCGCCCATCGACCAGGCGCTCGGCCAGCATATTGTCCAGGGCCGGAATTTCGAGAATCCGTTTGCGGGTGGCGCGAACGTCGTATTCCACCCGCCGGTAGACCACCGAGTCGCCGTCGAAGAGCACGTAGCAGGAACGCGGGTCCCGGTCGCGCGGCTGGCCGACCGAGCCCACGTTGATGATCGCCTTGACCCCAGCTTCGTAATCCAGCGCGTAGATCTTGCCCAAAAACATGTCTTCCGGCCGGACGAAATCCTGGTCCGGCTCCATCACCCCAGGCAGATGGGTGTGCCCCACGAAACCGTAACGGGCCAGGGCCTCGAATTGCGGCCGCATCTTAAGGGTATTGCGGCAGTCGCGCGGCATCAAGTACTCGTCGGTCGGCTCGCGGGGCGAGCCGTGGACGAAGAGGATCTCGCCCTTCTCCAGAGTCGTGGGCAGGCTGGTCAGCTTGGCCACCAGCTCCTCGCCGCCGGCCTCGGCCAGCAGCTTGTCACGGGTCCAGTCGATCGCCCGGCGGGCGCGGGCGTTGAACTTCTCCCCGCCGCCGGGCGCCAGGGCCTTCTCATGGTTGCCCATGATGATGACGCTGCATTTCTGCTCGATCAGCCGCCAGCACTCCAGCGGCTGGGGTCCGTAGCCCACGATGTCGCCCAGGCACCAGATCTCCCGGGCGCCGTTGGCGGCGATATCCTTGAGCACGGACTCCAACGCGGACAGGTTGCCGTGGATGTCCGAGATGATTGCGATCTTCTTGTCCACCCGCCTGATTCTCCCGCTTGCGGCCTACTTGACACCAGGCACGCCGGCCGCGCGCAGGGCGACGCGCAGCTTCTCTTCGTTCTCCGGACGCAGCTCGCACATCGGCATGCGCAGCACACCGTTGACCCGCCCCATCAACTTGAGCGCGGTCTTGACCGGAATCGGATTGGTCTCGATGAACAGCGCCTTCAGAACCGGCAGCAATCGGTAATGCAACTTGCGGGCTTCGGCAAAATCGCCGCGATTCGCGGCCGCGCAAAGCGCGGCCACCTCGGCCGGCAGGATGTTGGCCGCCACGCTCACCACCCCCTTGCCGCCCACCGCCATCATCGGCAGGGTCAGGCTGTCGTCGCCGGAGAGGACCTGAATGTCGCACTGGCTCAGGATGGCGCTGACCTGATCGAGGCTGCCGCAGGCCTCCTTGATGGCCACGATCCCGGGCACGTCGCGCCGTAGGCGGGCGATGGTCTCGGGCTCGATCTTGGTGCCGGTCCGGCCGGGCACGTTGTAGAGCATGATCGGCAGGCCGGTCTGCTCGGCCAACAGCCGGTAGTGGCGGTACTGCCCCTCGGCGGTGGGCTTGTTGTAGTAGGGGGTGATGACCATGGCCGCGTCGGCGCCGGCCTCCTTGGCGAACCGGGTCAGACCCAGGGCCTCGGCGGTGTTGTTCGACCCTGTGCCGGCGATCACCTGGCAGCGCCCCTTGACCTTTTCAATCGTGAACTTGATGACCGCCTTCTGCTCCTCATGCGAATGACCTGGCCCTGCTCCGCGTGGGAGAGGGTGGCGGCCTCGCCGGTGCAGCCGGCCGGAGTGATGCCGGCCGTGCCGCCGGCGATCTGCATCTCGATCAGCTCTTCCAGACGGGTGTAATCGACCTTTTCGCCGTTGTCGGTGAACGGCGTGACCAGAGCCACATAACTGCCGCTGAAATTCATCGTACCTTCCCTTTCCTATGATTAAATTTCCAAAACCCGAAATTTTTCCGTCAGTCGTTCCGTCAGTCCCCTGCCGCCCCCATTTCCAGGACCGGAAGGCACCCCCTTCCGTCAATCCCGTCCGCCTCTCCGGGCCGGCAGGGGCCTCATTTTCGCGCTTCGACCAGCAGGCGCTTCATCTCCCGCACCGCCTCCTCCAGGCCGGTGAAGACCGCGCGGCTGATGATGCTGTGGCCGATGTTCAACTCCTCCACCTCCGGCAGGGCCGCCACCGGCCCGACGTTGCGGTACGTCAGCCCGTGGCCGGCGTTGACCCGCAGGCCGGCGTTGCTGGCCGTCTGGGCGGCGCGAGCCAGGATCGCCAGCTCCCGCCGGGCGGCGACTTCGTCGGCGCCGGCATGGGCGTAGCGGCCGGTGTGGAACTCGATGAACTGCGCGCCGACCTCGGCCGAGGCGGCGATCTGCCGCTCGTCGGGGTCGATGAAAAGGCTGACCACGATGCCGGCGGCCCGGAAGCGCTCGGTCGCGGCCGCGACCCGCCGGCGGTCGCCGGCCACGTCCAGCCCGCCTTCGGTGGTGATCTCCTCGCGCTTCTCCGGCACCAGGGTCACCTGGTCGGGTTTGACGTCCAGGGCGATCTCGACGATCTCCGGGGCCAGCCCCATCTCCAGGTTGAGCCGGGTGAGGATGATCTGGCGCGCGCCGCGCACGTCGCGATCCTGGATGTGGCGGCGATCCTCGCGCAGGTGGAGGGTGATGCCGTCGGCGCCGGCCTGCTCGGCCAGGAAGACCGCGGCCAGCGGATCGGGCTCCACCGTGCGCCGCGCCTGGCGCACCGTGGCCACGTGGTCGAGATTGACGCCGAGCTTGATCATGGGGCCGCTTTCTCCAACTTCTGATCCTGGGGTTTCGCCGCCGGGGCCGCCGGGGGCGGGGCCGGCTTCACGGCCGCCGGGGCCGCTTCGCCGCCGGCCGGTTTGGCTGGCGACGGCGGCGTAGCCGGGGCCGGCGCC
>CAYMGG010000316.1:0-1247 GCA_964389915.1 uncultured Planctomycetaceae bacterium
CCACTTCGTAAAAAAACTCTGGGGGAACTTTTTTGCAAAAAAGTTCCCCCAAGCCCCTTCAAAAAACTCTCTTCATTTTTGCTGCTCAAAAACGTCAGGCCGGGGCGGGGGCGTAAAACTTGTCGATCTCGCGGCGGGCGTTGTTGACCTCGGCCCAGAGACGGGCCCGTTCGGCCATGCTCGACAGGGCGGCGAGTTCGGCCTGGCAGCGGACCAGCGAGCGCAGGCGAACGACATCGGCGGCGGGCAGCGAATAGCCGGTCATGCCAAGCTCCACAATTTGATCGATATTGCGCTGATTTAAATGCGCTTTTTTGTATAGTATCCGTCAGACTGGCTTAAACAAGCCAAGCTTATTGCCTATAACCCAAGGATATTGACATGCCGCCAACCGCCGCCGAGATACCCGCGGACACGTTTTTCCGTCTGACGCGCAGTTGCCCGCAGCCGCCGGAACTCGTGGCCCTGGGGGAGGCCTGCTGCATTGCCGGCCATTGGCGAATTCGCGAACACGGACTGAAAAGCCGCCGGATCGACGAGGCGGTGCTGCTGTATTGCGTGGGCGGCGCCGGCTGGCTGCGGGTGGGCAAGCGGAATTCAACGCTGCGGCCCGGACAGCTCGGCCTCTGTCCGGCCGGAATCGACCACGGCTATGGCTGCGATCCCGATATAGGCTGGGAGATCTGGTGGGTGCATTTTCGCGGCGCCCGGGCCGAGGCTCTGGCCAAGCAGGCCGGGTTGAGCGCGGCCCAGCCGGTCGGCACGCCGGGCATCTGCCGACCGCTGATCGGCAGTTTCTCGCGCCTGCTCGAAGCCTTGAGCGGGACCGGCCCGGACGTGCCCTGGACGGCGGCGGAACGGCTGCACGGCCTGCTGCTGGGGCTGACCCGCTGGCGCGGCCAATCCGCGCCCGACCGCTCGTTAACCGAATTGGCAACCGACGCTTGCTTGAACCTGGACGAATTGGCCCGGCGGGCAGGCTATTCAAAATATCATTTCTGCCGGCGGTTCAAAGCCGAAACCGGCCGCACGCCTTGGCAATATGTGCTGGAACGTCGCTTGGAACAGGCCCGCGAATTGCTCTTGGACGGCCGACTCTCGATCAAGGAAATCGCCGCGCGGCTGGGCTTCCCGAACGCGGACTACTTCGCCCGCCTCTTCGCCCGCTCGACCGGGGTCACCCCCCGGCGCTATCGGGGCCGACTGCGCTAGCCACTTCCCGGGGAAGCTTTTTTGCAAAAAAGCTC
>CAYMGG010000316.1:1257-7389 GCA_964389915.1 uncultured Planctomycetaceae bacterium
CGCAAAAAACTCTCGCCGGCTTCGCATTCTTCAGCGTTCGGATGGACAACTTGCCGAGCGTTTGGTCCGTGCCAGGTGATTTTTAGGAATACCCTGAAGCTGATTATAAATGAACCCGGTAACGGCTCGAACGCGGACCACACTGAAGTCGCCCATCAAACCGGCCCACCGGGCCCCGCGGGAGGTTTTTTTGGGGGGGGGGCCGGGGCAACCTTTTTGCCAACACTGGGCCCCCGGAATCAGCGGGATTTCTTATCCGGCCGGCCATGACGCTTGGCGCGGTGCGGGGGCCGGTCCCCGTCTGAAGTCGCCGGTTTTCCGCCCTTTCGGGGGAACGGCGTGGATGGCCGGCCACGCTCCGAGCGTTCAGACTTGGCCGGCTCGGGCGGAGAGCGGCGGGCGTCTTCGTCCTTGCGCATGATGAATAGGTAATTGAAACCGCGCAGGAAGAAGTTGTCCCGTTCGGCCGCGGCGCGGTAGTTGCCCTTTTGCAGATCGGCGTTGTGCCGGACCACGCTCACGATGTCGACCGGGGTCAGCCGGCGGCGCAGGAGAGCGAAGAGCTCGAATCCCAGCGGCACGAACCGCCGATGCTTGGCCAGCGAGTCGCTGACGTATAGGCCCAGGTGTCCGCCCCGGCGCAGCACGCGCCCGCATTCCTCCAGCACCTGCTCCATGGCCCGGAAATACTCGCCCCCTTCGGCCGGCAGCTTGCCCAGACAGCGCGGATCGTCGGAGTAGGCCAGATGATCGGCATAAGGCGGATCGATAAAAACGAAATCGGCCTTATGGTCCGGCATAGGCAAGCGCCGGGCGTCGGCCTGTTGGATCTCCGGCCGGGTGGGCTGTAGATCAAAGCCCTGAGCTTTCCGGCCCAGGTCCCGGGCCACGTCCAGCGTGGTGCCGCTGCCGCACATCGGATCGACGACCAGTTCGCCCGGCTGGGTATAGCGCGAGAGCAGGTTCCAGATCACATAGCTGGGCGTGGCGCCGCGGTAGCGCTGGTCGCCCTGCCGGCCGGTTCCGTAATTTTGGGAGGGAAAATCCCAGAGCGTGGTCACCTCCAGGCTCGGCGCGGGACGATCGAAACGACGCTGGATACTCATGTTTTTTCCTAATTCCGGGGGAGAACTTTTTTGAAAAAAAGTTCTCCCCCGGACCCCTGTTCAAAAAACTTTGGCCGGCTTCGCTGTTTCGAACGTTCAGCCGGACGGCTTCGGCGTTTTCGGTCTATGCCGGAGACCTCGGCCAAGGTTCGCCCATTATTGGGGGGCAAGAGTTGATTGACAAGCGCTTTTTATCCCTCACAATCTCTCCTTTCGCTCGTCCCGCGTAACCAGCGGGGAAAGGCGGAAAGAAGCGGCCCGCGAACGATGGCGAAGCCGGATAAGGTTTTTTTGAAGGAGTCCGGGGAGCTTTTTTGCAAGTGCGTGCCGCACACCCATAAAACGTTTCATATATCCGGCCGGCTTAAATGGAAGAGTCGCGCGAATGGGATAGACGTTGAATTCGCCCATTTGAACGCTCGAAACGGCGAAGCCGGCTGAAAGTTTTTTGAAGGGGTCTGGGGGGACTTTTTCACAAAAAAGTCCCCCCAGAAATGAAGGAAAAAGCTGCGCATGGATCTGATCTGTTCCCTCGGCCCGATCGTCATTCTGATCTATCTGATGACCAAGTCGCAGCCGTTGCCGTCGAGCCAGGCGCTGCCGCTGGCGGCGGGCCTGGTGTACCTGATCAAACTGGGATATTTCGGCAGCGACCCCAACCTGATCCACGCCACGGTCGCGGTGGGGCTGCTCACGGCCGCGACGCCCATCCTGATCGTCTGGGGCGCGATCTTTCTTTTCAAAACCATGGAGCATACCGGCGCGCTGGACACGATCCGGACCTGGCTGAACGGGCTGACCGAGAACCGCGTGGCCCAGCTCATGCTGGTGGGCTGGTCCTTCGCCTTTCTGATCGAAGGGGCCAGCGGCTTCGGCACGCCCGCGGCCCTGGCCGCGCCGATCCTGGCCAGCCTCGGCTTTCCGCCGGTCCGGGCGGTCCTCTTCTGTCTGGTCATGAACAGCGTGCCCGTCTCCTTCGGGGCGGTGGGCACGCCCACCTGGTTCGGCCTGTCCGAAGTCGCCCTGACCGCCGAGCAATTACGCCAGGTCGGTTTCCAGACCGCCTTGATCCACAGCGCGGCGGCCCTGGTCGTGCCGCCGCTGACGCTTCTGTTTCTGGTCTCGGGGCGCGAGATCCGGGCCAATCTGGGGTTCGTCTATCTGACCATCGTCTCGGCGGTCGGGCCGATGCTGCTGCTGGCGCGGTTCGATTATGAATTGCCCTCGCTGGTCGGCGGACTGGTCGGGCTGGGGGTGGCGGCCGTGGCCGCCCGGCGCGGCTGGGGGCTGGCCCAGACGGCGGTCGCCGTTCGGCCGGAGCTTCCGGCGGGGGCCTTGTGGCGCGCGGGGTTTCCCCTCTGGGGCACGGTGCTGGTGCTGGCGCTGACGCGCATCAAGCAACTGGGGCTCAAGGGCCTGCTCAATCTCGATACTCCGACCTGGAACCTGCATATAGGCTCGCTGGGCGAATTCGGCGTCAGTCCGGCGCTGGTTCTGCAACTCAAGCACGTCTTCGGCACCTCGGCGGCCTGGTCGCACAAACTGCTTTATGTGCCGTCACTCATCCCCTTCTTTCTGGTCGCGGGGCTGTCGCTACTCTGGCTGGGCACGCCGCCGGGCGGAGCGCGGGCGGCTTGGCGCGAATCCTGGGAGCGGCTGCGGGAGCCGATCCTGGCTTTATTGGGCGCATTGGTGTTCGTCAAATTGCTGATGATGGACGGCGAACACTCGGCGGCCATGATCATCGGCCGGTCGCTGGCCTCGGCCACCGGACCGGCTTGGCTGTACGTCGCCTCCTATCTGGGCGCGGTGGGCGCGTTCTTCGCCGGCTCGAACACGGTTTCCAACCTGACCTTCGCCGGCATCCAGGACTCGATCGCCCAGGGCCTGCACCTGCCGCGGTTGACCGTTCTGGCCCTGCAATCAGCGGGCGGGGCGATGGGCAACATGGTCTGCATCAATAATATTGTCGCCGCCTGTTCGGTCCTGGGGCTGACCGGGTTGGAAGGCTACATCCTCAAGCGCACCGCGCCGCTCATGCTGCTGTACGGACTGGTCGCGGCTCTGGTCGGCGGCGTCCTGGCTTGGGCGACCGTTGGCTGAATCCATATATATAGAAAGATTCCGACATGCTTCCCGGTTTGTTCGTGACGGCCACCGACACGGGCGCGGGCAAGACGGCCGTGACCGCCGGCCTGACCCGACTCTGGCACCGCCAGGGTTTGCGGGTGGGGGTGATGAAGCCCGTAGCCAGCGGTTGTGAAATCCGCTCCGGCCAGTTGCTCAGCGAGGACACCCGGCAACTGCTCGACGCGGCCGGCGGCGAACAGAGGCCAGAACTGGCCACGCCGATTGCGTTGCGCGAGCCGCTTTCGCCGCATCTGGCGGCCCGCCGGGAAGGGCGGACGCTGACCGCCGAAGAGGTGCGCGACCGCAGCCTCCAAGCACGGGACGAACTACTGAAAACCAGCCAAGCCATACTGGTCGAAGGAGTGGGCGGCCTGCTCACGCCGCTGGCCGACCGTTATACCGTGGCCGATCTGGCCGCGGACCTGGGCTGGCCGCTGCTGGTGGTGATCGAGGACCGGCTGGGCGCGCTCAACCACGCGCTACTCACCCTGGAGGTGGCCGCGCGGCGGGGATTGACCATCGCCGGCGCGGTCTTCAACCGGCCGCGCCCGCCGGATTACGCGGCCGCCGGCAATGCCGAGGGTTTGCGCCTCGCCACCGACGTGCCGATCTGGGGGCCGCTGCCGTATCTGCCCGTGGCCCCTGCGCCCGAGGCCATGGCCGACCAGTTGGCCAAGCTGAACGCGCCGTGGTGCGCGCCCAAGTACGGCGCCCCATAATAAAAAGGCGATTGTCACGCAGGTTCTCCCTCCCCCTCCGGGGGAGGCCGCCGGGAGCGCACCGGTCCTCTCCCTCCCCCCAACCCCCTCCCGGAGGGAGGGGGAGACGCAGGCGCGACCACAAAGGTTTGCCCCCTCATTTGCGGGCGCGGGACTAAATGAATGCGGAAAATTTTTTGATTGCCAAAAGGTCGCCGGCGAATGGAATAGGGCGAGGCTTGACGGCGGGAGTGGCGCGATGGAACGTATCGAAAACCTGGTTCGACTGGCCTTGGCTCCGGGCGTGGGGTGCGTGACCGTCAACCGGCTGCTGGCGCGTTTCGGCGACGCCGAGGCCGTGCTGGGAGCCAGCGCCGCGGAACTCTCCGGCGTGGAAGGAGTCAAGCCCAAGCAGGTCGAGGCCGTGCTCCGGGCCGGCGAGATCGATCCGCGGCGCGAACTGGAGCTGGCCGCCGAACGCGGGGTGCGCCTGATCGGCTTCAACGATCCGGAATATCCGCCCGCCCTGCGCAACACCTACGATCCGCCCTTCCTGCTCTACGTCCGCGGCGAAATCAAGCCGGCCGACAATTCGGCCGTAGGCATCGTCGGCACCCGCCACGCCAGCAGTTACGGCCTGGAACAGGCCGAGCGCTTCGGCTCGCTCCTGGGGCGGACCGGCTGGACCGTGGTCAGCGGCTTGGCCCGGGGCATCGATTCGGCCGCGCATCGCGGCTGCCTGGCGGCGCGCGGGCGGACCCTGGCCGTGCTGGGGTGCGGGCTCTCGCAGGTCTATCCGCCCGAGAACCGCGACATCGCCGCCGAGATCGCCCAGAGCGGGGCGGTGCTCAGCGAATTCACCATGGAGACCGGCCCCAACAAGGAGAACTTCCCCCGCCGCAACCGGATCATCGCCGGCCTTTCGCTGGGGCTGCTGGTGGTCGAGGCCCCCGAACGCTCGGGCGCGCTCATCACCGCCCGCTTGGCCATGGAACTCAACCGCACGGTGCTGGCCATTCCCGGCCGGATCGACCGGGACGTCTCCAACGGCTGCCATCTGCTGATCCGCGACGGGGCGGCCCTGGTCCGCAATCTGGACGACATCCTCTCCGAACTGGGGCCGGTGCCAACCGCCATTCCGGAGCGCCAGAGCCAACTGGCCTTCGCCCCCGCCGCGCCGGCAACTCCGAAAGTCGCGGCGGCCGGCCCCGAGGACCGCCTGCTGGCCCTGCTGGCGGCGGAGGAGCCGCTGCACATCGACCAACTCTGCGCCCGCTGCGGCCTGCCGGTGCAGGAGGTGGCGGGAACCTTGATGCTCATGGAGATCCGCCGGCAGGTGAAGCAGTTGCCCGGCAAATTTTTCGAACGTCTGCCGGTCCGGCCGGGTGGAGAGTAAGCGATGAAGATCGTGCGCGAGGAACTGCTGGCCGGAGCCCGCCGCGCGATCGGTCTGGCGGTAGTGATCGACGTCTTCCGCGCCACCTCGCACCTGGTGACTCTGCTGGCCCGGGGGGCCGAGGCCGTGGTGCCGGTGGCCACGCTGGCCACGGCGCGAAAGTTGAAGCGCGAGCATCCCGACTGGATCCTGGCCGGCGAACGCCAGGGCCTGCCGCCGCCCGGTTTCGAGCTGGGCAACTCGCCCTTCGAGGCCGAGGCGCGCGACTTTACCGGCCGGACCGTGATCCTGGCCACCTCGGCCGGCTCCAAGGGCCTGGTGGCGGCCGCCCAGGGCGCCGACGAAGTGGTGGCCGGCTGCTTCTTGAACGCCCCAGCCGTGGTCGAATACATCCGCCGCCGCCGGCCGGCCACGGTCTGCCTGGTGGCGCTGGGCGTGGCCGGCAAAAAAATCGCACCCGAAGACCGGGCGGCGGGCGATTACCTCGAGGCCCTGCTCCAGGGCCGGACGCCCGACTTCGCGGCCATGCAGGCCGCCATCGCCGCGCACCCCGAAGGCCAGAAATTCCTCGACCCGCAGAACCCCAACTACCGCGTGGAGGATTTCCATGCCTGCCTGCGGGTGGGCGTGCACACCCTGGTGCCCGTGCTGCACGACGGCCGGCTGACCCCGGCTTGAACCGCTTTACGGGAGAACCTTTTTTGCAAAAAAGGTTCTCCCGGACCCTCTCCAAAAAACTCTCGCCCGGTTTCGCCCTTTCGAGCGTTCAGATGGATGAATTCAGCGCAAATCGTATTCGAAG
>CAYMGG010000317.1:0-7388 GCA_964389915.1 uncultured Planctomycetaceae bacterium
GCAACCACGGCGACGGGCACACGGTGCCGAACGAGATGCGCGCCACGCAGATGGTTAGGGCGGGGCTACTGCCCGGGCCGGCCGTAGACCCAGGCGCAGCCCATATCCTTCATTTCGTCGTTGGTGGCCCAGGTGTTGATGTCGGAATCGATCACCTCGTAGCTGCCGGGTGGCACTTCCTGGTCGGCTAAAACCGTCCAATACAGATAGGGTGGCCCGTCGCCCTGCTCCGGCCATTGCGCGCCGGGAGTGGTGTCGAACATGTGGTTGGTGCCGACCGCCTCCCAGACGCCCATCAGTTCGCGGGTCTGGGCGTTGCGCAGGCTGATGATGCCGGGCTTGGCCCCGGCGCCGTCGTTCCAATGATAGGTCCAGATCTTGGTGATCAGGGTCGGCCGGTCGACCACGAACACGGTCTGGCGTTTGGGATTGTTGCGCACCGCCGCCAGACTCTCCAGCCGAAACACGACCACCTCCTGCTCGGCGTAATCCGCCCCGCCCGACAACAGCCCGCCCAGCATCAAGGCCAGCAGTCCGCCGGTCCGCCTCATTCCCCGCCGCCACGGTCTTTTTTCCGCCATTGCCCATCCTCTTTAAGTCAGTATTGATCGCTGTCTGCCCGTGCCGGCATTTTATCCCGACGGACAAGCTAAATGGTAGTCAAATCGGCCGCCGACTTCGCCTTGCCCGAAACTGAGTTATCGGACAGCTCCGGCCGGCCGAATCATCCCTCCTTAACCGCGCCTCATCACCTCAGCACAAGGTATCCCCCTGTCAAGACATCACTTACAACCTATAAAAAAAATAATTTCTTGCCCATAAAATATTGAAAGGTCCGATAAATGGCGCGCAATTATAGGTCGTAATCCAACCAGACAGACTTGACCTCAAAAAACAGCCTTCGACCGGGAACCGAACGAATTACATGTTGCGCGACTCATATATTTGAAAAATGGAGACCATTCATGACAGCGGGGGGTGAACCAAGCGGGGCGATGGGCGCGGGGACGATCAATGATTCAGTAAGCGAACAGCTGCGGAAGAACGGCTCGCCTTGGCCGAAACGGTTTTTCGCGCTCAACCTGGCCGGGTTGCTTGCGCTGGGCGCGTTGTTGTATAGCCGTCCGCCCGCCGCGCCGGGCGATTTGACCATTCGTCGTTTTGATCCCCAGGGCGAAATCCGTCCCGAGAAAACCGATTGCCTGAGCGTGGAGTTCGACGCCGACCTCGATCCCCGTTCGGTCGGCCCCGAAACCCTGCGCCTGACGCCGGAGCTGCCGGGCAAGCTGGAGTTGAGCGGCGGCCGCACGCTGAAATATGTGCTGGAAAAGCCCCTGCCCCCGGCGACGTATTTTCGCGTGGCGCTCTCGCCGTCCCTGCGGGGAATCCAGGGCGAACGCACCGTCACGCCCGGGTGGGAATTCACCACTCCGGCCCTGAGCCTCCGCTCGGTGACCCAGGCCGGCTACGATCCGGAAAACGGCCCGAGCGTGGCCCTGGAATTCTCCTCGCCCGTCAATCCCGACGAACTGCGCGCCCGCCTGCGCCTGCGCTATCCGGACCAGACGCCGGTGGAATACCGGCTGGACGGCGCCCGGCCCGAGCGGATCGTCCGGCTGCACTTGCCCGAACTGCGCCAGGATACACTCCGCCTGGTCGTGGCCGCCGGCCTGGCCGGAATCGAAGGCCCGCGCGGCCTGGCGCAGGATTACGAAGCCGAGTTGCGCCTGCGGACGTCCGACACGGATGCCCTCCCCCCACCGCCGGA
This sequence comes from uncultured Planctomycetaceae bacterium, assembly GCA_964389915.1. Lineage (GTDB taxonomy): Bacteria > Planctomycetota > SZUA-567 > SZUA-567 > SZUA-567 > CAYMGG01. Next base: position 1,769 of record CAYMGG010000317.1, read on the forward strand.
CGCCGGAAAACTGCCGGTGGTTGAGTTACGCCCGGATGTCCGCTTCCTGGGGCTGGAGGCGCAATCCCAGGACGAGAGCGGGCGGATCGAGATCCGCACCACCACCCCGCTTGACGCCAGCCGCGCGGCCGCCTACCTCGCCATCGAACCGACCGTGGCGTTTGGCTGCGAATCCTGGCGTTCGGGCCTGGTGCTGACCGGCGCATTCGAGCCCGGCCGCCGCTACCGCCTGACGCTGCGGGCCGGCCTGCCCGCCGGGGCCGCCGGCAGCCTGAAGACCGAGATCAGCCGCGCGGTCTGGTTCCCCGACCGGCGGGAGAGCCTGCGCTTCGCCTTCGGCGGCGGATTTCTGTCGCCGCACGGCCGGCTCCTGACCCCGGTCCGGGCGGTGAACGTCAAGGAGGCCGAGCTCAGCCTGCGCAAGCTCTACGCCTCCAACCTGGTGGAAGAGGTGCTGGGCAGCGACGAAAGCCTGAATCGCGAGCGGACCGCCGCCCTGGCCACCCGCCGGCTCAGTTTCGCCGGCCAGCCCAACCAGGAAGTTGAAAAGCTGCTCGATCTGCGCGAGCTGGTCGGCGGCCCTCCGCTGGGCGTCTACGGCCTGACCCTCTGCCGTCGGGACCATTATTGGTGGCGCGAATCGGCGGTCTTCGTGGTCACCGACCTGGGCCTCTCGGCCCGTCTCTCGGAAACCCAGGCGCTCTGCTGGGTCGTCTCCCTGGCCACGGGCCGACCGCTCGCCGGAGCGACGGTCAAGCTCTACAGCGACCGGCGCCAGGAGCTGGGCCAGGCCCGGACCGACGCCGACGGCCTGGCCGAGATCGCCCTCCCCCGTCTGCCCGCCGACGAGAGCCCGGCCCTGCTCCTGGCCGAAGCGGGCGAGGATCTGAGCTATCTGGCCCTGAGCCACCGGGCCCGCCTGCGCGGCGAACGGCTCGATTCCGGCCGCCCCTATCTGCAAAACGGCTACGAGGTCTTCGCCGCCAGCGAACGCGGCGTTTATCGGCCGGGCGACGCGGCCCGCCTCTTCGGCCTGGCCCGCGCTCCGGGCCTGGCCGTGCCGGCGGACCTGCCGCTGGAACTGGCGATCAACCGGCCGGACGGACGGGAGTTGCTGCGCCTGCCCGCGCGGGGCGACGCCGCCGGCCGACTCCTGGCCGAAGCCAAGCTTCCGCCCACCGCGCCGGCCGGGCTCTACGCCTTCGCCTGGCGCCTGCCGGGCGCGACCGTCAACCTGGGCGAAGGCACGTTCCGCGTGGCCGACTACATCCCCCAGACCCTGAGCCTGACGCTGGAGGCGCCGGATGACCCCCGGCCGACCGACCGGCCCCTGCCCGTGCTGGCCCGGGTCCGCCACCTGTTCGGCGAACCGGCCTGCGGCCTGAAAATCAGCGGCCGAGCCCGTTTCTCGGCCGCCCCATTCGCCCCGGCCAACTGGCCGGATTTTTCTTTTGGCGACCAGCGGCGGCTGGATCCCAATCAGACCGTCGCCCTGCGTGCGCGTCCGCTTGATGCGGCCGGGCAGGCCGAATTCGTCATTAATTCTCCGCTGATGAAAGTGCCGGCGGCGCTGCGCCTGACGGTCGAGATCGACGTGCAGGAGGCCGGCGGCCGGAGCCTGAGCGAGCGGCTTATCCGGCAACTTCACCCCTGGCCATTTTATCTGGGCCTGAAACCTCCGGCCCAGGCCCCCGGTCCGGGCCAGAGCGTGCCGTTCGACCTGATCGCCGTGAAACCCGACGGCCAGGCCCATCCGGGCCAGATCGCCTGGCGGGCTACGTTGCTGGCGGTCAGCTATTCAAACGTGTTGCGTAACGGCCACGGCCGTCTTGTCTACGACTGGACCCGGCACGAAACCGAGGAGAACGTCCAGCAGGGCGAGTTTTCGGGCGGCGGCACCCAGCTACAACTGACGCCGCGCCGGCCCGGCCCCTATCGGCTGGTGGTCGAAACCGCCGGCGGCGGGGCGGTGACTCACGACTTCACCGTCCTGGGCGCGGGCGGCGCAGAGATCGCGGCCGAGCCGGACCGGCTGGAGATCACGCTCGACCGGCCGGCCTATCCGGCCGGGACCGAGGCGATCGGCCAGATCCAGGCCCCGTTTGCGGGCGTGGCCCTGGTCTGCGTGGAAGGGGCGACCGTGCAGGAGCGCCGCCTGGTCGAGCTGCGGCCGGGACAGAATCAAGTGCGCTTCACGGTCCGAGAGGAGTGGCGGCCCAACGTCTATCTGACCGCCACTCTGATCCGACCGACCCAGGCGGAGGAGGAGTGGCGGCCGCACCGGGCGTCGGGTCTGGCCCGGCTAAACGTGGATTGCGCGCCCCGGCGGCTGGCGGTCGAGCTCGCCGCGCCGGCGGCCGTCCGCCCCGCCTCGCCGCTAAAGGTCAGGATCGCCGTGCGCGCCGGGAAAGAACCGGTGCCGCATACGGCCGCGATTCTGGCGGCGGTGGACGAGGGCGTCTTGGCCCTGACCGGCTACCGGCCGGACTCGCCGTTCGACTTTTTCTACGGCCCGCGTCGGCCGGGCGTGCGGGAGTATGATCTCTACGACAGGCTGGCGCCGGAGCTGTCGGGCTGGCGTAGCGCGGCGGAGGCTGAACCTGGCGGCGGCGGGGGCGAGGCGGCGGGATTGGCCGACCAGCTCTCGCCCATCGCCGCAGAACGGGTGAAGACCGTGGCCCTGTTCGCGGGAACATTGGTCACCGACGAACGGGGCGAGGCCGAGGCCGAATTCACGCTGCCGGAATACCTGGGCCAGCTGCGCCTGATGGCCTGGGTCGCGGCGGAGAATCGTTTCGGGCTGGGAACGCAACCCCTGACCGTGCGCAGCCCGGTCATGTTCCGCGCCTCCTGGCCGCGCTGTCTAGCGCCGACTGATGAATTCGAACTGCCCGTCACTATCTTCAACCGCTCGGAAAAGGACGGAGCCGTCAAACTGCAATTGGCCCTGGACGCAGCGCCCGCCGCACCAAATACGGCCGCGTCCCAACTCCCGGCCGGAGCTTTGAGCCTGATCGGCAATCTACCCGAACCGGTGGCGCTCAAAGCCGGCGCGGAAACCACCGTGCGGCTGAAACTCCGGGCCGACAAAATCGGCGTAGTCCGCCCCCGGCTCGCGGTCGAATTGAACGGCGAGACCTACGCCGAATCGCTCGAACTGCCGATCCGGCCCGCCTCCGCCCGGATCACCCGCTGCGGCCGCGCGTTCATCCCGGCCGGCCAGACCGGCACGCTCGAACTGCCGGACGGCTGGCTGCCCGGCACCGCGCAGACCACCGTCAATCTGCTGGGCGATCCGCTGGCCGAAGCCGCGAAGCCGCTGCAAAATCTGCTGGAATACCCCTACGGTTGCCTGGAACAGACCACCTCCCGCCTCTACGCTCTGCTCTACGCGCCGGACCTGGCCGCGCGAATCGCGCCCGACACCATCGGTCAGGAGGAGGTCGCCAATCTGCTGGCTGCCGGCTTGGCCAGGCTGGAGTCCATGCAGACCTACTCCGGCGGTCTGGCGGCCTGGCCCGGCGGGCGGGAACCCTATCCCTGGGGGACACTCTACGCCGCCGAGATGCTGGGCGAAGCGGTCAAGGCCGGGCACAGTAATGCCGCGCGTCTGCGCGAAGGGGCCCTGGAATATGCCGAACGGAACCTGGAGGAATGGACCACGGCCCGTTCGGACGACCACCTGCCAACCCGCCTGACGGAAGCGGCCTACGCCGGGCTGGTCCTGACCCAGGCCGGCCGCCGGCCCCAGACCTGGCTGGCCCGAATGAGCGAGATCGTCGAACAGGCCGACGCCGGACATTACCGCAGCTGGACTCCGCCGGTCAGCGTCCGGGCTCACCTGGCGGCCGCCTATCTGGCCTGCGGCGAAGGCGTAGCCGGCCGGCAATTCCTCGGCGCCGCCGCCGTGAAGGGGAACGCCCGCGAGCTGGGCGATAGCCTGGCTTCGCCCCAGCGCGACGCGGCCCTGCTCCTGCGCGTCCTGCTCGATCTGGCGCCCGAATCGCCACGCGTTCCCGAACTGCTGGCCACCGTCCGTTCCGGCCTGGATTCGGCCCTGGAGTACACGACTCAGGAAAACGCCGCCGTGCTGCTGGCGCTGGGCAAGTACGCCCGCGCCCATCCGCTCCGGCCGGAAGGTCGGCTCGCCGTCACGCTGCCCGACGGCCGGCTCCGGCAGGTTTCGCTGGCGGAAGGCCTGACGCTTTCGGACCTGCCGCCCGGGGCCAAATTGCCGGTCAACGTTACCGGCACCGGCGGGGTTCACGCCACCTGGCGGGTTACGGGCGTGCCGACTTCCGGCCGCGTCGAGGAGCGGGACGAGGGTTTGAGCATTCGCCATTTTCTGCTGGTCGGCGACGGCAGCTATCTACAGCCCGCGGCCATTCATCAGGGCAACTTGTACCTGCTGGTCCTACAGGTCACGGCCCAACGCGACCTGCCCAATGGCGTGGCGGTCGCCTTGCTTCCCGGCGGTCTGGAAGTGGAGAACCAGGACCTGCGCACCGGAGCCCAACTGGCCTCGCCGCACACGCGGGGACATATCCACGCGTTAAGGCCGCAGCAGGTCGAAGCCCGCGACGATCGCCTGATCCTGTTTACGAATTTTCCGGCCGGAATCGCGGAATACGCCTGTCTGGTTCGGGCAGTTACGGTCGGGACTTTTGTCTGGCCGGCGGCCACAGCCTCCTGCCAATACGACCCGCGCGTGCAGAGCATTCACGGGCAAGGCACATTGCGAATTGAACCGTAAGGGGTCGCGATGGAATATTTCGTCGCGAGTCGCGAAGCTACACTGCCTGATTTTGGTCACCAGCGACTGTAAGTTCCGCGGCGACATAGAGGGGTGGCCCGGAGAGCTTTGCCCTCCGGCGCCTTAGGTGCGAGAAGGTTTGAAATGGAGGGTACTTGATTGAACGACATCGGAATGGCTTCTTGCGGTTTCGCCGCTCCGCTAGCCAAGCTATCGGGGCCACCCAAAATCCAAAGTTACACGGCTAAAGGATGCGAGGCATGAAAAGGCCCTCCGGCCGAACCATTTTCAAACTTGGGCTGTTGACGAGCACGCTGACCGTTGCCGGCTTCTGGCTCGGTTGGCGGCTGCTGGACGCGGCCCTTCCCTTCCCCGCCGCCCGCCTGGCCGAGGCGCAGGCCGGCGGAGCGGTCGAAATCCTCGACCGGGCCGGCGGCATCATCGCCTGGCGCACCGACCCCGACGGCGCCTGGCGCTCGCCCATTCCGCTGAACCAGGTTTCGCCCTGGTTGATCCCGGCCACACTCGCCGCCGAAGACCAGCGCTTTTTCCAGCACGGAGGCGTGGATTTCCGGGCCGGCTTGCGGGCCGCCGGCCAGAACCTGCGCCACGGCCGACGGGTCTCCGGGGCCTCGACCCTGACCATGCAGACCGTGCGCCTGCTCTTTCCACAAAAACGCACCTGGCGGGCCAAGCTGGAGGAGACGTTTCGCGCCTGGCAGTTGGAGAAGCTGCGCGCCAAACCGGACATTCTTCAACTCTACTTTAACCTGGCCCCGTATGGCGGCAATGTCGTCGGGGTCCAGGCCGCAGCCCGCCACTTCTTCGATAAGCCGGCGGCCGAGTTGACCCTGGGCGAAGCGGCCC
>CAYMGG010000318.1:0-7380 GCA_964389915.1 uncultured Planctomycetaceae bacterium
CCGTTGGTGATCGTGCCGCCGTCCGGCGGCAGCCGACTCGGGCCGCCGCCGGAGTCGGCCACTCCCGGGCGCGACGCGCGCGGCGACAGGACCGGACGGAATGGTCCCCCCGCCGCAGGGCCGGGATTTTCAGGATTCGCACGTGAACCCCAGAATAGCGGCGGCCGTCGTCTGGGCCGGCCTCTGTCTGTTTACCCAAGGCAATGCGGCCGACCTCCTGCCGCAGCCGCCGGCGGCCAAACCCGCGGACAACCCCTTCGCCGGCCTGACCGGCAAATGGGCCGGCAGCAATGTCTATTTGCGCGAAAACGCCGCCGCTCCGGCCGTCATCGACGAGGCCAGCGACGACGCCGGCTTTCTGACCATCGACGGTCACCGCTATTCCTACGAGGAAGTGATCGAACGCTATCCGGGGATTGCCCGGGCCCTGCGCCTCGAAGAGCGGCTGCGCCTGCGCCAGGCCGGCAAACCCTGGACCTGGTACGAAACGCCCCCCCCCGAACCGGCTTCCCCCGGACACGAAGCCAGCCCGGCGGCCCGCGACCGGGCCGCGCGTCGGGCGCTGCGCTACCTGCGTGAACGCGCCTTGGGCGGAACTCTGGCCGCGCAACCCGATCCGGCGGTGCGGATCGTCAATGCCGCGGTGGTCGGGCTGGCGTTTCTGGCGGCCGACGGCGCAATCAAGGGGCGCAACGGCGTAGCCCTCCAGGCGGTGGCCGAACTGGTGGGGAATTGGACCGGCGACGAAGAGACCATCGTCCGCCAGAATTTTTCCCCCAAATGGGACCAGCGCACCTGGGCCTACGGGCATGGGGCCATCTTTCTGGCCGAATACCTGGCCGCCGGTGGCACGGCGGCCACGCCGGCGGACCTGCAACGCTATGTGGATTGGATCGAACGGGCCCAGAGCGCGGCTGGCGGCTGGGGGCACCACCCTCTGGCCAAGGTCTGCCCGCACGGCTACGTCGAGATCAACTGCGTGACCGGACTGTGCGTCCTGGCCCTGGGGTTCGCGGAGCGGGTGGGGGCCAAGGTGGCCCCGGCGACCATCGATCGCGGCGTAGATTACATGCGTCGTTCGACCCTGCCCGACGGCGTGGTCAACTATAATTTGACCCGGCGCGGCACCAGCTCGCCCCTGCGCAATGCCTCGGTCGCCTTGGCCCTGCTCGCCTGCAAGCGCAGCGCCGACCCGCTCTACGCTTCCACCGTGAACTGGTATTACGCGCACTTGGCCCGGGTCGAGGACCGGCCGGACTCGCCGCTGCTGGGGGTGTTCTTCGGGTCGCTCTGCGCGGCAGTCGGGGGCGGGGAGCACTGGAACGACTACTGGCGCAACTTCGGCAAAGCCCTGCTGGAACGGCAGGACGCCCTGGGGCGCTTCGATCCGCCGAACCGCTTTATCATCGCCGATCAGGGAGATCGGGCCACCGCCACCCAGTGCCTGGCGCTGCTGCTGCCGCTGGACCGGTTGAAATTGCTTACGGACCTCTCCGGGCGCCAACCCGGCCCACCGGCCGAGCCGTACGAACTGCCGGCGGTCCAGGAGCTGCCCAAACGCGACGCCGCCCCGGAGCTGGAAGAGCGGCGCGTCCCGCTCGCTCCGGGCGTCTCCCGCGAGCCGCTGGCCGGACCGGAATTGCAAAGTGAATGACGGGGCCACGATTCCCGGCCGACCTTTTTTGCCCGGATAGTCGCTTAGCAGCGAATTATGCCATATCCTTTTCGGCAGGCAAAATCCGAAACAGTTTGAGGCTTGTGAGAATTTTTGGGAAAGAGCAGGGGGACCTTTTTTGCAAAAAAAGGTCCCCCTGAATCAGCCTATGTAATTGCCAAATTGGTGATGTTATCCGGCCCTGTTTACCGAGCGTATATCGCCGGCTGCGACGACAAATTGCGGCCCCGCCAATCGCCCCCGGTCGCCCAAAGATGGAATAAAATTGAAGTCATTCATCCGGGTGATAATCGCGCTCGTATAGCCGGTATTCCTGATCCTCGAATTCGCCGCGGGAATTGGGGGCTTCGCTCACCGCCTCCGCCGGCTTAGCGCTGCCTTCGGGCTTGGCCGCCGGGGGCGGAGGCGCAGGTTGCGCCACGGCCGCAGGCAACGGAGTCGGTTTGACCACGGCCTCAGACTGAGCGGGCGAAACCGCCACCGGCGCAGCATCCGTGTCGGTGCCGACCACCGCCGCGGCCGCCAGGGCCTGGCGCATGCGCTCCACGGCCTTTTGAGCGGTAGTGGTCTGGTCCCGTTCGCTCTCCAATTGGGCGGTAAGCAGCGTGACCTGCCGGCGCAGGGCTAGAATTTCGCGCTCGCGCTTTTCCGTCATCACCAAGCGTTCCTTCAGCTCGCCTTGCAACTTGACGGTTTCGCCGCGCGTGCTGGCCAGTTGCAGCAACAGCTCCTGATCGCCTCCCCGTTTGGCGTCCAGTTCCTTCTGGGCGGTGATCAATTGGTCCCGCAGCCGCTGGGAATCGTCCTGCAAAACCGCCAGCCGGTCCTGCTGGCCGGCCAGGGTTTCCTGCAACCGCGCCTGATAATGCGCGGCCTGCGCTTCCGCGGCGGCCGCCCGGCCCTGTTCCTGGGCCACCTTGACGGAAGTATCCTTCTCGCGCCGCTGGGCGGCGGCCAGGCGCTCCTGGCTGTACTGCCAGAGCGCGAATCCGCCGGCGGCAAAGAGAATGGCCAGCAGCATCACCAGGCTGGTGGGCACGCCCTGACGCTTGAGCGCATCCCGCAGCGGCTCCTGCGATTCCTTGATGGCCGCGCGCAGGAAATTGGCCGCATCCTCCGGCGTCCAGACCACGGGCGGGCGGGCCACACGCTCGGCGGGAGTGGGATGGGCTTCGGGCGACGCTTTCGGTTCATCAGCTTCAGCGCTCATGACCTTGTCCTTTTAAAATTCACCTTGATGGCGTTGGCTATCCTAGAGCTGCACGGGAACAATTATACGCCGCCGCCCGGCGGTCAGCAAATCGCGGAATTCAGCGGCCGGTCCGCACCCGTTTCAAACGCCGAATCAATCCCGCGGCGGCCACCTGGGAATCCTCCTGAAAGGCATATTCGCGCACCAGTTGACGGCAGGCCCCGGCGACCATCAGGTTGACCCCATGGTCCGCGCCCGGCCGGTAATCGGTCCTAAGGCCGATCACCGACTTCTTGAGCGCGTAGGCGTAGCCGATCTCGAAGGCCGTACCGCTGTCCACATCCGGCCCGTCGAGAACCGCGATCAGCGCGTCGCAGCCGGCGATGGCGGCCAACAGTTTTCGAAACAGCGGGCCATAGTGCCGCTGATCGTTGTAGCGGCCGCCGACCCGGAAATCCTGGGGCAGGACCACCAAGCTGCCGGGCAGGCCGGTCTCGATCGCCTGGGCCAAGGCCCGATTCCACTGCCGCTCCTGCTGGGAGAAGAGCGGCGCGGCCAGATAAAAACGTCCCGTGTTGGGACCGGCGGCCGCCTCGGTTTTGGCCATCGAATACCCGCCTTTCCGGCATCAGCTTTTCAGCGCCGCCGCCCCGTCCGAAGTCGAGAAGTCGTGATAACGGTAGATCTCTTTTTGCCGCGGCGCAATCAACCGCGCGTGCGCGCAGAAATATTCTTCCGGCGTGGGAATCCGCCCCAGGCAGGCAGTCAAGGCCGCCAACTCGGCGCTGCCCAGGTAGACCTGCGCCCCGTCGCCCAGGCGATGATCGAAGTTGCGGGTCGAGGTGGAGAAGACCACCGCCGCGTCGGCCACCCGTGCCTGGTTGCCCATGCAGAGCGAACAGCCGGGAATCTCCACCCGCGCGCCCAGTTTGCGGAATAACTCGAGCGTGCCCTCGGTTTCCAGCCGCCGGGCGTCCATCCGGGTCGGCGGGGTCAGCCACAAGCGCTTGACCTTTAGTCCTTCAGTTCCCGCCAGCATTGCGGCGGCCGCCCGAAAGTGCCCGATATTGGTCATGCAGGAGCCGATGAAAACCTCGTCGATCGGCCGGCCGGCAAGCTCGTTCAAGCGGCGGACCTCGTCGGGGTTGTTGGGGCAGGCCACCACCGGTTCGGTCAGGTCCGCCAGATCCATTTCGACCACGGCGGCGAACTCGGCGTTAGCATCCCGCTGCAACAAACTGGGCTTGGCCAACCATTGGGCCAGCTTGTCGCGCCGCCGTTTCAGGGTCGGAGCGCTGGCATAGCCGGCCGCCAGCAGACTGTCGATCAACGCCACATTGCTGCGGACAAACGCGGCCACCGCTTCATGGTTCAAGGCGATCGTCGCCGCGGCGGCCGAGCGCTCGGCCGAAGCGCAAGTAAGCTCGAAGGCCTGCTCGACCGAAAGGTCGGGGCAGCCCTCCATCTCGAGGATGCGGTTGTTGAACACGTTGCGCGTGCCTTGGCCGGGCCGGTCGACCAGGCCGCTTTCAATGGCGACGAGGGCAATGCCGTTCACCACGTCGCGCAGGGTCAGGCCCGCCGGCAACTGCCCCTTGAACTTGACCAGGACCGATTCCGGCATGTCCAGCGGCATGCAGCCCAAAGCGGCGGCGAAGGCCACCAGGCCCGAACCGGCCGGGAAGGAGACGCCCAGGGGGAACCGCGTATGCGAATCGCCGCCCGTGCCGAGTTCGTCGGGGGCCAGCAGCCGGTTGAGCCAGGAGTGGATCACCCCGTCGCCTGGCTTAAGGGCCACGCCGCCGCGGGCGGTCATGAACTCCGGCAGGGTGGCGTGGGTCTGCCGGTCCTTGTCGGTCGGATAGGCGGCGGTGTGGCAGAAGGACTGCATGACCAGATCCGCCTGGTAGCTGAGGCAGGCGAGCTCGGTCACCTCGTCGCGGGTCATGGGCCCGGTGGTGTCCTGACTGCCGACGGTCGAAGTCGTCGGCTCGCAGGTTTCGCCGGGGAGCACGCCCGTCCGGCCGCAGGCCCGCCCGACCATTTTTTGGGCCAGACTGTAACCCTGGCCGGTCTTGGCCGCCGGCGCGGCCGGAGTGGCGAAAAGCATGAAGGCCGGCTGCCCCAATGCCTCCCGCGCCGCGGCCGTCAGCTTGCGGCCGATGATTAGCGGCACCCGGCCGCCGGCGCGATATTCATCAACCAGCGTAGCCGGCGCCAGCGCGAAGGCCGAGAGCAGGCGGCCGGACCCGCTTTCGATCCGGCCCTCGCGGGTGAAGATGGAAATCGTCTGGCCGTCCTCCAGCCGTCCGACCTCGCAGCGGATGGGCAGCGCCCCCGAATCTTGCAGCGTATTGAAGAAGATGGGCGCGATCTGCGCCCCCAAAACCACGCCCCCGCGCCGCTTGTTGGGCACGAAGGGAATGTCTACGCCGATATGCCAGATCAGGCTGTTGGCCGCCGATTTACGGCTGGAGCCGGTGCCGACCGTGTCGCCCACAAAAGCCACGGCCCGGCCGGCCTGGCGCCATTCGGTAAAGCGGGCCACGCCGCCGGGAAAACGTTTCTGTCCCATGCAAAGGGCGTGGAGGGGGATGTCCGGCCGGGTCGGCGCTTCGCGCGCCGGCGAAAAATCGTCGGTGTTAATCTCGCCCGCGACCCGAAAAACGATCAGGTCCAGCCGCTCTGGCAGTTCCGGTCGAGAGGCAAACCATTCGGCCCCGGCCCAAGCTTCAAGCACGGAGCGGGCCAATTTGCAGCCCCGCTCCAGCCGTTCCTTGAGCGCCGGGAAGTTGCCGAAAATATGGATCATGCCGCTCAAGGCCCGCGCGGCCGCCGGTCCCAACTCGCCGTCGTCCAGAAGCGCCAGCAGCGGCGGGACGTTATAGCCGCCCAGCATGGTACCCAGCAGCCGCACGGCCTCGGCCGGCGTCAGGATCGGATGCTTTAGCTCCCGCCGGGCCAGCCGGGTGAGAAATTCGGCCTTGACCGCGGCGGCCGGGTCGACGCCGGGCGCGATCCGCTCGCGCAGGAGTTCCAATAATTGGGCCTCGGCCTCCCCGGCGGCCAGACGGCCGCACAATTCGCGGGCCTGGTCGGCGTTCAGGGGCAGGGGGGGGATGCCCAACGCGGCGCGTTCTGCGACATGTTTGGAATAGGTTTCGTTCATCGCGGGTTGTCCTTCAACTCGGGAGAATCACGGTGTCGTCATGTTCGTAGGCGGGAGCGCAGACACAGATGAAGACCAGCTTCTCCGTCCCCGTATTCCAGGTCTGGTGCGGCGTTCCGGGCGGATGCAGGACCGTATCGCCCGGCCCCACTTCGCGGATCTCGTCACCGCTGCGCAACCGGCCGCGGCCGGAGAGGAAATAATAGATCTCCTCGGTCCGTGGATGCAGATGCAATTCCGTGCCTTTGCCCGGGTAAAGCGTGGCTTCGGCCAGACTGGAATTTCGGCAGGCCGAATTCCGATAAGCCATGAGCTCACGGATTTCCGAAGTGTCCTTGGTGATAAACGGCACGCAATCGTCGCGCTTGATCAGATCCATCGGCAATCCTTTCCGCTCCCGATAGTATGACTGGCGGGGGCGGCTGTCCAGTGTCTGGCCGCAGACCTATTCGGAATTGACGTGCAGCGGCGCATAGCGCCGGCGGAACGCCTGCGGAGTCAGGCCGGTCTGGCGCTTGAAGATGCGACGAAAATGGGTGGCGCTGGCGAAGCCGCACTGCCGGCGGACCTCGTCGACGTTCTCCGCCCCGTCCAGCAGCAGGCGCTTGGCGCGCTTGAGGCGCTGGGCCAGAATGGCCTCGGTCGGAGTGGACTCGCAAGCCAGCTTGAAGACCCGGCCCAGGTAGTCGGGATTGCACCGCAGCTGCCGCGCCAGTTCGGCCGTGGTCAGCCCCTCGCAGGCCTGCGTGGCGATCAGCTGCCGGGCGCGGTTGGCCAGTGTCTGGCCGGCTGAAGCACTTTCGACCGGCTGGGTCTGGGCGTAGACCGCCAGGATCTCGGCCAGGAGCAGAGCCCCGCGCAAAGGGAAGAGCCCGCCGCGTTCCTGCTCGGCCAGAAACCGGCGCAGCAGTTCGGTCAAATCCTCCGGGTCGGCCGCCCGGCCGCATTTGGGCAGGCGCAACTCCAGCCCGGCGGCCTGACCGCCGGGAACGGCCAGACGGCGAAAGTGCAGCCAGAAAAACGAAAGGTCGTCCGGATAGGGGGCGGCCCCGCCGTGCTGCCGCCCCGGCTCCAGGAGCAATCCCTCCCCCGGTCCCAGGCTGAACCGCTGCTCGGCCTCGAACATGTCCAGCCGGCCGGAACGAACGTAGATCAATTCCCAGCTGTCGATCACCCGCGTAGGGTGGGTTCCCCGCCCGGCGGACACGAACAGGCCGGCATTGGCCGCCGAAACGGGCAGGATAAAGCTCATCGGCTCCAGCAAGAGCGGTTCGGCCATGGTATTTCCCCCGCAGGCAGGCAAAAGTCGGAATAGTGCCGTTAATCTGCTTTCGGTTAGTCTGG
>CAYMGG010000319.1:0-7355 GCA_964389915.1 uncultured Planctomycetaceae bacterium
CATTGCGCCTTGCAGGCCCTGGCCTACCTGACGGTGATGGGCAAGGACGGCGTCCGGCAGGCGGCCGAGCTCTGCCTACAGAAGGCCCACTACGCCCGGATGACCCTGGGCAGCGTGCCGGGCGCGGAACTGGTCTTCAGCGGCCCCCATTTCAACGAATTCGTCCTCCGGCTGCGCAAGCCGGTGCTCGACCTCTTCCGCCGCCTGGGCCACAGCTTCGAGCCCGGCATCCGGCTCAACCGCTGGTACCCGGAGCTGGCCGACTGCCTGCTGGTGGCGGTGACCGAGGTCAACCGCAAGCAGGACATCGACAACTACGCCCTGCGCCTGCGCGACTGGCTGAACGGCTGAGGCCGGGCCGGGGAAAAACCCCGACGTGCGCCCCGTTCCGACGGGGCGCACTTTTGTTTGACGGGCAAAACCGGCTAATGCCTTCAATCCGCACTTGGCCCGTCGGGGGCGGACGCGTATAATAAAACGCTCTATCAGCCATCGCCGCCCGCCGCGCCGCGGGCCGACCGTGCCAGGGGGATTTCGTGACCCAACCGACGCCGCCCCAGGATCTGCCGCCCCTCTTTCCGCCGGCCAAAGAGCTGCGCTCGGGCGCGCCCGTCTACCCGCTCAACCAGTGCCTGGTCGTCTACCTGGGGGAGCCGCCGGCCGACGCGCCCAACGGCTTCGATCTGGCCGGCACGCTGGCGGCGGAAACCATGAACGCCAAGTCCGGCCGCGGCTGCGCGGTTTTGGCGGGCTTGCCCAAAAAGCCGCCGGCCGGCTGTCTGATCGTGGCCACCCCCGACGAACTTGCGGCGGTCTATCCGGACTTGGCTGACCTGCCCAAGCCCCCGTCCGATCAGGGCTATGTGCTGCACCTGGGGAGGTTCGCGGCCATCGCCGCCGACAGCGCCGCCGGCGCCCTGGCCGGAGCCCAGTCCCTGAGCCAGTTCATCCCGGCCTGCCCCGACGGCCTGGCCCCGGAACTGACCGTGGTCGACTGGCCGGACCTGCCCAGCCGCGCCCTGGCCGTGGACGTCAGCGAGCGCCAGGTCAACCCGCGTTACCTGATGCGCCTGGCGGCCACCATCGCCGGCTTCAAGGGCAACCGCCTGCACCTGCGCCTCTCCTCGATCGAGCCACTGGGCGACTCCGGCCTGCCCGGCAGTTTCTCGCCCGACGATCTGGAGCAGTTCTCCCTTTTTTGCGCCGAGTACGGCATTACCGCCGTGCCCTGGATCGACCTCCTGCCCCTGGGCGCGGCCGGGCAGATCTCGGCCGAAGAGGCCGCCGGGGTCGTCGCCTCGCTGGCCGAGGCCTTCGGCTCGGACGCGGTCGGCCTGGGGCTGGACCCGCTGGAAGCGCCGCTGGTGCCGGCCGCAGGCGAATTCTTCCACGCCCTGCGGGCGGGGGCGGGCGAAACGATCCTCTACCTCGGGGCCGAAGCGCTCGATCAGCTCTGGCAACCGGAGGACGTCGGCGCGCGGTTGATCGCCGTCATCCGCCAGCCGGAATCGCCCCCGGGCGTCCCCACCCTCTGGCAAGATCGGGAGATCGGCTTTGCCGCCTGGGCCGACCTGGGCGACAATGGCTTTGTCCCGCCCCATCCCGATCAGCTGCTCAGCCGCATCGACGCCCACCGGCAGCTCGCTTCGGCCCTCGAAGCCGGCGCGCTCGAACTGGGATTCGCCGCCGGCCCCCTGCGCGACGGCAATTGCTGCGAAAACCAGCTCCTGCCGCTGCTGGCCAGCCTGGGCCTGGGCTGGAACCTGCATGGGGACGCCCGCAGCGCGCAGGTCAGCCTCTGCCGGATGATCTACGACGCCGACCCCGGCCTGTTCATGCGCCTCCAGCAGACCCTGGCCGGCACCTTCCCCGAGCTGCTGCGCGGACCGGGGGGGCGCGAAGCCCGAGAACTGGCCCTGGGGCGGCTGGATCACCCCGACGGCTGGCGGGCGCTGGTTGAGCTGGAGTGGCCGATCATCCAGGCCCGCCTCGACCGGGCCGAGCGGGAGTTGCAGGACTTCCGTCGCCGTGCCGGACGCAACGTCGAAACCCTCTGGCAGAACGGCCTGAGCCTGGCCGCCCTCAATTTCCTGGGCGAGATGGTGCATCACATCGGCGCGGCCCGCGCCCACTGTCTGGCCGCCGGCCGCGGCAAACCCGGCAGCCTGGCCGCCGCCCAGCGCGAGATCCAGCGCCTGACCCGCCGCCTGCCCCGCCTGCTCAATCAATTCCGCCTGCTGCAAGAGCAGTGCGGCCTGGGCCGCGAGGAGGAGGAGAGCCTGCTGCAACTGCACGAGCGGCTGGACCAGATCAACGCCCGGCTGGACGCGGCCAAGGCCGCCCCGACCCCGCCCGCGCCAGAAGACCTGGGATTCCCCGCATGGTGAAACTCGACCGGCCGTTGCGCTTTTTGCAGGTTTCCGACCTGCACTTGGGCGGACGGGCCTGGCCACGGCGGCTGCGCCTGCCGGCCGAACGCGCCGAGCGCCGGCGGCAGGAGCTGCGCGACAGCCTGCCCAAGCTGGCCGAGCTGGCCCGGGCCGAAGCCGCCGAGGCCATTTTCATACCGGGCGACCTGTTCGACGGCGAAAACGCCGCGACCGATGTCGTCAATCTGACCCTGAATACTTTGGCGGCGCTGGCCCCGCGGCCAATTTTCATCGCCCCGGGCAATCATGATCCGCTCGCTCCGGGCAGTCCTTACGCCGAACCGCGCGCCAGCCTCGCCGGCCGGCCCGCCTGGCCGGAAAATGTCCATATTTTCAGCCGCCCGGACGTTCAGGCCGTCCACCTGCCCGGACGCCCGGAAATCGCCATTCTTGGCCAGGCTTTCGCCGGCAACAGCGATCCCGACCGCCGGCCGCTAGCCCGGCGGATCGAACGCCCGACCGACGCCGTCTGCCTGCTGCTGCTGCACGGCTCGCTTTTGGGCGGCTGGACGGGAACGGACAAGAAGCTGACCTTTCCCTTCACCCGCCAGGAGCTATTGGATCAGGATTTTGCCTATGTCGCCCTGGGGCATTACCACGCCTATGACGAAATCCGTGACGCCAACGGGCGGATCCGGGCCGCGTACGGTGGTCGGCCCTTTGCCGCCGAATTCGTGCCCGCCGATCGCGCCGGAGCCTGCCTGGTCGGCGAACTCGACGGACAGGGCCGGGTCAGCCTACGCCGCGTTCCGCTCGACGCGCGGCGACTGTTGGACCTGCCGGTGCCGGTGAACGCCATCGGCACGCCCGAAGCCCTGCGCGCCGCGGCCGCCGCGGCGCTGAGCGCCGCCGGCGGCACAATCGAAGACCTGGTCCGGTTCAGCTTCTCTGGCACCTGCCAGCCGGGCCTGCGACCGGGCAATCTCGACTGGCATGACCTGGCCTTCGCCTCCCTGGCCGATCTGACCGCGCTGCGGCCGAACTATGATCTAGAGGCACTGCGGGCCGCGGCCGAGACGCCCGGCGCTTCGCTGGAAAGTCTTTTTGCCAAGGCCCTCCTCGACCGGCCGGGAGAATCCGCCGCCGACCGGGCGCGGTTGCAGGAAGCCCTGGAATACGGTCTGGACGCCCTGCATGGCTTGATTCCGGAGCCGCGCCATGCGGATTGATTGGCTTGAAATAGCCGGATTCGGAGTTTTGCGCGGCACGTTCCGGTTCCACCCGGGGCTCAACCTGCTGATCGCTCCCAACGAATCCGGCAAGACCACTCTGGGCGCGGCCCTGACCGCCCTGCTCTACGGGCTTAAGGAACAAGGCGATAAGCGCCGCAAAAAAAGCGAGGACGAGGACCGTTACAGCCCCTGGTCGGGCGATCCTTATCGACTGACCGGAGAACTGGCCCTCCAGGACGGCCGCCGGCTGCGCGTGGAGCGCGACCTGAACCGTGACCGGCTGCGGGCCACCGATCCGGCCGACGGCCGCGACCTGACCGCCGATTACGCGCGCGGCCCCAACGGCGACCGGCTGGGCGAAGCGCTCACCGGCCTGACCCGGTCGCAGTTCGTCAAGGTCGCCTGCCTGACCCAAATCGGCAATCCTAACGCCGACTTTTCGGAATTCAGTTCCGCCGTGGCCCGGTTATTGACCACCGAAACCGACGGCGGGACCGTACCCGAAGCCATACTCCGCCTGCGGACGGCCCGCGAAAAATATTCCGGTTTGAGCAGTCCCAACCCGATCACGCTCAAATACGAAATCGACTCCTTGCATAAGGAATTGACTGCCGGGGAGGCCGAATTGGCCGAATTATGCACCCAGGCCGATTCAGCCGCCGCCGCGGCTGCGGAACTGGCCCGCTGGCGGGAGGAGTTGGCCGGCACCGAAACCGCCGAACGCCGCGAAGAACTGTTGCGCCTGCGGGCCGGCCAGGCGGAAGCGGTTTCCCGCCAAACTGGGCGCGCCAAAGCGGCCGCCCGCTTGACCGAATTGCAGGCCGAAGCCGAAAAGCTGGCGCCGCTGGCCGGCGCAGCCTTGGGCGCAACCTCCCGGGTGGCGGCCCTCGCCGCCCGGTTGGAAGATCTGAACACCACGGAAGCGGAATGGAGCGCCCGCCAGCGCGAATTGTCCGCCCGCCGGACCCGCTGGCAACAAGCGCTATCCGCCCTGGGCGAAAAGGGCCAAAACCTCCCGGAGCGTCGCCGTCGAATCGAAACCGCCTCCGCCGCCTTTGCCGCCGCCACCCGGGCGGCGCAGCATGCCGCCGCCGAATTGGCCGACGCCGAACGCCGTTTGGCCGACGCCGAATTGACACCGCAAATGGCGGCAGAACTGACCCGGCAGGCCGAATCGCTCTCGACCGCGCACCGGACTTTTCTGGCCGAATTCCGCGAACAAGAATTGGCCCGTCACCAGACCCAAAGCCAACAGCAGGCCGGACTCACTCAAGCCGAAGCTGAGCTTCACGCCTGGCAGAATTATGCGCGCAAATTGCGCCTATATCTTCCGATCGGAATCGCCCTGTACGCCGGGATATTCCCGGCCGCAGTATGGCTCATACTTCATCAGCAAGTGGCCGCTATCGTGATCATGGTCCTGGGATCCCTTGCGGGAACTTGCATGGTAGCTTGGCGACATCGGACCCTCCAGGAACGCAGCGCGGCCCGGCAGACAGAAATCCTGGCCGCCCTCGCCCGCTGGCGCGAGGCCCTGAGCCAGAGCGCAGCCGCCGAGCGCCAGGCCGTCGAGCAACTGGCTCAGATCGCCGGGCGGCTGGGCATTACTTCCGAAGCGGCCCTGGCGGCCGGCAAGCGACTGGTTGCCGCACAAAGCGAAATGTTGAACTGGAACCGCGCGACCGCCGCGGCGCAGGAACGCCGGGCCGAAGCCGAGACGGCGGCCGCCGAATTGCGGGCGGCACTGGCCGCCGGCGGCATCGCCCTTTCGCCGGACACCCCGTTGACTGAAGCCTCAATCGCCCGCGCCTTGGCCGACCTGGACGCGGCCGCCCAGACAATAAGGCAGGCGGCCGAAGCCGATGAAGAGGGAAATCGGCTACAGGCGGAGAAAGCTCGCTTCGATGAAGAGCGCCGCCGCCGAACCGACGAATTGGCCGAATTACTCACCGCCGGCCAGATCGATCCCGGCCTGCCGCCGGCCGAGGCGGCTCGCGATTATGCCCGGGCCGCCGCCGGCCAGGCCCGGTTGCGGGTTCTGCGGGGCGAACTATTGCCCGAGGCTGAACGGGCCGTCGGCCCGGCGCCGGCGGAAAATGAAACCGAGGTCCAAACTCGGCTCGAAAATCAAATCGGGGCCCTGTTGGCCGAGCATCCGGAATGGACCGGCTTGCAGCCGGACCGGTCCGCCGAGCAGCACGCCGAAGGCGTGCGCCGCCGGCAGGAGGCGGCCAAGCAACTGCGCGCCCGCCTGGCCGAGGCCGAACGCCGGCAGGCCGAGGAAACCGCCCTGCGCCGCCGTCGCCGGCCCGAGTTGGAAGACCGGCTGGAACTCTGCCGGCAGGCCCTGCGCCGAGCCGAACGCTTCGCCGCGGCCCTGGACCTGGCCGAATCCGAACTGACCGCCCTGACCCGCCGGCTCCACGAAAGCTGGAACCCGGTCCTGACCCGCGAGCTGGACCGCCGGCTGGGCGAGGTTTACGGTCTGCGCTGGCGGGCGAACCTGACGCCGCAGTTGGGCCTGGTCCTGACCGATGCCGCCACCGACCGACCGCTCGATCAGGCCGGGCTGGAACGCCACCTCTCGCGCGGAGCCCGCGACCAGGTGGGACTGGCCGCCCGCCTGGTTTTCAGCCAGGTCCTGGGGCGCAACGAACCCCTGCCCCTCATTCTCGACGACCCCTTCGTCAACTCCGATGACGCGCGTTTCCTGTGCGGTCTCGATCAGTTGCTGGCCGAGGCCGAAGCCGGCCGGCAGATATTTCTCTTCTCCTGCCACTCAGCCCGCCATGCGGCGATCCTGGGCGACCGGCCGGAGCTGGCCGCCGCCCAAGTCGAATGGCCGCAACCCCGCCCTTCTCCCGCTCAAGGAAGGCTCATATGACCGGGACGCATGAAGAAACCGCCGCCAGCCGCAACCAATTCGGCACCTTCGGCGGCGTCTTCACCCCCACCATCCTGACCATCCTGGGCGCGATCATGTTTCTGCGCGCCAACTTCGTCACCGGCGAGGCCGGCATCGGCGGCGCGGTCCTGATCCTGCTGCTGGCCCAGAGCCTGACCTTCGCCACCAGCCTCTCGATCAGCGCCATCAGCACCAACCTACGAGTGCGCGGCGGGGGCGTGTATTACATGATCTCGCGCGTTCTGGGCGCCGAATTCGGCGGGGCCATCGGCCTGGCCCTCTTCCTGGCCCAGGCCGTCTCCGTGCCCTTCTACATCCTGGCCTTCACCGAAGCCATGGTCCGCAACTGGCCGGAGCTGAGCGAAGCCTTTAGGGCCATCTCCCTGACCACGGCCGCCGCCATCTTCGTGGTCGCCTATGTCGGGGCCGGCTGGGCCATCCGCACCCAGTACGCGATCATGGCCGCCCTCTTCCTGGCCGTGTTCGCTTTTCTGGCCGGCGCGGCGGGCGAATTTTCGACCGCCCGCTTCTGGGCCAACCTGGGCGCCGCCTACACTCCGGGGCCTGCGGGCGAGCCGGGCTACGACTTCTGGCGCGTCTTCGCCATCTACTTCCCGGCCGTCACCGGCATCGCCGCCGGCGTCAACATGTCCGGTGACCTGCGCGACCCGGCCCGCAGCATTCCCCGCGGGACCTTGCTGGCCGTGGGGGTCAGCTTCCTCATCTACCTGGCCGAAATCCTGGTCTGCGGCGGGGCCTTCGCCCGCCAGGATCTCATCGCCCAGCCCTATCACCTGCTGCGCGACCACGGAAAGGATCTCTCGGTCACCCAACGCCTGCAGCTCGTGC
>CAYMGG010000320.1:0-7341 GCA_964389915.1 uncultured Planctomycetaceae bacterium
CATGTAGCGCACACCGCAAAAGTCGCATTCACCAGTTGTCAGTACGAAAGGGCGAAGCCGGCAGCCCTTCTTGGTTGTACAGATTGCAGCCTTCGGGATTCATCGAGAAGGCGTAACGCACCGCGACCGGCTGTTTGACCTGGGGACTGGAGACGACCAGTTCTGCGCCTTCGATTTTGGCCTGGGCCCAGACGAATTTTTTGTCCGCGCCGGCGATGGCGAGGCGTTTGACCTGGCCGCCGGCCACTGCCTGGGTCGGCTCCAGCCCCTTCTTCTGACCGACCATCAGGCCGCTGCCGGCGTAGTCGAAACTGATGCGGATCCGGTCGCCTTCGATTTTCTGCCCCTTGTAGATCGGCCCGGAGGGAACCACGTCGCGGCCGTAGGTCTGCTTGAGCGCCCACTGGGCCAAACGCCGGCCCACTTCTTGCTTGTTGCGGGGGTGGACGTCCTGGGCCTCGCCGAGATCGATGGCCACGGCCATGCCGGTGTTGGGAAGGGAGAGCGTCTTGAGCTGGGCTTCGCGCAGCCGGGCCCAGCCGTTGCCCGCCCCGGGGGTGTCGAGGACCGCCTGGAAGTTGGGCAGCTGGACGAAATAGAAGGGAAAGTCCCTCTGGCCCCAGACCTGGCGCCAGCCCTGGATCAGGGCCTGCATCTTGCGGAAGTAGGAGTCGCCCTCGCCGCCGTTGGCCTCGCCCTGATACCAGAGCGCGCCCTTGATCGCGTAGGGCAGGAGCGGATGGATCATGCCGTTGTAGAGCTTGGTGGGGACCATCTGGCTGTCGCCCGGCTGGGGCAGGCCGGGCGCGTCGGGCACGGCCTGTTTGGCCGCGAGGGCGGCCTCGGCCACGGGCAGCCAGGCCTTGAGGTCGGCCAGGCTCTTGCCCCAGGCGGCCTGGCCCGGGGCGGTGGTGGCGTCCCAACTCTGCACCTTTTCGGTCAGATCCTGGAGCTCGGGGACCGCGGCGTAGCCTTGAGGGCAGATCCAGGTTTCGATGCAGGTGCCGCCCCAGCTGGTGAAGATGAGCCCCACCGGCACCTTGAGTTCGCGGTGGATCTCGCGGGCGAAGTAGTAGCCGGCCGCGGTGAAGTTGCTGACCGTGTCGGGTGAGCAGACGGCCCAGTTGCCCTTGACGTCGGCCTGGGGTTTGGCCTGATTGTTCTTGGGGATACGCACCTGGCGGATGGCCGGGTACTTGGCTTCGGCGATGAACTTGGCGGCGTCCAGGGAGCCGAAGACGGTCATCTCCATGTTCGACTGGCCGGAGCAGACCCAGACATCGCCCACCAGCACGTTCTTGCATTCGAGCTGGTTGGCGGCGGCCACGGTCAGGACGGCCGGCTGGTCATTGGCCGGCAGCGGCTCGAGCTTGACCAGCCACCGGCCCTCCGCGTCGGTGGTGGCGGTCTTGGTCTGGCCGGCAAAGGTCACGGTGACCGTTTCGCCCGGCTTGGCCCAGCCCCAGATCGGCACGGGCAGATCGCGCTGGAGGACCTGATTGTCGCCGAAGAAGCCGGGCAGTTTGACGTCGGCCGCGGCCGGGGCGGCCAAGGCCAGCCAGCCGGCCAGACAGAGCAACCACCGACGGGACGGAATGATTTGCGCACGCATACGGGTCTCCTCCACTCAGGGTCGAAGGCGCGATCGGTCCGCCCGTTCCGGCGGATCATTCCGACGCGCGGGGAAAACGGCTTGCCCGATCTTTTCCGTGGTCCGGCAAGAGAGAAGATTTTTCGCTTCGCGTATCTGGGCCGACAACCTTTCCGCTCCGGGGCGCGGTCCCCGCACGCGGGGCGTGTTGATTGCGGAATCTGAGCGTATGGCCCGCGCTTTATAACCGGTCCGGCCGGTTCGACGCCGCCGGCCGGCCAGCTTTACGCGGCCCGGCCGCCCGCCGGGTTGGGAACTCCGCGGGCGGGAAAGGCGGGCCGTTGTCACCAAGGATCATAGAACGCATTACCGACATATCCCTTGGTGAAGGCGAACTCCGTCCGCAGGCGTTCGCTGGTGGCGGCGTCGACATGTCCGTCGGCCGAAAGCACGTTGACCCGGCGACTGTGCATCAGATTGGCGAAGTTGATAAGACTGACTCGGGTGACCAGCGCGGATTGGCTCGGATTGTCGGCTTGGCGGGCCTCCAGCACCAGGGGGATGCGGTGGCCGGCCTTCTTTTCCGCCTGGGGGAGCTGATCCAGGGGAACGCAGATGTAGCCGGAGGCGTCCGAACTGTTGTAGAGAGTCATGATGGGCTTGTAATCGGGCGCCATGTTGTTGACGGCGTATGTATGCTTGATGGCTTCGCCGGAATTGCCCAAATCGAAACGGCGCGGAGCGATCGAAGGGCAAACCAAGGTATCGGGGGTAAGGTAGGAGGTGTTCTGGAGAACGGGCGGGGTGCCGGCGAAGCGGGCATAAAAACTCAGCCCGTAGGCGCCGTAAGGAGCCGACGAACTCCAGCGGAGCATGGCCAGGCCGTCGTAATCGGCGGCATAGAGGCCGAAGGCGAGGCCGAGCTGTTTCTGGTTCGAGGCGCAGGCGACATAGCGCGCCTGCTCCAGCGATTGCTCCAACGCCGGCAGCAGCATTCCGGCCAGCAGCGAAACAATGGCCGTAACCACCAGCAGTTCGACCAGCGTAAACCCTCCTTGGGCGCGGCGGGCGGTGGCCGGATGCGGGCGGGTATGGCGAAAAATCATCTCATACACCTTTTCGGTCATCGCGACGGAATGGCGATTGACGGGGCCAACTCCGGTCACCGCGGATTCGCTCCGGCCGGGGTCGCTCCCGGCGAGCGCGCCGGCCGGCGGATAATGGGACCGGCCGCTCCCGCCGGAATCGCCCGGAGTTTCGGCCGGACCGTCGAATGCAAAGTCGGTGACCGGGGAGGAGCCGGCCTCCGGCATCCGCTCCGGGGGGGAAAATCCCAATTGCAGCGCCTCCTCCGGCAAAAGCCGCCCTTCATTCCAGACCAGGGTCAGCGTTTTGTCCCATTGCCCTTGGGCGCACAGCGCGGGTTTTGAATCTGCCAGAGTTTTCGCCAGCCGCGTGACCATGAAGCCAGGCCTGGACTCGATGGCCGACAGATTGAGCGCTTCTTTGTGAATAATGCAGCCGGCCGGCGGCTGCTTGCGAAAAGCCGGCGGCACGGTCAGATGCACATTTTCACGCTCGGCCGGGCCCAAGCCGTGCAGGGCCAGAGCACTAGCGTGGCTGATGACTCCTTGGGGCTGGTCGTGGTTGTTGCGGCTCCAAAGCGTCCAGCGGACAAAATCGGCATCGAGCGAGTGGCTGTAATCTGCTAACCGAAATAAGCCTTTGGCGAATTTGTTCCACTTGCCGACCCGGCAATTATATGCTTGCAGACAGCGGGAAAATCCTGCGGCTTGCGCTTGTTTGGCCGTGAAAAAGCCTTGTTGGGATTCGGCTATTGCTGCCAATTTTCGGGCCGACTGGTACACCTTTGCATCCTTGATATCGTTGATGCCGCTTAACGATTCATAATCTTACATGGTGAAATTAAACGGGCAAATCCTTAGCCAACAACACTAACGCAAAAATGTATAAAAACCCTGGCAACATCTTTATCTAAAGCATTTTGAATGAACTTTTAAACATTTTTGCGCTAGAGAAGTCGCGTCTGAAAAACCATCCCCAACTTAACCCAACTTTGTGTTCAACGCCCTACCAGAAATTAAGCTGTCAATGCATAACCTCTTTTATAACAGCAGAATAAAACTTCATCGCCCCGTACAAACCTTAGCCAAACCTACCTGACCGCCAAATTTAGCCCCCACTTTGACATGCCGAGGTCGTAGATTCGCGCTTGACAGGCAATTATTAACATCGTACGGTGAAGCATCACAATGTTCAAGGTTTTTGCTCGCATTCGGGATTTTTTCTTCTGCCTCGGGCAGTTTGGAACCGAAAACTTCCATCCATTCAAAAGGACAGAAAATGAAGCTCTGGCGTGAACCCGCTCGTGAACTGGAAATTATTGCCGAAGCGGAGGTTGTCGTCTGCGGAGGTGGACCGGCCGGCTGTGCGGCGGCCTTGGCGGCGGCCCGGGCGGGCGCCGACACGCTGCTGATCGAACGCGAGGGGCATTTGGGCGGAGCCACGGTCAACCAATTGGTGTTGCTGATCCTGAGCAAAAACGCGGTCGACTTCCAAGGCGTATGGCACGAATGGCATAACGAATTGAGGCGCCTCAACGCCGCCCGCGAGATTCGGCGTTACCATGACGGGATCAAAGGCGCGGTCGATCCGGAACAGGTCAAGTATGCCTGGGATAATCTGCTGTCGAAGGCGGGGGTCAGGTTTCTGCACCGCGCCTTGTGCGCCGGCGCCGTCGTGGAGGGCGATCAGGTTCAGGGCGTGATCGTCGAAACCTGCGCCGGGCGCCAGGTCGTGCGGGCCCGCCGGGTGATCGACGCGACCGGAGACGGCGGCGTGGCGGCGGCCGCGGGGGTACCTTTCGACCAGGGCGCGGACGGCAAAAAATACGCCATGTCGCTGACCAAGATTTTCCGTCTGGGCCGGGTCCAATGGCCTGAGAACTGGCCGACGGATACGGCTTTCGAGCAACTCCGGACCGCCTGGCAGAAGGCCATCGCCGACGGCGAACTGACCCATCCGCTCGCCACGGAAAGCGACCGGCTGATCGGCTATCTGAAACACCGCGCCTGGGAGCCGCCGGCCTATCGCGGGGAGTTGATGAGCGTGATGAGCCGGGTGCTCAAGACCAATCCCCTCGACCCGTTCGAACTCACCCAGGCCGAGCGGGAGGGGCGCGAGCAGGCCCGGATCTGCGCCGAATTCTACCGGCGGCACATGCCGGGATTTGAAAACTCGTACCTTCTGGACACCGCCCCCCATATCGGCATCCGCTCCTCCCGGCGGCTCCGCGGCGTCCTTCAGGTCACGGACGACGACGTCGTCAACTTCCGCAAATATCCGCACGCCATCGCGCGGGCCTCTTGGGACATCGATGTCTGGCCGGTGGACAGTTACGCCGCCCCCACCACCGACCGGACCAGCGAAGCCTCCCTCCGCCGCCAAGAGCAGCTCCGGCAGGGCGCTTTCTACGAGATCCGTTATGGCTGCCTGGTGCCGCAGCGGTTGGACAACTTGCTGTTCGCGGGCAGGTGCATTTCCGCCTCACACGTGGCCGAGTCTTCGCTGCGGATTCAGCAGACCTGTCAGGCGTTGGGCGAGGCGGCCGGGCTGGCCGCGGCCCTGAGCCTCCAGGCCGATCTGCCGCCCCGCCGGTTGGATGAGGCGACACTGGCCGGTCGACTGGCGGAAAGCCGCCGTCAGGTCTCCGTGTCGCCGGAGGTGGCGGAATACCTCCCCCGCTAGATCCGGCCGAACCCCGCTATTGTCAGGCGCCGCCTGGCTGAATGACCATTTTGACCCGCTCCAGCCACGAAAGGATTTGACGAATGTCACCAGACGCATGCGACCGCCGAGGGCGAGACGACCGGTTTTCGGTAGGGTTGGCCGGCCTGCTGTTTTCGACGTTGGCCGCCTTGACGGCTTTGGCGCCCGCGGCCGAACCGGGGGCCGACCCCCGCCCGCGGTTGCCGGTGGCCGAGTTCGGGGCAATCCCCGACGACGGGCAGGATGACGCGCCAGCGCTGAACCGGGCCCTACAGGCCTGCGCGGACCGGAACGCAGCCGGCCTGGTCTTCGCCCCGGGCCGCTACGACCTGCGCACCGTCAATCAGGAACCGGCGGTGGCGCCGATCCCCGCCCATCTGCTGCTGGCCCGGAACCTGCGGAATCTGGCCATCGAGGGCAACGGGGCCGAATTGCTCGCCTACGTGAACTGCGTCTGCCTCCGGGCCGAGGACTGCGAAAACCTGACCGTGCGCGGCTTGACCCTGGATTACTACCGGCCGGAGACCGCCGGGCGGGTCACGGCGCTGGGCGCCGACAGCTTTGACCTGGCCGTCGATGCCGCCTATCCGTTCGAAACCGGCCGCGAGGTCTGCGAGATCTGGGAATGGGACGGCCAGAAACGGGCGCCGCTGCTGCGCCATGTGCGGTCCATCTACCGCCTGCGGCAGAGCGACGGGCCTCTGACCAGCAGCGATAAGCCGGGCGTCATCCGGATCGGGCTCACCCCCCAGACCGAGCCGCTGCTGGCGGGAGTGGGACAGAACCGGCTGCCGCAGATCGGCGCGGACCTCATCGTCTTTCATTATAAACGCGGTTCGCCGGCCCTGCGCCTGAACGCCTGCCGGAACGTGAACCTTGAGGATCTCAATATCCACTCCACGGTCGGCATGGGGACAGTCCTGATCCACTGCCGGGACGTGACGGTCCGCCGGCTGAACATCGGGGTTCGGCCTGGAAGCGGCCAATGGCTCTCGACCCGGGCCGACGGACTCCACTTCATGTCGTGTCGGGGGCAGATCGTCGTGGAAGACTGCCGGCTGGAAAACTGCGGCGACGACGCCTTCGCCATTCATGGCATGTACGGCCGGGTGACCGGGCGTAGCGGCGACCGCGAGGTCACCGTCGCCATCGGCCGGCCCGTCAACGCTGATTCGCCCTGGCTCGCCCCGGATCTGCAACCGGGGGACAGCGTCGAATTCGGCTGGGGGGCCAACCCCTTGCGGCCGCAGTACACCGGGCAGGTCGAAAAGATTGAACGCCGCGGCGGGGAAACCGTCGCCACCCTGACCGCTCCCCTGCCCGCCGAGCTTACCGTCGGAGCTCTGGTCAACAACGTGGCGACCCTGCCGCCCCTGCAACTGCGCCGGTGCCAGATGCGCAACAGCTTTTCGATTGGCGCGCGGATAAAGACCCGGCAAGCGGTGGTGGAGGATTGTCGGTTCGAAAACTGCCTCGCTTTCGGACTGGGACTCTGTTGCGACGGTGACAAGTGGTTTGAAAGCGGGCCGGTGCGCGACGTCGTCATCCGCAACAATACTTTCCTGGACTGCGGCGCCGGCAACCAGCCCGAGGGGGCGATCAAAATCTACGCCGGCAGAGTTGACACCTATCCGTTGATCCATCAGCGCATCGTGTTCGAACGCAACCTGATCGACGCCGGCCGGTTCAACCGGGCCGCCACCGTGCTTTCGGCCGAAGACGTTGCCTGGAATCACAACACGATCAAGAACGCGCTGCACGAAGCCTTCTGGGTGGACCAGAGCGCCCGCATCACCTTCAGCGACAATCAAGTCGTCGGCTCGCAGCCCCCGCTCTTCCGGCGGGGCAAGGATCTCGATCCGGCGACGGTCCGGGAAACCGGCACCAGTTTTCAGCCGCAACTCTGACTAGTACTCCGTCAGCTCTTAATTACCGGATAAAGGCGTTTCAGCTTCACCCGC
>CAYMGG010000321.1:0-7332 GCA_964389915.1 uncultured Planctomycetaceae bacterium
GCGCGCCGAAGTCGCGCACATTGACCCCGCCGGCCGCGGGAAGGTCCGGGATGGTGGCCGGGCTCTCTCGCCATTGGTCCGCCCCGGGGGCCGGTAGGCGGCCGGGGCAGGTCAGGCAGATGGGCGAAAAATGCGGCATGGGCCTGATCTTTGGCCTGGTTGGTCAGGATGATGCGGGGCTTCTGGGACGCCAGGTCCAACAGGCAGAAGAAGTCGTCGGGCGAACTGTAAAGCAGCATGGTGAGGGCGGAGGCGTTGAGCATGATCAGGTCATGCCCCAGAGGTTTCTGTCCGCCCGGTTCGATGACTGGCTTGACGATGACCAGGGCCTGCTGGCCGGTGGCGCTGAAGAAGAAGGGCGGTTGAATTAGGCCCGTATCCGGCAGCGTCGCGGGGCGCTGTTCAGGGGGAATGGGGCGGCCCATGGCGCAGATGGCCTGTCCGTCGGCGGCCAGACGCAGGAGGCCGAGGATCTCGGGGTTGGTGTCCAGCTTCTCCTGCATGGCGGCGGTGGTCAGCGCTTCGGCCTTGGCCCAGGGTGTCTCGCCCGTGATGTAGCGCTTCAGGTACTCACGCGTCAGCGCCCGGCCGGCGATCTGCTGCGCCAGCAGGTTCAGGCGATCGAGCTGAAACGCCAGCGCGTTGGCCTGCAACTCCGTCTGCCGCTGCACCCCTTCGGAGCTTCGTTGTTTCAGTTGATCCAGGTCATGCCAGAAATGGAAGGCGCAGATCAAAGTCGTGAAGGCTACAAATACCAGGATCGAATAGGTCAGCACGGATTTGATGACGCGAGTCGAACTGATTTCATTCATAGAGGTCTTCTCAGGTAGATAGGTTTGGCGCAATTTGCCGACTTATTTCGCCAGTTGACCGGAAGAAACCGTTTTTCCAGCCTGGCAAGGTGATTAATGCGTTTTTTGCATGGATGGTAACCCGTGGCGCAGACAGAATCCGTCAAGCGGACAAGCTTCGCCGCAATGAGGTTGACGGGCGGAGCAGATTTGCCGTCCATGGATAATGATACGGTGCGAAAAATCTCCCCACTCTGCCGGCGGCAGCAAATCCCCCACGGCTGCCTCTATTTTCCCCGGTTTTTCCTCCCGGTGCAAGCCCAACCTGAACGTAACCCGGCAAAAATGAGTGTCGCACATCAATCCGGGGCGGGAAAAAGCGTTGACCAGCACGCAGTTGGCGGTTTTGCGGCCTACGCCAGGCAAGCGGGTCAATTCGGCCATTTCGGCCGGTACCTGGCCGGCATGATCGGTTTGCAGCTTTTGGGCGCAGGCGACCAAGTGTCCGGCCTTGGCCCTGAACAACCCTAGGCTTTTGATGATTTTGGCCACCTCGGCCGGCCGGGCGGCGGCCATGGCGACCGGGTTCGGATACCGGGCGAAGAGGGCCGGCGTGACTTGATTGACTTTTTTATCCGTGCACTGGGCGGAGAGGATGGTCGCGGCCAGCAGCTGCCAGGGGCCGGCGAAATCCAGGGAACAGGTTGCGGCGGGATAAGCGGCGGCCAGGGCCCGGACGATCTCTCCGGCCCGGCGGCGCAATTGGGTTTTGGTTTCACGGGCCATGTTGCGCCTTGCGGGCAGGCTTGCGGCTCGGCCCGGCTTGAATCACGCCGGGCGGGATGACCCGCCCGGCGCCATAGTTCATCAGCCTTTGATCACCAGGTTGACCATTCGGCCGGGCACGACCACGACCTTGTCCGGCTGGCGGCCGGCCAGCAGCTCGCGGATGTGCGGGTCTTCCAGCGCGGCGGCCTGGAGGCCGGCCTCGTCGATCTCGGCGTCCACGATCAGGCGGGCGCGGACCTTGCCGTTCACCTGCACGGGAATCTCCAGCTTCTCCTCGGCCGCGGCCTTCGGGTCGGCCTCGGGCCAGCCGGCGGCGAAGATGCTCCCCTCCCGGCCCAGCCGCCGCCAGCACTCCTCGGCGAAGTGCGGGGTGATCGGGCTGAGGATGCGCACGATCGTCTCCAGGGCCTCGCGCAGCACGGCCGGATTGATCGGCCCCTTGAAGGCGCGGATCTGGTTGAGCAGCTCGTTGCAACGGGCGATGGCGGTGTTGAAGTGGAAGCCGCCCTCGATCGCCTCGGTGACGTTCTGGATGCACTGGTGCGTCTTGCGGCGCAGGGTGCGGTTCTTGGCGTTGAGCTGGGTGGGCAGCTTTTCGCTGGTCGGACAGACCTTGTCCAGGTTGTCCTGCACCAAGCGCCAGAGCCGGTTCAGGGTCCGCCAGGCCCCGGCGATGCCCTCGTCGCTCCAGACCTGCATCCGATCCGGCGGAGCGTCGGAGAGCATGTACAGGCGCACGGTGTCGGCCCCGTAGCGGTCGAACATGGCGTCGGGGTCGACGATGTTGAGCTTGGTCTTGGAGATCTTGGTCATTTCGTGGCGCACGGGCTGGCCGCACTTGCGGCAGGTGCCGCCGACCAGGGCGTCGCCCTTGCGCTCGCCGCCCTCGACCTCGGCCTCGGGCAGCCACTTGCACTTCTCGCAGTAATAGGCGGTTTTGCAGACCATGCCCTGGCAGAAGAGCCGGGCGAAGGGCTCGTCGAAGTCGACCAGGCCCAGGTCGTGCAGGACCAT
This sequence comes from uncultured Planctomycetaceae bacterium, assembly GCA_964389915.1. Classification (GTDB taxonomy): domain Bacteria; phylum Planctomycetota; class SZUA-567; order SZUA-567; family SZUA-567; genus CAYMGG01. The sequence goes on from CAYMGG010000321.1 coordinate 2,595, forward strand.
GGTGAAGAACCGGGCGTAGATCAGGTGCATGGTGGCGTGTTCGATGCCGCCGATGTACTGGTCCACCGGCAGCCAGTGCTTGATCTTGTCGGGCGCGAAGCACTGGTCGCCGTTGCGGGCGTCGGCGTAGCGCAAAAAGTACCAGGACGAGTCGACGAAGGTGTCCATGGTGTCGGTCTCGCGCTGGGCGGGTTTTCCGCACTTGGGGCAGGTAGTGTTGACGAACGAGGGGCTGGCCGCCAGGGGATTGCCGCCGCCGGCCTTGAACTTGACGTCGGTGGGCAGCTTGACCGGCAGATCCTTTTCCGGCACCGGGACGATGCCGCAGGCGTCGCAGTAGACCACCGGAATCGGTGCGCCCCAGTAGCGCTGGCGGCTGAGCAGCCAGTCGCGCAGGCGGTACTTGACCGTGCCCCGGCCGTGGCCTTCCTGTTCCAGCCAGGCGATGATGTCGGCCATGGCCTCGGTGTTGGTCCGGCCGTCGAAGGGGCCGGAGTGGGTCATGGCCCCGGGGGCGACGTAGGCTTTTTTCATCGCCGCGGACTCGAGTTTTTCGCCCTGGGGCTCGATCACCACCTCGATCGGCAGAGAGTATTTGCGGGCGAACTCGAAGTCGCGCTGGTCGTGGGCCGGCACGGCCATGACCGCGCCCGTGCCGTAGGTCATGAGCGCGAAGTTGGCCACCCAGATCGGCACGGCCCGGCCGTTCACCGGGTTGACGGCGTGGCTGCCGGTGAAGACGCCGACCTTCTCCTTGTCGGCCAGATCCTTCTCCGAGGTGCCGCTCTGGCGCATGGCCTTGACCGCGGCCATGACCTCGGCCTCGCGGGGCGTGCCCTTGACCAGTTTTTCTACCAGCGGATGCTCGGGGGCCAGGGACAAGAAGGTCACGCCCCAGAGCGTGTCGGGCCGGGTGGTGAAGATGGGCAGCGCGTCGCCGGTTTCCTTGACCTTGAACTCGACGCGGGCACCGTGGCTGCGGCCGATCCACTCCTCCTGCATGGCGATGACCGCGTCGGGCCACTGGCCGCGCAGGGATTCGAGGTTGTCCAGCAGGCGCGGGGCATATTTGGACATGGCGAAGAACCATTGCGAGAGATCCTTCTGCTCGATGACCGTGCCGCAGCGCTCGCAGTCGCCATTGAGCACCTGCTCGTTGGCGACCACGGTCTGGCAGGAGGGGCACCAGTTGACCGGGGCGTGCTTCTTGACCACCAGCCCCTTTTCATAGAATTTCAGGAAGAACCACTGGGTCCACTTGTAATAGTCCTCGTGCGAGGTGGCCACCTCGCGTTCCCAGTCGTATCCCCAGCCGGCCCGCTTCATCTGCGCGGTCATGCGGCCGATGTTCTTCTCGGTGAATTCGTGGGGATGCACGCCGGTGCGGATGGCCGCGTTCTCGGCCGGCAGGCCGAAGGAGTCCCAGCCCATGGGCGAGAGAACCTTGAAGCCGCGCAGCAGCTTGTAGCGGGTGACCACGTCGCCGATCGTGTAGTTGATGACGTGGCCCATGTGGAGCACGCCGCTGGGGTAGGGGTACATGGTCAGGACGTAGCACTTGGGCTGCTGCGCGTCCTCGCGGGCAGTGAAGACCTGTTCCTGTTCCCAGTAGTCCCGCCAGCGGGCTTCGATGGCGGCGAAATCATAATCCGGATCGGCCATGACGCGTCTCTCCATTCCATTGCGTGTGCGTGCGCGGCCGGCGCGGCCGCGATTCAAAGGGAAAACCCAATGCGGCGCGGACACTCCCACCCACGAATGAGTTTACGGTGCCATCAATTTTCAGGGCGGAGGCCGCCCTCCGAAACGGCGCATTATATCCGTTCGCGGTTGGCCGTCAAATAGATGTGCGGGCGAAGCCGGGGGCTTTTCAATGTTTACATAATCGCGTTCATGGCGAAATGATAGCCGTGGATTTACCGGATCTCAAAAACAGATCTCACGCCAAGACGCAAAGGCGCAAAGAACCAATTGCCGCTTTGGTCGCAGCCGCGCGATAAACTTCTTTGCGCCTTTGCGTCTTGGCGCGAGAAACATATTTTTTACTTCTCTGGGCGGTTTTGGCGTTGCGTCAACCGCGAAAGGCCCTGCGGGCGAAGCGGTTAGTAATAGCCCAGTTTGATGAGGATAACGTGCAGCAGGCCCAGGCCTAGGGCTGCCACCGCGAGGGAGATGTGGGCCGTCAGCCAGCGCCGGCCGATTTTACGGCGAAACCAGGCCGCGCCCGCCGCCAGGAGCATGACCGCCAGTCCGGCCACGCCTGCGTAATGCCAGGCCGAAGGGTCAATTCCCCAGGAAGAATACATCAGGACCGCATGCCCCAATAAAGCCACCCCGAGCAGGCCGGCCAGAATGCGGTGGATCAGGCGGAATCTCCGGCCCAGGCGGCGGCGAAAGAACAGGCCCAGCCCGATCTGCGCCAGCAGGAGCATTCCTGTCAGCATACCTAAAATATTGGCCATGTTGGCTTTCTCCCCCCCCGCTCGCCGTATCTTGGTTATATCCGCGGACCACTAGGTGTAAACCATTTTTTTGCGCCAGGCCGGGGGAGGGCGCATTTTGGGCTGGAGCGGCGCTTGACAGGTGGCGGAGAGTAGGATATAGTTTAATAAAACGTTTTATAAAAGGGAAGGTCAGCTTTTTAGGAGAGCGGGTAACTCATGCCGCGTTCGCCCCGTCCCGCCGCCGCTTCGCGTCCGACCTTGAAAGCCGTAGCTGCGGCCGCCAACTGCTCGCCGGCCGTGGCGTCGGTCTGCCTGAATCAAGCCAAGGGCAATATCGGCGTCTCGCCCCAGGTCCGCCAGCGAGTGCTGGCCGCGGCCCGGGCGCTCGACTACCGGCCCAATTTTGCCGGCCGCTGTCTGGTGCAGCGCCGGACCCGAACCTGGGGCGTGCATTTCGGCCTGCGTTCCGGCCAGCGGCCCAGCAATCCCTATCATCTGCGCTTGCTGGAAGGCCTGGCCCTGGCGGCGCGCGAGGAAGGACAGGATCTGCTCATCATCGACGCCGGCGACGCGCCGCCCGGCGAGGTCTGCCGGCGCAAGTGGCGGGAGGGGCGGCTCGACGGGCTGATCCTGATCGACCGCGAAGAGGCCGAACCCTGGGCCGAACTGTTGGCCGATCCGGAGGTGCCGCTGGTGGCCCTGGCTGGCGAGGACCCGGGCGCGGATTTTTCCTGGGTTCGGTTCGACAATCGGGTGGCGGTGCGGCTGGGGCTGGCGCACTTGCGGGAATTGGGGCATCGGCGGATCGGTTTCGTGGGCAGTTGCGCGCCGGTGGAGCGTTACGACACGGCCTGTCGGCGCGAGGCATTTGGCGAACTTTGCACCCAGCTGGGCGGCGAGTGTCGGCCGGAATGGCGTTTCGACTCGGCCCGGATCGGCCGCACCGTGCCGCCGGAACTAGGCTATCTCACCTGCGACCTGGAAGGCGAATGGGCGGCTGATTATTACGCCGCTCTGCCGGCCGGCGAGCGGCCGACGGCGCTTTTGACCTACAACGACACCGTGGCGGCCATGATGCTGCGGCGCTTGCAGGTGCTGGGCCTGGCGGTGCCGCGCGACTTCAGCCTGCTGGGCGTGGACGATTCGCCGCTCTGCCGCTTCCTGGTGCCGCGCCTGACCTCGCTGCGCCAGCCGCTGGAGGCGATGGGCGCGGCGGCCGGCCGGCGGCTCTTGGCCCGTTGCCGCGGCGAATCCGGCGAGCGCGTGCAAACCCTGGCCCCGGAACTGATGGCGCGCGAGTCGACCGCTAAGTATAGCTCCCTGTAAATAAGGGGGCCAACCTCGCTGGCCGCGCCGGCGTCTCCCCCTCCCATTGGGAGGGAGTTAAGGGGAGGGAGAGGACCAAGTACGCCTCTGGCCATCTCCCCCGCCCCGACCCTCTCCCGGAGTGGGAGGGAGACCAACACGACAATCGCCCCTTTATTACGGGGATCTGTGCTAAGGTGAACCCGGCGGGATGAAGCCCGCCATACGAGTCGACCGACTCCCCCCGACCAAGGAGAATGTCCCATGCGCCGAACTGTTTTCGCTCTGCTGTTGGCTTGGTTGGCCCTGTTCCGCCCGGGAAGCGGGGTGGAGAACCTGGTGCCCAACGGCGATTTCGAGGCCCGGCCGCTCCAGTGGAGCTGGGAGGAGTGGGCCGGCAAGGTCGAGCCGGGCAGTGTCGCCGAAACCGGGGCGTTCTCGGGCAAATCCTGCTACCGTCTGACCCTGCCCGGCGAGTTGGGCGGGCGGTTCATCAATTCCCATAATCTGTCCGTGACGCCGGGGCAGGCCTACCGGTTCAAGATCGCCCTGCGCTGCGAGAGCCTGCCCGAAAAGTCGGCTCTGGTGCGGATTCTACAGTGGGGGACCAAAAAGAGCGAAAAGCCCGAGCCGCAGGGCTGGGTCTGCCTGCCGCCGCAGAGCGGGGTCAACAATCTGGTCGTGACCGGGGGCACGGCGGATTGGAAAGAGTATGTCCTGGACATTCCCGCCGCGGCCATCGATTCGACCACCACGGCGATGAACGTCTACGTTTATCACGAAGCGGTGGGCCTGGGCGTGCTGAGCGTGGACGGCGTCAGCTTCACGCCCGAGGGCGAACCGCAGCCGGTGGCCGCCGCGCCGGCCGCGCCTCAGCCGCCGGCGAAGCCCGCCGATCCGACTCAGCCTTCGGCCGAAAACCGTTGGCCGGGCGACACCTCTTTCGAGACCGGCCTGGGCGGTTGGAGCGCCGGCGAACTGGACCGGAC
>CAYMGG010000322.1:0-7327 GCA_964389915.1 uncultured Planctomycetaceae bacterium
GTGGTGGGGGAGTGGCAAGAGCCCCCACCATTTTTAATCCACAAAATGCCTATTCCTCCTGATCCAAGGCACAGCCTCCCCACCGCAACTCTGATCCTCTAGACCAATCTTAATGAATGTTGTCTATGGAAAACGCCAACCGAACCTCGGTTCGCGCTGTAAACGCTCAGATTTGAAAAGTTACCGCCCTTGCCCCGCTCTGGCCGATCTGGTTGAATGAGTTTTTATTTTCGTGCATAGTACCCCCGAGCCACGAAGGACCGTTCAGAATGCCGGCGGAAATCATCAAACAGGATTGGGAAGAATTGTTGCGGATTGAAACTCCGATCTGGCGCGCGGAACTGGTGCTGAGCATCGGGGCCAATCTCTGGCGACTGGAGCATCGTCCAAGTGGTTTGGAAATACTCTACCGGCCGGACACATTGGCCGAATTCCGCCAGAATCCGGAGCTTTACGGCTTGCCTGTACTCTTTCCGCCCAACCGGATCGCCGACGGCCGTTTCGTGTGGGCGGGGCGAGAATATCGCTTGCCGCTCAACGAACCGTTGCGGAAGAACCATCTGCACGGCCTATTGTCACGCCGCCGTTGGCAATTGGCCGACTGCCGGGAGGAGGGCGATAGCATGCAGGTTACGGCCTCGTTCCAGCACACGCCGGAAACCGAAGGCTTCGGCTGCCTGCCCCACGAATTCCGTTTCGATCTGACCTATCGCTTCGAACCAGAAGCAGTGACGCAGGTCGCGGCCGTGGAAAACCTGAGCGCCGCCCCCCTGCCCCTGGCCGTGGGTTTCCACACCGCCTTCAGGCTGCCCTTCCGGGCCGCCACTCCGGAAGCCCGCCAGGCCTGCCGGGTGTACCTGAGCACCGGAACCGAATACTGGGATAAGGATCTGGAGCGTCATCTGCCCAGTGGCCAGTTCCGGCCTTTTCCGCCCGACCTGGACTGGGCCGGGAAGGGTGTCGCGCCAGCCGGGCGGGCCATCAGTCTGCTCTGCCCGCTCGAAACCGTCGAGCGCCACGGCCGACCCTGGCGCGGGGCGATCCTCGATTCGCCGGTCGAAAACACCCGCCTGATCTACGAGGTGGACGCAGCCTTCAAGCAGTGGGTTCTGTTCAATCAGGCGGGCGAGAAGGATTGCTTTTACCCCGAACCGCAGACTTGCCTGGTCAACGCCTTCAATCTCGACCTGCCGGCCGAGGTGACCGGCGCACAGGCTCTGGCCCCCGGTCAGACCTGGAGCGCGACCAGCCGAATCAGCCTGCAAACCTGCCGTTGATTTGCTCGAAGAAGGTAGCCGCCCTATCAGACCGTTGAAAAAGGCCGGTCATGCTATTTTGCCCAACGATCAAAAGTCTGATGAGAGTTTTTTGAAGGGGCCCGGGGGAACTTTCTTGCAAAAAAGTTCCCCCGCGTGGTTCTCCGCTTGTCGTTTCGCCTTCAGTTCTGACCGCCTGCGGCAAAGCGCCGGATGAGCTGGCGCAGGAAGCCGGTCGCTTCGTCCACCGCCGGGGCCAGCAGTTTGTCCACGGGCACGAACTTGCCGCCCGCGCCGGCCAACTCGGTTTCGACCCGCCGCAAGAAACAATGCTGAAATTCGGTGGCCACGTTGACCTTGGCAAATCCCGACCGGATCAACTCGCCCACCATCGCCTCCGGCGTGCCCGAGCCGCCATGCAACACGAGCGGAATCCCGGCCGCCGCCGCCGCCCGCCGCCCCAGTTCGACGTCGATACGCGGTTCGTGCTGATAATAGCCGTGGACCGTGCCCACGGCCAAAGCCAAAGCATCGATCCCGGTCTGGCGGACGAAATCGGCCGCCTCCTCCGGCGTCGGCAACGGGGCCTCGTCCCGCGCACTGAGCGGCACATGTCCGAGTTCGGCCTCCACCGACGCCCCGGCGGCGGCGGCCAACCTTACGGCCTCCCGGGTCTGGGCCACGTTCTCCGCCCAAGGCAGGGAGGAACCGTCGAACATGACCGAACTGAACCCCAAGCCCAGGGCCTGCTCGACCTGGGCCAATGAAGCGCCGTGATCCAGATGCACCACGACCGGCACGGTGCTGTCTTGCGCCAGGCGCAGCATCATCGCCGCCAAGCCCGCGATGCGCGGCTGATTCATCAGCCGTTGATAGATCTGCATCACCACCGGGCGGTTCTCCGCCTCGGCCGCCGCGACCACGGCCACGGCCGTTTCGTAATTGGCGATATTGAACGCCCCGACCGCTCGCTTTTCGCGCCGCGCGGCGGGAAGCACCTCCTTGAACTTGACCAAAGGCATGGGATTTCCTTGCAGAATTGACCGCGGGTAAACCCGGGGGAACTTTTTTGCAAAAAAGTTCCCCCTAACCCCCTCAAAAAACTCTCACCCTGCTTCGCAGTTTAGAACGTTCAGAGAGACAAGCTCAACGCTGATCCCATACATACGGCTCAACTATCTGAACTGACCGGTCGATTCTGACGAGGCTTCAGACTTGCGCCGCCGCTTCTTCGATCGAGATTACTTTGAGCGTGGGCTCGTATTTCCGTAGCGCGAAGCGGACGTAAGGCGAGGCGGTAATCAGCAAATCGTGCTGCGGATCGTCGGCCAGCTCGCGCACGCGGGAGCAGAGTTTGGCGGTCAGTTCCGGCTGGAGCCGGTCGAAGACCACGCTCCCCTCGCCCACGCCGTACGACTCTTCGCCATTCGTGCCGAACGGGCGCAATTCGTAACCCAAAGCGCTCAACAGTTCGCGCGGGGCGGTCGGATTATCGCAATAGTTGCGCAGATAATCGCTGACCAGGTAATAAGCCGCACCGGCCGACTTGCGCTTCAGTCCGCGACTGAGCAGATATTCGGCGCTGAGCCGGACCTCGATTCCGGCCGGAGCGTAGTCGCCCCGGAGCGCGAAATAGCTGGCCGGATCGGCCACGATCAATGTCTTGGCTCCGGCGGCCTTGATCGTGGCCGCCAGCTTCTGCGCCTGGGCGACAGCCTCGCGGACAAATCCCAGCGCCCGCAGTCCCTGACCGCAATCGCCCCCGCGCAGAATCCGCACCGGCCCGGCCAGACGCGCAAAGGCGGCGGCGATCTCCGGCTGCTTTTCGCCGTAAAGACCGGAGAAAAATATCGCCTCGCCCTGCCCTTCGACCTTGAATTCCCCGGCCTGCAATTCCTTGGCCAGCGCCCGCACCGCTTCCGGCGCCAGCCCCGCCTCGACCGCGTCGGCGCGAGCGGCGAAGATCAGCCCAGCCTCGTCATAGTGACTGACGCAATGAAAACGGCAGGCGGCGCTCAGTTCACTGCGGTAGACCGCATCCAGATAATCCGGCTCGCTCAACCGCCGGGGTTCGCGCCGGATCTGGTCCAGCAGCAACGCCCGCCCGCGCGGCGTGTCGGATTCGCGGAAAGACACATTGCCCACCGGCGAGAGGTGCCGGCACATGAAGCAGAAGCGGCAGGCATGAATGGTTTCGTCAAACTGTTCCAGTTGCATGTCATCTCCTTGACGCGTTCAGGGCGCCTCTGCAAATTTCCAGATGCAGGTCGGAACCCCGCAACTTATCCATCTGAACGCTGAAGAATGCGAAGCCGTCTAAAGTTTTTTGAAAGAGCTTGAGAAGGCTTTTTTTCAAAAAAGTTTTCTCAACGCTAAGACGGTTTCTTTCAGTTGAACGCCGGAAAGCCCATCTTGCCCGGATTCATCAGATTCTGCGGATCGAGCGCCTGCTTGATCGCCAGTAGCGGCGCAAAGGCCGGTCCGTACAGCTCGGGCATCAGCCGGCCAAGCTTGAGGCCCACGCCGTGATGCTCGTTGATCACCCCGCCTTCGCGGATCGCGGCCCGGATGGCCAAATCCCAGATCCGGTTGTAGTAGCGGGTGGCAGCCTCGGGATCCTGCGGCGGCTGCTCGACAATGAAGCGGGCGTAGAGCATGCAGCCCCATTCGTACCAGTGCGAATAGTGGCCGATGAAGGCCGCCTCGGGGAAATTGTCGCGCACCGCGTGTTTCATCGCCCAGTAGACCTTCTCGATGTTGGCGAAGGTGGCCACGGTGTCGAGCGTGCCGAAGGCCTGGGGCAGATGGAACATGTACGGCGGATAGAAAAACTTGTAGCGATGATCCCACCAAGCCTGCCCCAGCTCCGTGCCCAGATCCTCGGGGCTCTCCTGCCGGCAGATGCCGCAGGCCTGGGCCAGCTCCAGGTCGACCACTTTCTCCGGCCCGTCGAAACCGAAGACCAGATAGGCGCCGGCCTTGTCGATACCCAGCACGCGCTTGATAAGCCGGGCCGTCTCCGGCTCGTCGTAGAGCCGGATCACGCACGGATGCAGGCGGGCGCGCATGATGTTGGCCCCGGCGGTCATGGCCTGGTGCATGTCCTTGAAGAGGAAGGCGTGGAACTTGCGCGTCTCGGGCACGGGGTGAATCTTGAGCGTGGCCTTGGTCATCACTCCCAGCGTGCCTTCGCTGCCCAGGTACATCATGGTCAGGTCCGGCCCCGAGGCGTGGCGCGGCACGGGCAGGGTATTGATCACCTCGCCCTGAGGCGTGACCGCCTCCAGGGACATGACCATGTCCTCGATCTTGCCGTACTTGGTCGAGAGCACGCCCGTACCCCGGTGGGCCAGAAAACCGCCCAGCGTGGCGCAGGCGATTGAAGCCGGAAAGTGCATGGTCGAATAGCCGGCCTTCTGCACGGCCCACTCCAGATGCTGGGTGTTGATCCCAGCCTCGACCGTCACGGTCAGAGCTTCCGGGTCGATGGTCAGCACCCGGTTGAGGCGCTTGGTGTCGAGCGCGATGCCCCCGTGAATGGGCAGCGCCCCGCCCTGCGAACCCGAGCCGCCGCCCCAGGGCGTGACCGGCACCTTATATTTGCTGGCCAGTCGCATTATCCTGGCGGTCTCTTCGGCCGTGCCGGGGTGGACGATGTAATCGGGCTTTGGGTTCTCGCGGCCGCGGTCATGCCACATCTCGGGTAGCCAGTAGTAGTCGATCGAATGCCCCAGGCGGTCGGCGGCATTGGTCGAGACATATTCCGGCCCGACGACGTCGATCAATTCGCTGCGCAACATGGCCTGCAGATAGCTTTCCGAAGTGGTAGGCACCAAATTTCTCCTTTTTACGGCCAAGCCGTTAGGGGTCGCGACGAAATAACTATCGCCCCCATGATCCTGCGTCGAGTCTCCCGAACGCGCAATTCGCGCCGAAAAGCGCTGCCTCTGGAGACTCTCCTTGACTGACAGTCGCGCTACTTATTTCGTCGCGATCCCTTATTGGAACTCCGGCCCCAGGCAATCGGCCAAAGCGGCGAACATCTCATCGGTCATGGCTTGGATCTCGTCCAGGCCGCAGACCGCGGCGGTCAGCGGATCCTGCGCGATGGCGTGGAAGATCGCCCGCCGATCGCCGCCGAGCGCGCCGGCGGCGCCCAGCAATTGCACATTGATCATCCCCCGGTTGAGGCCGGCCAGTTGCTCGGGGTAATGCTCGATCCGGCCGGGCACGTTCCCGCCGCCGTTCACCAGACAGGGCACCTCCACGCAGCATTCGGGCGGAAGGTTGGCGATCAGCCCGCGGTTCATCACGTTGAGATTGGCGGCCAGGGTCACATTGGTCTCGATGGCCTGAATGATCTGGACCGCGTACTCCTCGCTGGGGGTAAGGTCGAATTCCTTGGTTCCGGCCAGCAGCGCGGCGATGGTCTTCTCGTTGCGGGCCTGCAAGCCGGCGCAGATCTCCAGCGACGCGCCCGACCGGCCGGCGGACATCGCCCCCCAGTCGATTCCGTCGGAGGTGTTGGGGTAATCCACCCGGCAGAACTTTTCCACCAGATCCTTCCGCTTGCGGATGTAGGGAATGTACTCGCTGCCGTGACCGCTGCCCTCGGTGGGGAAATAACCGAAGTGGCGGAAGAGTTCGAAGCGGACCTTATCGTGATTATAAACCTCCGGCTTCTTCATCGCCTCGCACAGGCGCGGATAGGCGCACTGGCCGTCGACCTCTAACTTGAGCATGAACGCCTGATGGTTGACGCCGGCGGCCAGATAGCGGACCCTGTCCTTCCCCACCCCGATGTACCCGGCCAACTGGCTGGCCGTGTGCTGTACGCTATGACAGAGCCCGATCACCTTCACGGTCCGCGCCCGTCGGCTCAGGGCGATGGTGTTCATAGACATGGGATTGACGTAGTTGAGCAGGTACGCGCCGGGGCAGCCGCTCTCCATGGCCGCCAGCACCTCGAACAGCGCCTTGAGTGTGCGCAAGCCCCGAAACACCCCGCCCGGCCCCAGCGTGTCGCCGACCACCTGATCCACGCCGTACTTGCGCGGGATCTCCTGTTCGATCCGCTGATGCTCGAGCGTGCCCGCGCGGAACAGCGTAATCACATAGTCCGCGCCGGCCACGGCCTCGTCCAGGTCGATCGTGGCCGTCAGATTGGGTTTAAGCCCCAGTTTTTCGCCGATCTTGCGGGCAAAGATCTGCGCGTTGTTCAGCCGTCCGGCGTCAATGTCCATCAGCACGATTTCGCTCTCGCGCAAGGCGGGGCTCAGCAGAATATCCTTGATGAAGTTCTGGGCGAAGATCACCCCGCCCGCGCCCACCAACACGATCCGAGCCATACGAAAATTCCTTATTCTGGATTCTAGATTTTAGATTCTAGACTTTGGTTCGCTTCCGGCCGGTACACTCCGGCTAGGGCATCATGAATCTCGCGATACTTGGCGAACTGCCCCGCGTAGAACTCGACCTGCTCCGCCTGGGGCGTCAGCCGCCGCTCGATTCGCAGGCACTGGCGCACCGCGGTCAGTTCATCGGCGAACACGCCCGCGCCCACCCCGGCCAGCAGGGCGCTGCCGAAGGAGGCATCGCCCGCCGCCGGACAACTGACCGGCGCGCCGAACACGTCGCAGACGATCCGACTCCAGAGCGGGCTGCGGGCTCCGCCGCCGATCAGAATGAATTCACGCACCGGCAGGCCCATTTTTTCAATCGTCCGATAGCAGTCCCGCAACGAGTAGGCCACGCCCTCCAAAAGCGCCCGCGACAGATCGGCCTTGCGACTGCCCAGGCTCAGGCCGGTGAAGCTGCCGCGCAGGAACGGATCCCAGTAGGGCGAACGTTCGCCCATCAAGTACGGATGAAAGAACACTCCGTTAGCCCCGGGCGGAACGGTCTCGGCCTCGCGGTTGATAAGTTCGTAAGCGCTACCGCCCTCCTGCGCGGCCCGCTCTTTCTCGGCCGCGCAGAAATTGTCCCTGAACCAGCGCTGGCAGACGGCCGCGGCATTGGTGGCCGTGACCGTGTACCACATCCCCGGGATCACATGCGCATAGGTCAATGTC
>CAYMGG010000323.1:0-7319 GCA_964389915.1 uncultured Planctomycetaceae bacterium
ACCATGTTTCTGGCGCCCGAGCCGGCCGGCGCCGGGGAGCGGACGATCAGTCGGCTGAACGATCCGGCCGGGGCGGGCGAGGCCTGGCGGGTGGAGCGGCCGTCCGGCCGGGACTATCTGCTCTGGGGGGACGAGTCCGGCGCGGGACGGGTGTCGACGGCGGAGTTTTCGGCCCAATGGCGCGGGACCGCGGCCGTGGTCCAGGTCGACCGGCTGGGCAATCGTTCCTTCCTGGGAGTAGCGTTGTCCCACCTGAGCCTGGGCGCGGGCGAATGGCGGTTGGATTTTTCCGAACCGGCGGGAGTGGCCATCCTGGCCCGGCCCGACGGCACCTTCGAGGCCGTCCTGGCCGCGGGGCAGGCGCAGGCCGTGCGGTTCGAACTGGAGCACTGTCCCGTCGCCGGCGCGCTGCGCACGGCCAATCTCGACCTGCCGCCCGGCCGCAGCCTGGTCTTCCGGCCCCTGCCCAAGCCTTGAATTGCCGCGTAGCAACCGCATTTCGTAATTTTATTCTAATGAGCTTCTAGTTTGCCGCGGTTTCATCAACCGGCTAGGCTGCATGGTCGGGTGAAGGGGAAAAAAGGGAGGAGCATACAGACTGTCGCAGCCAAAGGATTATTGCCATGCCGAGCGGTATTTCGAACGGAACGGCAGCCGAACTGGATTCTGCGGAGACCGGGATATTTTGTTTCGAGGGCGATCGCGGACTGTTGGTGAGGGTCGAGGCTTGCCGGGAGGGCGGGGCGGTCTGCACTCCGGCTGATCATCGTCAATGCGTTGCGCTTTTCGAGCAGGCCGGCGACCAGGTGGTCTGCGTCGATCGGGACGGGCGAATCATTTACGCCACGAATCGGTTGCGGGAACGTTTCCCCCTGCGACTGGATTCGGTCGACCAGACGGACAAATCCGCCTGTCATCCGGTGATCGGGGCGGTGTTGCGCAACGAGATCGTGCGCGCCGTGTTCAAAATCGGCTGGTCGCGGCAGGCGGTCATCGAGGTCCTCGACGGCGATTGCCGGCTGCAATGGTCGGTGACCTATGTCCCGGAAATGGATCAGAACGGGACGGTGGTTTGCGTTGCTTGCGTTCTGCGCGATCTGGACGAACGATCCCGCCTGGAAGCTCTGCTGGTCAAGCGCGACCGGCTGGCGGCGGTGGGCACGCTTACGGACAGCCTCTTCCACGAAATGAAGAATGTCCAGGCTCCGGCCGTGGGATTTCTGGATCTGGTGCTGGCCGAATCGGGGCTGTCGCCGAAAAACGACTGGCGGATCCAGCGGGCGCGGGAGGCGCTCTGCCGGGCGCAACTGCTGACCGGCAATCTGCTCAGTTTCGTGCGAGAAGGCTCGTCGGTCGAGGGCCGGACGCAGTGGCCCGAGGTGCTCGGCCCGGTCCTCCGGCTGCTGGAGGCCGAATTCAAGCAGCTGGGCGTGGATTTCCAGCTCGAGCCGGGGGCGCCGGCGGTCATGCGAATCGCCGAGTCCCTGCTGGCGCAGGTGGCGCTCAACCTGCTGCTCAACGCCGGCGACGCGGTGCGCGAAACGAAAACCCGGCGGGTGCGGGCGGCCTGGGGCGTGGCGGAGAACCGCTGGGCCTTCCTGATGGTCACCGACACCGGTTGCGGCTTCGGGCCGGAGGTGCGTCAGCGCCTTTTTGATCCGTTCTTCACTACCAAGGGCGAAGGCGGCACCGGCCTGGGCCTGGCCGTCTGCCGTCTGATCGTCGAAGGTCACGGCGGCCGGATCGAAGCCGACGGCGCCCCGGGGCGGGGGGCGCGCTTCACGGTCTGGCTGCCGGCGGTCGAGGATGCCAATCATGGCTGAGCGCGAGACAGTGCTGGCCCCGGTTTCCGCGGCGGCGGTCGAGCTGCGGCCGCCGATGCATCTGTGCTGCCTGTACGAGAGCGAGGGCGAGTACCGCCAGTTGCTGGCCGAAGTGTTGCGCGCGGCGGTCGAGCGGCGCGAGGTGCGGGTATTCTTCCTCACCGACGAACGGCGCGAGGCGGCGGCGGTCGAGGCGGCGCCCGAGCCTTGGCGTTCCTCCAAGCTGGCCCAGCGCTCGGCCCAGGAGTTCTTCGCCGTCCGCGCGGCCGACGATTCGGCCCATCTGCTGGCGGCCGTGCGCGGGGCGCTGGCCGGAGCCCGCGCCGAGGGGCTGCAACTCTGGCTGATCCAGGATCTGGCCTGGGCCGGACGTACCGACGGCTACAGCGAGAAACTGATCGAATACGAGGCCCTGCTCAACGAGCTCCTGCGCGAGTTCGGGGGCGTTTCGGTCTGCCTCTACGACCGGCGGGTCTTTTCGCCCCAGGCGCTGCTGGCGGCGCTGGATACGCATACGGACGTCTGGGTCGGCGGGGCGCGGTTCGACAACCAGCTCTACTACAAGCCGGCGGCCGAATACCTGAGTCAGAACGAGCCCAAGTACCGCCTGGCCCGGCGGCTGGAGCGGCTGCGCCAGCAGCAGGAGTGCCAACTGGGGCTGTCCCGGCACGCTTCGCGCTGGCGGGGGATGTTCGACTATCTGGACGCGGGGGTGGCCATCTGCCAGGCGGTCGACGCGGGCGAGGATTTCCTGCTGCTGGACGTCAATCCCGCCTTCGCCCGCGACGAGCAGCTGGCGCGCGAACGCTTGGTGGGCCGGCGGCACGGCGAAGTTTTCCCCGGCCCGCGCGGCGAGGTGCTGCGGCAGGCCTGGCGGTGGACCCTGCGCCAGGGCGTGGCCCAGACCCAGCCGCTGCGGTCCGGCTCGCCCCAGTCCCGGCTGCGCACCTGCACTTTCATCCCCCTGGGCGGCGGGGAGATTCTGACCATCTCCGCGGGCAAGAGCGACCTGCGGACCTTTTCGGCCGGGCTGTCGCATAATCTGAACAACCTGAACACCGGGCTGATGGGCTATCTCAATCTGGTATTGGGCGACGGCCGGCTGCCGGCCGACCTGTGCCAGCGGCTGGAGCTGGCCCGCCGTTCGGCGCGGCGGCTGTCGGAGCTCTGCCAGCTCATCTCAGTCTACTCGCTGCGTTCGGCCCCGGCCGAGGTCTGCGACCTGCAGGCCCTGGTGCGGACCGGCGTGGCCGAGGTCTGGGAGGAGTTCATCCGCCAGGACGTGGTGCTGTTGGTCCGCGACGAGCCGGCCGGCGAGGTCCTGGTCGACCGGGGGGCGGTCCTGCGGGCGGTCCGGCAACTTTTGGATAATGCGCGCGAAGCGGTGCTCGGCCAGGCGCGGCGCGAGGTGACGGTGAGCTGCGGCGGCGAGGAGCAGCGCTGCTGGCTGCGGATCGCGGACAACGGCTATGGGGTGTCACCCGAGGATCTCGGGCGCATCTTCGACCCTTTTTTCACCCGCAAGGGGGAGTTCGCCGACAACGATCCGCAGCGGGCGCAATGCCGGGGCGAGGGTTTGGGGCTGAGCATCTGCCAGGCGCTGGTCGGCGACAGCGGCGGCGAGCTTTCCGTGGTCAGTCAGCCGAACCAGGGCGCGACCTTCACCGTGCGATTCCCCCGCTGCGGCGCGGGGGAGGGCGTGCCGGCGGCGGAAAACAGCGCTATTCTAGAGCGGGTGGGGAAGCGGGCGGAAGGAGCGGACCATGAAGGACGATAGATGGCGCAGGCTGGCGGCGTGGTGGGAGGACGATCGGGAGTACATCGTCTTCAACCGCCGCTATCCCTGGTATACGTCGCTGAGCGAGGAGTTGGCGGTCCTGCCGGAGGAGATCCGGATCGCAATCGGGCGCGGCGAGCTGACGCTCTTGCGCGACGTCTCGCTGGCCACCCGCAAGATCGTGCTGGCCGCGCGGAGTCAGGTCAACCTTGACGGTCAGGTGGTGCTGGACCAGTCGGTGCGCAACAACGACTCCTGGCTGTTGGTAGTGGCGGACCACTAGGCCCGGCAACCAAAATAACGCACACGATTTGATCCTGCGTTAACGTGGCCTTTTTTGACGGTTACGCCGATCCCGCCTTTTTCTGTGGCCGATCAGCAGTTGTGGACCGCAGTCCGGCGGCGTTGGGGGAATATTTATTTAGGTTTCAATCGAGCCGGTCAGTATGATGAGTCTTGATGAGGCGAGGGGGTAATTCGGAGGGTGGGGCCAAAAAATACGTCTACTGCGCCGGTTCGCCGCCCGGGTTGCGGGCAAGGGCGAAGCGGTGGCGTGGCGGCGGATTTCGCCCTATCCTCAAGGAAGATGCATGACCCTCGAGCCTTTCAAACGGTGCGCCAAGTGCGGCCGGATCTGGGCGACCCGTGAAGAATTCATCGCCGACCCCGAGATCGTTCCCTACGCCTACCAGCCCAATTTTCGCGACCGCGACAAGGGCTTCTACTATTTCAACCACATACTAGGTGGGGGCCTGGCCGAGGATTGTCATTCGACCCTGGCGGTCGAGGCGCAAAAATTCTACGACCTGTGCCCGGCCCCGGCCTTCGACGAGTCCAAATTCGCCACGGCCACTTGCCGGGGGCTCTGTCTGCAAGCCGGCGCATTGGTCACCTGCGACCAGCCCTGCCGCTACGCCTATCCACGGGAAGTGCTAAAGCGCCTGATCGAGCTCAAGGCGCAGGCCGCGGCCTGCGCCTGAAATTGGTGCCGGGAAACCGCGCCAAGGCTGGTCCGTTGAGTGCGCGCTTGCCGGCGATAAATTTCGCGCAAGTTCGGCAAAAATACGGCCCTCATTCCGCCGGTAAATATCCTTTCCAATAAAGGCCGAAACGGTTCGAATTTCATCAACCGCGGGTGCGCGCGGCCAAACACAAGCAAATGCGAAGCTGGAGAGTATTTTTTGACGGGTTCGGGGGAACCTTTTTAGTGAAAAAGATTCCCCCGAGTCGAGCCAAATGGGTTTGAATGTGGAACCCCCCAAAACTAGAGCCGCGTCGGCCGGCCCGGCTCCAGGGCTTGGGCTTGCAGCCCGGCGGCGGCACAATGCCGCAGGAACGGCGCGGGGTCGGCCGTGTTTTCGGCGAACAGTCCGTAATGCATGGGAATGACCAGCCCGGGGGCCAGCGCTTTCACCACTTCCAGCGCTTCGTCCGCGTTCATGTTGCCCAGCCGGCCGTTGATGCAGATGAACGCCGCGTCCAGTTTCCGGCCGGCCACCGTGCGGACGCTAGCCGCCAGGTCGGCCCGATATTCCGTGTCGCCGCTGATATAAACGGTCTGGTCCGCGGTCTGCAAGA
Source organism: uncultured Planctomycetaceae bacterium (assembly GCA_964389915.1). GTDB lineage: Bacteria > Planctomycetota > SZUA-567 > SZUA-567 > SZUA-567 > CAYMGG01. The sequence continues at coordinate 5,179 of CAYMGG010000323.1, forward strand.
TGAGGCCCACGGCGTGCGGGTCGCTGTGCTGGGCCGGAGTGGCCCGGACGGTCAGGCCCGGAGCGCTCCAATCCCGACCCGCTTCGAGCGGCTGGAGCCGGTCCGGGGCGAGATTCAACCCGGCGGCTTTGGCTCGGACGCTGGCCGGGCCGACCAATTGGCATTGCGGATAAGCCGCCAGAATCTGGGGAACGGCGACCGGATCGTAATGATCCAGGTGGGCATGAGTGCAAAGCACGGCCGCCGGCCGCAGTTCGGCGATGCTTAGCGGCGGGGGCAGAAGCCGGGTCAAGCCCTGGGTTTGTTCGACGATGTCGCTAAGGTAAGGATCGATCACCAACCGCACTTGTGCCGTTTCGACCACAAAGCCGCCTTGGCCCAGCCAGGTTACTTCCATCCCGGTCTCCTTTTAAGAAATATATTTATTCCATTGAAATAAGTATTATTATAATATAATATATTGCTATGTCAAATCGCTTGGCCGATTATTTGTCGGTTTCGGGCGGGAATATTGCGCTGACCCCTGATTGCGCCAAGGAGAAAGTATGTCCAAAAACCCGGCGGACAACAACATCCAATGTCTGGAGCGGGCCCTGGCGATTTTGGAATGCGTGGTCGAGCGGGGCGAGATCGGCGTTAGCGAGTTGGGCCAGGCGGTCGGTCTGCACGTGGCCACGGTGCACAATATTCTGCGGACGCTGAGCAACAAGCATTACCTGCTCAATGTCGGCGGTCGCTATCAGCCGGGGGCGGCGTTGGCCGTGCTGCTGGCGCGCGGCTCGCCGTTGACCATGCTGGCGCGGCTGGCCCAGCCGACCCTGGTCGAGCTGACCGAGGCGACGGGCGAGGCTACTTCGCTGACCGTGCTGGTCGGTCGGCAGGCCCGGCTGATCGCCTTTAATCCCGGCCGGCATCTGGTGACGATCCACTATCCCCAATGGGTCTGGCCCGATCCGCTGCAGCTGGCCACGGGTCAGGTGGTGACGGCTTTCGCCGACGAACGGGCGCGGACGGAGATCCTGCGGGCGCACTTGGACCGGGAGGCCGCACCGACCGAGGCCGAGTGGGAGCAGGTCTTGGCCGCGATCCGGGCGGAGGGGACGGCCCTGCTTCAGTCGACGCAGCGGGACGGGCAGTATGCCTTTGCCTGCGCGGTGCGTGGCCCGGGGGGGGCGGTGCTGGCCGCGCTGGGTGCCAGTGCCCCTATGTTCCGCGCCGAAGGGGAGAACGGGGGGCAGTTGCAGGCCGCGGTCCGGCGGTCGGCGGCCGAATTGAGCGAGAAACTCTGCGGCCTGACCGGCGGCTGAAAATCCGGGCCGCCCGCGCGCCAAGTTATATCAATTCGAATTGATGAAGACCGGTCCCGGCGAACCTTTTTGCCCAAAAGTTCCCCTAGCCTCGGCCAACCCACTCTCCCGGCTTGGCCGTTTCGAACGTTTGGGAGAATGGCTTCGAAGTTTTCTGCCTTCGTTCGTCACCCGATTCGACAATGTCTAGCTTGGCCCGTTATTGGCCCTGGTTTCGGGCGAAACCGGCACTTTTACTTGCGCCGCTCCCCTCCGCTCCGTAGACTTTTTGTCAGTCGGTCATTCGGTTAAAGTTGAACAGCCGCCTTCGGCGGCGGGGAGGACGCTTATTCATGATCAAAACCTTCGTGCTCGACACCAATGTCTTGCTGCACAGTCCGGTGGCGATCGAATCGTTCGAGGATAACCGCATCGTTCTGCCGATGGCCGTGATCGAGGAACTGGACAAGTTCAAGACCCGCAACGACGAACTCGGCCGCAACGCCCGCCAGGTCATCCGCCGGTTGGACGCCCTGCGCGCCAAGGGCAGCCTGGCCACCGGGGTGCCCATGGGCACCGGCGGCCAGATGCGCATCATCACCGCCGCCACCCTGCCCGAACTGCCTGGCCTCGACCCTCATCTGGCCGACAACCGCATCCTGCGCGTGGCCTTCCATCTCCAGAAGCAGGGCGGCGGCGAGCCGGTCATCTTCGTCTCCAAGGACATCAACGCCCGGCTCAAGGCCGACGCCCTGGGTCTGGAGGCGCAGGATTTCGAGCGGCAGAAGGTCAACTTCGACGAACTGTACACCGGCTACCGCGAACTTACCGTGCCGCCGGGAGTGGTCGACGCCT
>CAYMGG010000324.1:0-7308 GCA_964389915.1 uncultured Planctomycetaceae bacterium
CGGTAAAGGTACGGGCCGCGCCTTCGTCCACCGGAGGCGGCAGTTCGGCGGGCAGGCGGAAATCGCCCTCCAGCGCCGCCAGATTGCCCAGTGCCGGCCAATCGACATTGGCCAGATAATCCGGTCCCGCCACCCGGATCGTCAGGGTGAGCGGATCGCCCACTTTGGCCTCGGCGGGCGAAACGTCGGCCACCAGGCTGTATTCCCCCACCAGGCCGGTGAATCCGGCCGGGCGGCCTTCGGTCGGCAGAGCCTTGACCGTCAACTTGAGCGGGTCGCCCGGCACGGAGAACCGCCGCTTGACGACGTTGTTATTGAAGAAGGGGTCGTTGAAGAAATGATCGAGCAGTGGGTCGCGGCGGGAGCCGCCGGGGACGGCCAGAATCATGCCTGCGGCCGCGGCGCCCGAAAGGACATAGTCGCCCGCTTCTCGGGGAATCAAAATCCGCCGGGCCGTAAGCGCCAGCATCTGCCCGCCACTGTCGCGTGTCTGGGTGGCGTGGAAGATGGCGCTCTCGCCGTTGAGCGAAAGACCGGCCAGGTCGCGAGATTTGTTGGGATCGAGCTTGGCTTCCGGGTCCACCACGATGAACCGGGCGTCGTTAAGGTAGGGAACGGTAAACCCGATCTGCTTGAGATTCGCCCGCACCGTAAAGGTAAGATTGAGGGTGAGGGGTTGGCCGACGTAGGCTTCGGCGGCCGAGAGTTCCTGCCGCCAGACCATGCCGGCCTGCTTCTCGGGTTCATGCACTCTGACCACGGCCGGCGGGGTCTGGTAAACCTTTCCGTCGACCTTGACCTTCAGGGGGGGGAGACGAAATTCCCCGGCGCGCTTGGCGGTCAGCTCGTAATTGAGCAGGCAGGATTTGTTCTCCTCCCGGCTGAACCGTCCGTTGATCATGGTTTGAACCACGCTGTTTTGGGGCATCAGGCCTTTGAATTCGACGCTGAAATTCGGCAGCTCCGGGGGGGTGAGCGCTTCGGCCTGGTCGCTGCCTTTGACTTGAATCTGAAAGACAAACGGTTCGCCGACGTAGACTTCTTCGCGTTCGATCGCCGCCGTCACCTGCACCGGTTCATCCGCCTGCGCCAGAAGCGGCGAAACGCCTAGACAGCCCATGGCTAGGATAAGATTCAACCTGCGCCTATTCACCAGTCTTTCTCCACTGCGGTTTCGCCCCCGGCCGGGAGCGCCTGCCGTTGAGCCTGTCGCTGATTCTCTTCGTCCAGAATGTCGCGGGCGCTCTCCTGAGGCGCTTGAATCGGTCCGGTCGTGTGTCCCTGGTCGCCGGTTTCGGCTGGTTTGGCTTGGGCTCCCGGCTGTTTATTATCCGATTCCGGCTGGTGACCTTCGGCGTTTTTATCGGACTCGGCATCGCCCTTTTCACCTTTTTCCTCAGACGCGGATGGTTTATCTGGCGGTTGGCCTTTTTCGCTCGTTTTTTGTTCTCCCTTGCGGGAAGAATCTTTTTGCTGACCGGAGTCTTCCTTTTTAAGCGCCTCGGCGGCCTGGCGCAAGGCCTGGGCGGCGGCTTCTTGTTGTTTGGCCGCGGCCTTCAGATCGCCTTGGGCGAGTTGCTGGCCGGCGGCCTGCTGCTGTTTTTGGGCTTGGCCGAGTTGTTCGGCGGCCTGCTGTTCGGGCGACGGCGCAGGCTGGGCCGCGGCTGGCTGCGGCGGGGCCGGCAGTTTCTGGGCCAGGGCTTGGGTTTGTTGATTCAAGGCTTTCTGTTTCTGCTCCAGGTCGGCGGCCGAAGGCTGGCCCGGAGCCGGTTTTTCGGACGGTTTGGCCGCGGCGCCGGAGGCGGCCGAGTCGCGGGATTCCTGCGGCTGAGGCTTTCCGGTTTGGCCCTTTTGCTGGTCCGTTTTCTGCTCGTGGTCGGCCTGACGGGACTGCTGGGCCAGATTCTGCTGTTCCTGGGCGAGTTTTTCTAATTGCTGCCGGTTATGCTCCCTTTGTTCGGACTGTTGGCGGGCGGCCTGCTCCTGTTGCTTGATGGCTTCCTGGACCTGGCGCAGCATTCGGCGGGTAAGCTCCAGGTTTTCCGCCGCCGGGCGCAGGGAGGCGTCCTGATCGAGCGCGTCGCGAAAAGCCCCGGCCGCTTTCTGCAAATCGGCCAGGCCCTGCTGCGGATCTTTTTTCAACGCTTCGAGGGCCTGCCGGTATTCGCAATTGCCCTGCCCTTGGCGGCTACGCGCGCGCAACTGGGGGGCCTGGCTTTTGCGCTCGGCGGCGGCGAATTCAGCCTCCGCTTCGCTGTATTTGCCCAGGCGATAGAGGGCGGCGGCGCGATTGTAGGCCGCTTCCGGGGCTTCGGGGGCGGCGGTTTCGGCCTGCCGGTAGAGCGCTTCGGCCTCGGTGAATTTTTTGGCCCCATAGGCCTGGTTGCCCTGCTCGATCAATTCCGGCGCGGAAGCGCTCCAGGCGGCCGGCGCGGCGGCCAGGAGGAACAGCCCATACATGAAAGTCAGACGGCGGATCATCCCGACCTCTTCTCCCCGATCAACATTTCCAGTGCCAGCAGGCCGAAGGCCAAGGCGGCAAAGATTTGGAATTTCTCCTCGAACCGCCGGATCTGCCGGTCGTCGAGTTCCTGCTTGGCCGCGGCCGCCACCAATTGGCGGTAGATTTCGCCCAGATCAAAGGTGCCGGTGGCCACGTTCAAGTAGCGGCCGCCGGGCGTGGCTTCGACCATCGCGCGCAGCGTCTGGGCGTTGAGTTTCACCAGCACGTCGTGGCCTTGATATTGCAGATTGTGCTTGCGTCCGCGGGCGTCGGTCAGCGGAATGGGGCGGCCCTGGCGCTCGTCGCCGATCCCGACCGCCAGCAGCCGCGCGCCGCGGGCGCCCAGGGTCTTGGCGGCTTCGACCGGAAAACTCTCCTGGTCGTCGCCGTCGGTAATCAGGATCACGTCCTTGTGCCCGGGCCGCTCGTCGAAAACCTGATCCAGGCACAGGCGCAGGGCGTCGCCGATCAGGGTGCCGCCGCGCGAGACGCTGTCCGGCGAGACGTCTTCGAGCATCAGGCGGAAGAAACCGTAATCCAGGGTGAGCGGGCATCGGACCACGGCGGTGCCGGCGAATACGATCAGGGCCACGCGGTCGCCTTCGACCTTCTCCAGGCAGTCGGCGATCGCCAGCTTGGCCCGCTCCAGCCGGTTGGGCGCCAGGTCTTCGGCCAGCATGCTGCGGGAGACGTCGAGCACGAAAACCACGTCGCGGCCGCGGGCGCGGACCTTTTCGGTAATCGGATTCCAGGCCGGCCGGGCCAGGGCGACGATAATCGCCGCGGCGGCCAGCAGGCCGAGCGCGGCCTTGAGTCGGCGGCGGCCGGGCTGGAGCTGCGCGGCCAGCCGCCCGCCCAAGCCGCGGTCGGCCAGGCGCGCCAGGTCCTGACGCCGGCGCCAGCCGGCGTAGGCCCAGAGTCCGGCCAGCAGCGGCAGCAGCCAGAGCCAGGCCAGCCAATCCGGTTGTTGAAATCCACCCATGGTCTATCCTTCGGCCGCTTACGGCAGGCGCCGCCACCAAGTGGCGCTCATGGCCAGCTCGCCCAGCAACAGCAGCAAAGCCGCCAGCAGGTAGGGCTCGGCCCGTTCGTGATAATCCAGGTAGCGGGCGGCCTGGATCTCGCTCTTCTCCAGCCGGTCGATCTCGCGATAGATGTCGCGCAGGCTCTCGGCATCTTCGGCGAACCGGAAGAAGCCGCCCGTCTCCTCGGCCACCGCCTTGAGCGTTTGCGTATCGATGGGCAGCGAGCGGGAGCCGAAAAACTGGTCCATCATGCCCCGGCCGACGGCCGTACCCCCCACGCCGATGGCGTAGATCTTTACCCCCCATTCCTTGGCGAGCTTGGCGGCCGCCAGGGGGTCGCGCTGGCCGGCGTTGTTGAGCCCGTCGGTCAGCAGGATCAGCACTTTGCTTTTGATCTCGTAATCGCCCGGACCGCGGGTCTGGCGGGCCAGGGTTTCGGCGACCGTGTTCAGCCGGGCCGCGCCCAGGGCGATGGCGTCGCCGATGGCGGTGCCATCCTCCGCGCGCCGGCGCACAACCTCCAGCCGGTCGAGAAACCGGTCGAGGGCGTCGTGGGCGAGCGTGAGCGGGCAGAGGGTTTCGGCGTGGCGGGCAAAGGCGATCAACCCGATCAGATCCTGGGGCCGCCCGGCCAGTCCATGTCCGCCCAAGACGAACTCGCGGAATACCTCCTTGACCGCCTCCAACCGGTTGGTCTGGCGGCCGCCGAAGATCATCTGCTCGCCCATGCTGCCGGAGCGGTCAACGACCATGGCGATGGCGATGCCGCGGTTGAAGTCGCGGATCTTCTCCTGGCCTTCGCGCGGGCGCATCAGGGCCACGATCAGACAGGCCAGGCCCAGATAGCGCAGCCCGGCCGGCAAGCCGGCCAGTCGCACCCGCCAGGCCGGCCGGGTCGCGGCCAGGTCGGCCACGTCGGAGTAGCGCAGCGCCGCTTCGCCCCGGGTCCAGCGGCGGACCAGCCACAGCAACGGCAGCAGCAACAGGAGCAGCGCGGCCCAGGGGGAGGCTAATTGCATCACGCCTCCTTTTCGGCCGTTACGGGCGGCCGCGTTTCTTCCACCAGGCGGCGGCAGGCGGAGAAGGCCCCGTCGATCTCGCCCTGGGCCGGTTGGTAGGCGGCGAATTTAACCAGGTCGCAATGGCGCAGAAATTCGCCCAGGATGTCCTTTTGCGCCTGGTGGAGGTTGTCGGCGAAGCGCAGTTCGGCCAGGAACTCTTCCGTGGTCTGTTCGGGCGCGTGCAGGCCGAAGCGGCCCTCCAGATAACGGCGCAGAATATCGGATAATTCTTCGTGGTACAGTTTAACCTCGCCGCGCGCGAGCAGGTTGCGGGCCGCCAACTCGCGCAGGCGCGCTAAGGCCAGTTCGTGGGGCGGAATTGCGGGCGCGGCCGCCGCCGGCCGGGCTCGGCCCCGGATGAGCCAGATAATTGCCGCCAGGGCCAGCAGTCCGCCGACGGTCAAAGCCGCCAGCCAGGGCTTGGAGGACGGCAGGGAATAAGGGGCGGCAATTTCGCGCAATGGCTCGGGATTCTGGTCCTGGGGGAGCGGGAGTACGGAGAGGACTTTAACGTCCAGCGGTTCGCTGGCCAATTCTCGCCGGGTCGGAGCGGCTTTGGGGCCGAAGCTGATTTTAAAGGCCGGAATCTGGTAATCGCCGGGCAGAAAAGGCTCCAGCACCAGGCGGCGCAGCCATTGCAGCCGGCCGTCGGCGATCAAGGCGGGCGGCACGTCATCGTGAGCGCAGGTGGCGAACTCCCCCAATTTTTCAGGCAGCGCGGGGAATTCAACGGCATAATCTTCCGGTGCCGTGACCCTTAATTCCAGCGTCAAACGGTCGGCGGTGGCGATCACCGCGGCGGAGAGGCGGACGGTCAAAGCTGCCGGCGGCTGAGAATATTCGCGCTCCAGTGGGCCCTTCTGCGCCGCGACGGCCGTCAGGGCCAGAATCCAGAGCCCGGCGGCCGCCAGCCCGGCCCGGGCGAAGAGCCGGCCTGTCGGGGGTTCCGCCGCCGGGCGCTGAGCCGCGAGGAGATATGTACGCAGGCGGTTCATAGATTCCGTTTTTCCCCTGGAGTTTTCAGCGGGCGAGCCGTCTTTCGCGGCGACGAAAGAAGGCCACCAAGTCGCGCACATAGTCCTGGCCGGTGATCACGTCGATCTGGTCGACCCCGAGCTTGCGGAAGGTTTCGGCCCGGTCCCGGCGGCGGGCCTGGGTCCGAGCGGCGAATTCCCGGCGGAATCGGGCGGATCCGGAATCGATCAGGACGCGCCGCCCGCTCTCGGCGTCCTCCAGTTCGATCAGGCCGGCGGCGGGCAGTTCCAGTTCGCGCGGATCGGCCACGCTCACGCAGATGACGTCGTGCCGGCGGCCGAGGATGCCCAGGCGCTGCTCGTAGCCCTTCGCCTGGAAATCGGAGACCACGAAGACTACGCCGCGGCGGCGCAGCACGCGCCCCAGGTACTCCAGCGCGCCGGCCAGGTCCGTGCCCCGGCCGCGCGGCTGGAATTCCAGCACATCGCGGATCAGGCGCAGCACATGGCCCGTGCCCTTGCCGGGCGGCACATAATGCTCGATCGCATCCGTAAAGATGAGCAGGCCGACCTTGTCCTTGTTGCGAATGGCCGAGAAGGCCAGGAGCGCTCCCAGTTCGGCCGCCAGTTCGTTTTTGGTCCGCTCCACCGCGCCGAATCCGCCGCTGGCCGAGAGGTCGACCGCGAAGACGACCGTCAGCTCGCGTTCCTCGACGTAGCGCTTGACGTAGGGGCGGCCCTGGCGGGCGGTGACGTTCCAGTCGATGTCACGGATCTCGTCACCGGGCGCGTATTCGCGGACCTCGGAAAATTCCATTCCGCGGCCCTTGAAGACGCTGTGGTACTCGCCGGCCAGGATGTCGTTGACCGCCCGGCCGGAGGTGATCTGCAAACGCCGGATCTTGCGCGCCAGTTCCGGGGAGATCATGGCACGGGCACCGTGGCGAGGATCTGGGCCACCAGGTCGGCCGAGGTCCTCTCCTCGGCCTCGGCTTCGTAGGTGACGATCAGCCGGTGGCGCAGCACGTCCGGGGCGATGTCCTTGACGTCCTGCGGCGTCACATATCCCCGGCCGCGCAGGAAGGCCTGGGCCTTGGCCGCCAAGGCCAGGCAGATCGTGGCCCGGGGGCTGGCTCCGTAGCGGATCAGGCCCGCCAGGGGCAGGTTGTACTTGGCCGGATCGCGCGTGGCCTCGACCAGGCTGACGATATAATCCTCCAGCTTGGCGTCCAGATAAACCGCGTCCACCACCTCGCGCCAGCGGCGGATGTCGGCCGGTCCGGCCACGGGCGAGGCCGGCGGCAGCGGCGCCAGCCGCGCGTTGCGGCGGAGGATCTCCTTCTCCTCATCGCGCCGGGGATAGGTCAGGGTCAGCTTGAGCATGAAGCGGTCGACCTGGGCTTCGGGCAGCGGATAGGTGCCTTCCTGCTCCACCGGGTTCTGGGTGGCCAGGACCAGGAACGGCTCGGGCAGCGGATACGAGCGCTCGCCGAGGGTGACCTGGCGCTCCTGCATGGCTTCCAGCAGGGCGCTCTGGACCTTGGCCGGCGCGCGGTTGATCTCGTCGGCCAGGATCAGGTTGGCGAAGATCGGCCCCTGCTTGGTGCTGAATTCGCCGGTCTTGGGGTTGTAGATGAGCGTGCCCAGCAGGTCCGCCGGCAGGAGGTCGGGCGTGAACTGCAACCGCTGGAAGCTGGCGGAAACGGAGCGGGCCAGGCTGGTGACGGCCAGGGTTTTGGCCAACC
>CAYMGG010000325.1:0-7291 GCA_964389915.1 uncultured Planctomycetaceae bacterium
CGGCTGGCCCGTGACCAGCGAGAGCCCCAGGGCGGTACGCAGGATCTGCCCGCCGCCCTCGCCGAACGAGCCGTCGATTTCGAGCATGAGCCGCCTTTATTGGGCCGCGTTCCACAAGGCCATGGCCCGGGGGCCGGACTGGGAGGCCAGCAGGTCCTGCAACTGGGAACGCAGAGTCGCCAGGCCCAAACCGTCGCGGGAACGGAACAGGTCTTCGAAGCGGAACTGCCGCTCGTAGATGATGACCCCCGCGTCGGCCGCGCCCGCCAGTTCGCGGGCCTTGGCCAGGGCGGCGTCGAAGTAGCCGATCTCGTCGACCAGGTGGTTGGCCTGGGCCTGGGGCGCGGTGTAGATGCGCCCGTCGGCCAGCTTGCGCACCTCGGCCGGGTCGAGCCGGCGGCCGGCGGCGACCACCGAGACGAAGTGCTCGTGGAAATGCTCCAGGAGCTGGGCGAAGAAGGCCTTCTCCTCGGTCGTGAGCTCGCGGAACGGACTGCCCAGATCCTTCATGGCCGTGCTCTTGAGCGGCTCGGGCTTGACGCCCAGCTTGGCCATCAGCTCCTCGACCTGGAAGCGCATCATGATGACCCCGATGGAGCCGACCATGCCGGTGGGGCTGAGCACAATGTGGTCCGCGGGGGCCGCGAGGTAATAGCCGCCGCTGGCGGCCAGATCCCCGACCCAGACCACCAGTTTCTTCCCCTTTTCGCGCAGGGCCAAAAGTTCGCGGTGGATCAGGTCGCTGGCCGTCAGCCCCCCCCCGGGCGAGTCGATCTGCAACAGGACCGCCTTGACCGAGTCGTCGGCCGCCGCGCGGCGCAGCTGGCGGGTAAGGTTATAGACGGCGCCGGTGCCTTCCACGGCCGAGCCGTCGCCCATGATCGGGCCGTTCACGCTGATGACGGCGATGTTGCCGGCCGCTTCGCCGGTGCCCGGGAAGATAACGCGAGGCTTGAGTTCCTGTTCGATGTCCGAAGTGCCGGGCAGGGGGATGCCCCCGGCGGCGCCGACCGCCGCCGCGGCCAGCAGGACCAGGAGCAGCAGGCCGGCCAGGCCGATGCCGCCCAACACGCCCAGGACCAGCAGGATCTTTAGCCAGCCGCGCGAGGACGGAGGCTGGGACGGCAGGTGCGAAAAACCCGGCGCGGTTGGTTCGTTGATCTCTGGCATAGGTTGCTCCTGGGGATGCGGGCATGCGAAATGCCCCGGCTTTCGTCTTTGTTTTCCGCTCCGGCCGAACCGGCCGGTGGAAGCCCTGAATCATCAATTATCAATCATAAATTCAGAGCGGCGCGGCCGCGGATTTATGATTTTAGAATGATGATTGCCGAATCTTATGCGCCTTTCGCCTAGGGTGGGCCTACGCTTCCAGGTCGATCAGCCCTTGTTCCTTCCAGCGTTTGAGCCGGTCGCGCAGGGACCGCTCGCTGATGCCCAGGGCCTGGGCGGTGTTGACCCGGTGTCCACCCAGGTGCTCGATCATTTTGAGGATGTGCTCGCGTTCGACCTCCTCCAGCGGCCGGGGGGTGAACTCCTCGGCCGTGCGGGCGGGCCGGCCCGGGGCGCGCTCCAGGCCGGCGGCGATGTGCCCGGCCTCGATAGTTTCGCCCGGCCCCAGGACGATGGCGCGCTCGATAATGTTCTCCAACTCGCGAACGTTGCCCGGCCAGTCGTAGCGCTCCAGCAGGGCCATGGCCTCCTCGTCAACCGCCTTGACCCGGCCGCCTTCCTCGCGGTTGTACTTGGCGATGAAATGGCGCGCCAGCGGCCGGATGTCCACCCGCCGCTCGCGCAGGGGCGGCAGGTCCACGGCGACCACGTTCAGGCGGTAGTAGAGATCCTGGCGGAACGCGCCGGCCTGGATGGCGGCCTCCAGGTCGCGGTTGGAGCTGGCCAGGATGCGCACATCGGCGCGGATGGTCTCCGAAGAGCCGACCCGCTCGAACTCCTTCTCCTGCAAGACCCGCAGCAGCTTGCCCTGTAGGCCCAGATCCATCTCCGAGACCTCGTCCAGGAAGATGGTGCCGCCGTCGGCCATTTCGAACCGGCCGATCCGTCGGCGGTCGGCGCCGGTGAAGGCGCCGCGTTCGTGGCCGAAGAGCTCGCTCTCCAGCACGCCCGCCGAAAGGGCGGCGCAGTTGACCCGCACCAGCGGCTTCATCCGCCGGGGGCTCTGGGCGTGGATGGCCCGGGCCACCAGTTCCTTGCCCGTGCCGCTCTCGCCGCGGATGAAGACCGTGGCGTTGGCCGGGGCCAGCTGGCGGATGCGGTCAAAAACTTCGCGCATGGCCGGACTCTCGCCCACAAAATCGGCCAGGGCGAAACGTTTGTCCAGCTCTTCGCGCAGGAATTCGTTTTCGCTCAAGAGCCGGCGGTGTTCGAGGGCCCGCTCGACCACCACCTCGATCTCCTCGGCCTTGAACGGTTTCATGATATAGTCGAAGGCCCCGTGCTTCATGGCCTGGACTGCGGTTTCGACCGTGGCGAAGGCGGTGATCATGACCACCGGCAGCTTGGGGTCCAGCCGCTTGACGGCCGGCAGCAGCTCCAGCCCGCTCATGCCCGGCAGGCGCAGGTCGGAGATGAGCAGGGCCGCCGAGCCGTCGGCCACCGCGTCCAGGCCGGCCTCGGCGGTCGGGCAGCCGACGACCGTATATTCCGGGCGTTCCAGCGTGGCCAGCAGGCCTTCGCGCATGAATTCGTCGTCGTCCACGACCACGATCTTGAATTTGGGCATGTCTACGGTTCCTCGACCCTATTTGCCGATAAATGGATTTTACAACTTTAACCGTTTGGCGGCGGCAAGGCAAACCCTATCTGTAGATCCGGTTCGGCGCGGGCGGGCGCAGTCGTCGGGCAGGATTAATACCTCCCACCCTACGACGATGCCGCGATGCGACTCCCTCCCCGCCGGGGGAGGGGCGGGGTGGGGGAGGCGGTCTGGAGCGTAGCGAGGCGGATCCGTCCAACCCCAGAGAACAGGAGTCGTTCTAGCTTTCCCTCCCCCCAACCCCCTCCCGGAGGGAGGGGGTGCTGTTCGACTCGAACACTCGAAACGGCGGAGCCGGAGGAGAGTTTTTTGAAGGGGGTCGGGGGAACTTTTTGCAAAAAAGTTCCCCCGGAATCGATCAATAGCAAAAGGAATCGGTTTTATTGCCCGCGGTTCTAGCCCGGCACGGGCAGGCGAAAGCTGAAGACCGCGCCGCAGGGCCGGTTGGGGCGCACGGTGATGGTGCCGCCGTGGTCTTGAACGATCTTGTGGGTGATGGCCAGGCCCAGGCCGGTGCCGTCCTTGCGGGTGGTGAAGAAGGGGTTGAAGAGCTGCTCGGAGATTTCGGGCGGAATGCCGGGGCCTTCGTCGGCGAACTCGGCCACGGCCTCGCGCTGGGGGCCGTTCCGCTCCTCGCGCAAGGCGATGGTCAGCCGGCCGCCGGTCGGCAGGACCTGGGCGGCGTTGAGGATCACGTTCAGGAAGGCCCGGGCCAGCAGTTCCGAGTCGAGCGGGTAGCGGGCCTCGGCCGTGGCGAACTCCTCGCGCACGGCGATCTGCTTTTCGCTCAGCGTCGAGGCGGCCAGGGCCAGAGCCGAGCCGACCACGTGTTCCAGCGGCGTGGGCCGGCGGTCCGGTGGCCGGGAGCGGGTGAAGGTGAGCATGTCGGCGACGATCCGGTCCAGGCTGGCCACGGCGGCGACGATCCGGTCGGCTTGGTCGGACTCCCGCGAGCCCGCCGGCAGCTTGCGCCGCAGGTTGGAGGCGAAGAGGGCGATCCCGCCCAGGGGGTTGCGGATCTCGTGGGCCACGCCGGCGGCCATCTCGCCCAGGGCGGTCAGGCGGTCGCGGCGGCGGGCCCGTTCTTCCAGCTCCTTTAATTCGGTCAGATCGCGGAAGGTTTCCACCGCGCCCAGCACCGCGCCGGCTTCGTTGCGGATGGGGCTGGCGGAAACCGACAGGCTGCGGGGCGGTCCGCCCTCGGGCGTGACCTGGACCTCGACGTTGCCCTGGCCCCGGCCGCTCTGGAGCGCTTGGACCAGGACCCGGGCCAGCTCGCGCCCTTCGGGGGGGAAGACCCCCTCCACCGGCTCGCCCTCCCGCCGCGGCGGAATGGCGGGCAGGATGGCCGCGGCGGCCTGATTGAGGGCGACCACCCGACGGTCGAGGTCGATGGCCACCACCCCGTCGCTGATGCTCTCCAGGATGTTGGCCAGATAGTTCTTGAGCGCGCTCACCTCGGCCAGGGAGGCCGAAAGCTCGGCGTTCTTGCGTGAGAGTTCGCCGGTCAGGGTCGCCACCTGGTCTTGCAGGGCCGAGTGGCTGGCCTGGAGCTTGGCGGTGGCGGCGTCGAAGGCGGCGATGATGGCCGCCAGTTCGTGCAGATCCTCGGGGCTGGTCGGCAGGGCGGGGCGGTCGCTCATCCCTGGCGGTCCTGGAAGCGGGCCGAAGGCGGCAGCTGCTTGCCCCCGCCGTAGGCCTTGTGCAGCGCTTTGCCCTGCTGGAGTTTGACGATCTGCTGGCCGGTCTGCTGCTGACCGGAGCGCAGCGAATTCTGCCCCTGGTCCTCCAGGGCCACGATCTGGGCCAGCACCTCGCGCAATTGCCGGACGGCTTCCTCCACCGGCCGGCGGCGCTCGGGAGGCAGGCTCTCGCGCCGCTCCTCCCACCGCTCGCGCAGGGGGCCGGCGCGAGTCCCCAGGCGGTCGATCTCGCCAATGTGCTGCTGCTTGCGGGCAAGAATCGCCATCAGGCCGGCCGTGTCGCCGGCGGCGATGGCCTGGTTCTGCTGTCGCGAGAGGTCGAGCACGGCCTGGTACTGGATTAGCTGCTCACCCAGCAGGGCGGCCAGTTGGCCGAAATCGTCGGCGGTCGGATTGCCGGGGGTCAAACGCTTCCTCCTAGAAACGGTCCTGCAAATCCTGATGGCGCTGGCTGGCCAGCTGCTCCCAGAAATCCGGCTGGAGATAGGTCAGCGGCGCCTCTTCGTCGAGTTTGAGCTGCTTGGCGGCGTTTTTGGCCAGCAGGTATTTGGTCTCCGCCTCGCTGTCCAGGCCCAGCTTGCGCAGGCATTCGGCCATCTGGTAGATCACCGCCGGCGCGTCGCGGGGCGGCAGGCGGTCATGGGCCAGCTGGTAGACCTTGTAGGCCTCGCGGTAGGCGGCGGCCGATTTGTCGCGGTTCTCCGGCCCCTGGGCGCTCAGGTCGTCGCCCAGCTGGAAGAGGCTGCGGCCGAGCAGGAAGAAGGCGTTGCGGCGCAGGTGGACCAGCAGCGGGGTGGGATACATCGGCCCCTCGTCGAAGCCCAGGCCCTCGCGGCGCTCGGTGGGATTGGCCACGTCGTCGAAGAGAGAATCCGGATAGACCTCGGCGTCGAGGATCTCGGTCAGCTGCTTGCGGGCCGCCTCCGGCTCGTCGAGGCGCAGCTGGGCGCGGGCGAGATAATACTGGCTGACCAGGCGGGCGCGCTGGATCTCGCGGTAGTCCTCGGGTTCGGTCGGAGCCGTGCGGTCCGAGCTGGCGTCGCGCAGCAGGTAGCGGTGGAGGCTTTCGCGCAACACGTCCTCGGCTTCGTGATAGCTGGGCGTCCAGAGGCCGGGCTGGTCGGGTTGGGCCTGGCGGTCGCGTTCGGCGATACGCAGCCAGGTCAGGCCCAGGCCGAAGGTGGCCCAGCGCCAGGGGCGCGATTCCCAGCTGATGCCCGGCAGGCGGCGCAGGTGGTTGAAGGCCTGGAGGGCCGTCTCGCAGCGGAAGACCCCGTCCTCGTCGACCTCGGGCAGGGGGGTGCGGGGCGAGCCCAGGCGGTCCTTGCCGTCGAGTTGGCCGACGGCCAGATAGGCCGCGCCCAGATAGTAGAGGGCCTTGCGGCCGTCGGGGGTGCGGCGCTGGGAGTTGCGGGCGAAGACGCCGATGGCCTCGTTGAACAGGCCCAACTGGCGGTAGCTGCGCCCCAGCAGGTTGGTGGCCTCGCCGGCGCGGTCGGAGGCGGAGTACTTGTCCACGAAGAGGGTGAAGGCCTCGACCGCCCGTTCGAAGTTCTCGGCCGAATAGAAATTGCGCCCCGCCCGCCAGAGGCTCTCCTCTTCGGCGGGGCTGCCGGGGGCGTGGGCCGAAACCTCCAGGTAGGTCCGGGCCGCCTGGGCGGTGAGGTTGCGGGCGTTGTCCGGCTGGTAGAAGGGGAAGCCCGCCAGCACCTCCGAGCGGCGCTCGCAAAGCTCAGCGCCCTGCATGATCAGGTTGGCGTCCCCGGGCCGGTACTTGGCCAGCAGATAGTCGATGACCTCGTTGGCGGCCTCCAGCGACTTGCGCAGCTCGGTCAGGGCCCGTTTGCGGGAGCGGGCCAGGTTCGAGCCCGAGGTCTCCTCGCCGGCCAGCAGGGTCTCGGCCTCGCCCGCCTCGCGCCGCGCCTCGTCGGCCTGGTGCAGATAGGCCCGGGAGAGGTCGTTGAGGCTGTGGACGACCAGGTCGACGTTGATAAGTTCGCCGCCGGTGAACTTGTCGGCCGCCGGCAGGCCGGGGATGCGCGGCGGGGCGCGCATGCGCACGGTCTCGCTGGGGAAGGCGGTCTCCAGAAGCAGCCGGTTGAGGCGTTGCAGGTCGGCCTCGCCCATCACCTCCAGGTCGCGGCCCAGGAGTTCGCGGGCCGCCTCGGGCAGCTCCAGGTCGCCGAAATCCTTGGGCCAGTAAAAATCGCGCCGCCGCAGCACGTTGTTGAGCCCGGCCAGGAGCAGGGCCTGGTTCTGCGGGCTGGCGATGGCGCTCTCCATCACGTTGCGGGCGGCGGTCCGGGCCTCGGCCGGGAAGAAGCCCCAGACCCGGCGGGCCGGGCCGGGCTTGTCGCTCTCTCCGTCCTTGACCAAGCGCCGGCAGAGCGGCCGCCATTCGGCGACGTCCTCTTCGTTGAGCAGATAGGAGTCCTGTAGTTCGACGCCGCCCAGGAAGTTGAGCTTGGCCCGCTCCAGGTCGCCCTCGCGCAGGTAGGATTCGCCGATGCCGTGGCGGCAGGCGGTCATGATCTGCGCGTCGGGATAGGCCGTCAGGGTGTGCAGGAAGAGGTTGCGGGCGTTTTCGGGGCGCCCCTCGGCCAGCAGGGTCCGGGCGATCATCACCCGGGCCGCGGCGTTGTAGCGGGCGTCCGCGCCGCCCTGCGCGCCTTCGAAATAAACCCGGGCCTGATCGAGCAGGGCCACGCGCGCGGTCCGCTGGGTCTGACGCTCTTGGCCGCCCAGGGTCAGGGCCGCGCCGGGCAGGCCCAGCAGGCCCGTGCCCAGCGGGTCGGGCAGGGGCAGGCTCTGCCCCAAC
>CAYMGG010000326.1:0-7286 GCA_964389915.1 uncultured Planctomycetaceae bacterium
GGCCAGCATCATCTACCGGCCAGAGATGTTTGACGCGTTCCATTTCGATCCTACCCAGGGTTTGTTGGGCGTACCGAACGGTCCTAAATGGCAGACCGACTTGTACCGAAAGCAATTCGGTTTGGTTCTATATGGAGACGCCGAGGTGTTCCAGCCCCACCCCATCTTCACGTTTAAACCGTTGATTGAGCGGGGGGAATCGGCCTTGGCTTGTCCCATGATCTGCGAGGTGGCCCGCATCTGCCTTACGGATCTCGAGTGGTACAGCCCCAACCGCCACGGCATTTGGGCGTGTCGGAAGACGCAGGACGTATTCGAAGCCCTGGCCGAGAGCAAGCTCGCCTTTCCGGCCGAAGGGATCAGGCTGGCCCGATTCGCCATTCAATTTGCTTCCGGTGAGGAGCGGTATTTTGAGGTTCAGGAAAGGCAGAAGGTCGTATGCCAGCGCGATACGGATCTCGAATTGCTCTGGCCGTGGCTCGAAAGGCAAGGCTTCCTCGTCAAGCTGGAGCCGGCTGAGGTGGCAGCTATAGCCGATGCCGAATTGGAGGTGGCCAATGACTGCGCCTGACCCCTTCTGGGGCGCCATGAATCGCCTGGGTGGATTGAAAGACGTCGAGGCCGTCTGGCGGAGGCATTTCGGCGCCGCCTACGCCCAGGCCAAACTATACCTTGGTATGGAAAGCGAACCGGCATACTACTACCCCTGCCGTGCCTCCTGCGGTATGTCGTGCCACATGCGGGTCAGGCGGGGTCGAAAGGGGTTCTTTGCTTTCTGCGCGGAAGATCCGCCCCAAACCGACTCGATTGATCTAAGCGATGAGGACGTCGTCATGTACCGGCTGAACGTCGAGTCCCTCGGTCGGGATATCGGCCAGGCCTTGGCGGTCCAAACGCATGACAAGCCAGAGGTGCTCGATCGCAACGCCTGGGAGATCGGAACGGTGACCTTGCCGCCAGGGCGCAAACTTTCCGTTTGCTTCGCCTTGCGCTTGGGCTTACGCGACTATACGGACATTGCCAAAACGCTTCTGGTGCGTGGCCAGAGCGAGCATATTCTGCTGGTTCCCGGTGGATGCGACGGGGAGACGCGCCGGTTGATCGAGGATAAGGGGGGCCAGGTCTTTTCACTGTCCGATATTGCCCAAGGCGTACCCGGCAAAGCCCCCCAGATCCGGTCCCTGAGCAGCGTTCTATCCGTGGTCGCCGCCCCTTTGGAGCCCAGATATCGATTTGAGAAAAAGGGTGAGGTATGGCAGGTCCGGTGGGATGGCGGGGAGACGGTGCAGTTCAAGGACACGCTGGGGTTCTGTTATTATCGAATCCTAATTGACAACCCCTATATTTCTTACTCCGCTTACGAGCTGAAAGTTCTGGCTGACCGGGCGACCGATGCCCCTAAACCAGGCATGGCCATTGAGGTTGCTGATGAAGAAGCCCGGCGTGCCTTGTGTCGGAAGATGGAGGATCTTCATTTCCGGCTGGCCGAAGCGGAAAAAAACCAGGACGAAAATGCCGCCGATTTGAAAGCCCAGATTGAAGCGCTGCGTGAGCACACCCGTTCAATATATAACCTTCATCACGGTGTGCGCGATGAGGCAAATGAACTGGACCGCGCTAGAAAATCCGTATTTGCCGCCATGGATGTCGTACGCCAGCGTCTTGCCGCCAACGGCTTGACCGACCTTGCCGCCTATATGGATGCATTTATGCCGACGGGGACGTTCATGAAATATCACCCAGTGCATCAAATTCCCTGGAATGTCTAGCGGCATAAAAACTTACGCGGAATGACTGATTGAGCCTGCCTCTCCGGCAGGCTCTTTTTTTTTATTTTTTCGAATTTGCCAACCCCTTCTTGGCGATTGCCAAGCCCGACTTGGCGCCGGTGCCTGCAGAGCGCGATCCGGCTTGGCAGGCGCTCATGCACCCAGCCCGTTCGGCCGGATCACCGGGCCGGGATGTCAAGGAGGCAGCACCATGGAATACGGGGTTTATGGCCAGCAGATCGTGGACGCGGCCCGGAAAGAGGCCGCCTGCGCGGCGAACAGAATCGCCGGCACTTTTTGTTACACCCACGAGGACCGTGAGGATCTGGAGCAAGACCTCATCCTGGCGGTGATAGAAAAGGCCGACGAATTCGATCCCTCGCGCGGATCGATCCGCACGTTTGTCGGCACGGTCATTCGCGGTAAGGCGCTGATGGAATTGCGCCGGCGAAAACGCGAAGCGAATCGGGGAAAGACGATCCCCTGCCTGCATGACGAAACGATCGAAGATGATACGGTTGTCGCCTATCACGAAACCTTGGATCGCACCGCATGCATGAACCGCATGGGCCGGAGTGAGGATGATCAATTTTTGATTTCTGACCTGGGCCACGATGTGGCGGTGGCGCTAACGTTTCTTACTCCAAGGCAGCGGCGGATTTCGCGCCTGTTGACGAAGACCGACAAAGCCGCAACCGCGCATCGTTTAGGTATTTCACGCCAGACACTCTACCGTGAAATCGAGGCCATTCGCCAGGCTTTGGTCAAGAGGGGCGTCCAGGCCTATCTCGGGCAATGAGACACATGCGAGTTGGGCGGCATATATAGTCAGTAGGTGAACGTTGTCTTGTTGGGGGCATTCCAAACTATCAATCCTGCCCGGCTGGGGGAGTCAAATCCGTTGCTTTACGCTTCGCCCCTGGCTGGGGAACTTTTGAACATGACTAAGTTCCAACCGCTTCATTTGGAAACCGTAATCGAGGGCATACATGGTTCGAGGTGAATCGAATTGTATACAAAAGCATACGCCTGTCGCCTTGCGCGAAATTTCCCAATGGGTCTGCTGGCGCGTCGAGGAGCGGGATGGAAAAGCAACCAAGGTGCCGGTTATTCCCGGCGGCACACAAAGGGCGTCGGCCGCCGACCCGGCGCATTGGCGCACATTCGATAACGCCGTGGCCGCTTTTGACGCCGATGCTGCTCTCGCTGGCGTAGGTTTTGTCTTCAGCCCGAACGGGCCATACTGCGGCGTGGATATTGACGATTGCCGGGACGCGGCATCGGGAGAAATCGTTCCGTGGGCGCGCCAGATCATCGCGTCCCTGGCCTCCTATACCGAAGTCAGCCCCAGTGGCACAGGGGTGAAGATTTTTCTGCGAGGCCAAAAGCCGGGGCGGAAGTGCAGAAAGCCTTATGAATCTGGAGAAATTGAGATGTATGACCGTGACCGCTTCTTTACGGTGACGGGCATGCATGTGGCGGGAACGCCGCTATCCGTTGAATCGCGGCAGGATGAGGTCGACGCATTGTACGGTGCGGTCTTCGGTGAAGAGGCCGTGAATCCTTCCACGCCGGCTGACACACCGAAGTTTTCAGCCGTTCCGCTTGCCGACGACGAGATCGTACGTCTGATTACAACCGACCCGAAAAATGGAGACAAATTCGCCGGTTTGTGGGCCGGGCGCTGGAACGACTACTACAACAGCCCGTCCGAAGCGGATTCATCGGTCGTCTTCAAATTGGCTTATTACACGAAGGATGCCGCGCAAATTGACCGGCTGTTCCGGCAGTCGGGACTCTACCGCGACAAGTGGGACGAACTACGGGGCGAGCAATCCTACGGCCAGATCACCATTTCCCGAGCCCTGGCGAAGGTGACGAAGCAGTTTCGACCCAAAGGCAAGCACACGTCATCGACTCTCGCGCCCCGCGCACACGGCGCCAAGGGGCTGCCGCGCATCATCACCGATGATATCCAGCTTGACGACCTGACGGCCCAGGCCATCGCCGCCTTAATGCGTGCGAACGATCCGCCTGTCATGTATGTGCGCGGGGGCTTCCCGTCTCGCATTATCCACGACGAAAAGAACCTGTGCGTCATTCAGCCTTATGAAAGGACGCGTATGCGTTGCCGTTTGGGCCAATCTGCCGTGTGGTTATCGTGCCGAAAAAAGGGTGACGACATTATCGAGGTGGATACGAATCCTCCGTTGTATCTCGCGGAAAACATCCTGGCTCTGGGCGACTGGCCGTTTCCGCCGCTTCTGGGGATCACCCAGGCTCCAATCTTGCGACCGGATGGGCATATCCGCACGGAACCGGGATATGACGCGGAAACGATGCTGGTGTATGCGCCTGCAGAGGGGCTAGTTGTACCGGCGATTCCCGAATCGCCGACCCCGGAGCAAATTTCACACGCGCGTGACCTGCTGCTGGACGTCATCGCGGACTTTCCTTTCGACGGCGAAGCGTCACGCGCAAACGCCATGTCGCTCCTGTTCTCCATTCTCATGCGGCCCGCGATCAGTGGCTCATTTCCCATGTTGCTCGTGGACGCGCCGGTGCAGGGCACAGGAAAGACGCTCCTTGTCACGGCGCTGGCCTCCATCGCTGTCGAGGCCGTGCCCGTGCAGACGGCACCGGCGGGGCGTAAGGACAAGGAGGAGGAATGGCGCAAGCGAATCAGCACGATCCTTCTGGAGTCGCATCAAGTCGTGCTATTGGACAACCTGCCGGAAACCGAGTCGTTCGATTCGGTCAGTCTGGCGGCGGCATTGACCAGCCCCGAGTGGGTCGACCGGCGCCTAGGCAAGAACGAATCCATCGCCGTACCGTCACGCTGCGTCTGGACCGCCACGGGGAACAACCTGCGCGTCACCGGCGATATGCCCAGACGGTGTTACACAGTCAAGCTTGACGCCAACGCCGAGAAGCCGTGGGAGCGCAAAGGCTTTCGCCACGGCGACATCGTCGAATATGTGAAAGCGCACAGAGGGGAGCTTCTGCACGCGGCGTACACGCTGATTCGCGCATGGTATGTGGCGGGTAAACCTCTGCCTTCGAAGCGCGTAATTTTCGGTAGTTTTCAGGAATGGGCGGACACTGTAGGGGGCGTAATGGAAACCGCAGGCGTGCGCGGTTTTCTTGAGAATCTTGATGCCGTTCGATCCACGCAAGACGACGACATGACCCAGTGGCGCGGCTTCTTCTCGGCGTGGCGCGAGACTATCGGCAGCCAGCCCGTCATGGCGGATGACGTGCTCAAGCGCATTCTGTCGCCCGAAAGCTTGACTGAGGAGGCGCTTCCCGACTGCCTGGCCGTGCCCCTGGAGAAGGGAGCGAGTAGCCTCAAGCGATCGCTAGGTCTCCATCTTGCGCGTCTCACGGGGCGCATTTTCGAGGGCTACAAGCTGGAAGATGCGGGAAAACATCCCTATCGCAAGGTTCGCATGTGGAGGTTGGCGCCGCATGAAAGTGCATCGAATAGTAGCAAAGCGGCCAATAATCTTTCTAAATCGGCGAATTTTTATGGAGGTCTGGAGGTCTGTGGAGGTCTGTTTGACCCCAATACACATGCGCGCGCACACACGCACACACTAACGCCTGATGAATCTGCCTCAATATATACGGCTATGGGAAAAAAACCTCCATTAACCTCCAGACCTCCACAAGCCGGCGATGACCAAGAAAACGATGAGGAGGTTGTCATATGAGCCAAACTGAATTTGTCTGCACTAAGCTTCTCGGCTTGCTGGAGAAACAAACCACTGTTCGTGACATTGCCGTGCAACTCAACATGGACGGAAGAAAACCGGTATGGCGCAACGCCATTGTGAGCATTGCGGAAGAGCGTCTCTTCGCTGATGCCCTTGAACAGGATCTTCCCCCCGACTGTGCGTTTCTCGCAAAGAAAGCCTGGGAACGGTGGCGTAAAGATATTGCCGATCCAGCCACGCGTATTATCCGCCTCCGGAATCTAGTCGGCCAGGTCAAGACCCTACGTGCCACACTTGCCGTCCTCAATATGAGCGGGTTACAGACCGAGAAGGCACGATGAACACTATTGCCGAACAGGTCGTCAATGGGCTCATGCACAGCGGTATCCGCGTGGCCGTAAATGACGCGGGAGATTTGTCGCTGCGTGG
Source organism: uncultured Planctomycetaceae bacterium (assembly GCA_964389915.1). Lineage (GTDB taxonomy): Bacteria > Planctomycetota > SZUA-567 > SZUA-567 > SZUA-567 > CAYMGG01. Next base: position 5,915 of record CAYMGG010000326.1, read on the forward strand.
CCGCACGCGTGAGCTGACCGACGATCAGCGGCTCGACCTTCAAGCGCACAAAGCCGAGATCGTTCGTTACCTGATCGAGCAACCAATTACGCAGGTCGTGATGTACGTCGCATCAGACCTTGAACACTGGACCACGGACGAGCCCCACATTTGGGCCGATCGGGTCACAATCGACGGCAAGGAGTTTGCCCGGCTAACGCCGGCAGTCATCGCGCACTTTTGCCAGTGCATTGCCCGGGCCGAGGCCGCGTGTGCTGCGGGCAAGCTGTCGCTTGATGATTTTACGCGGATCGTGGCCGCCTTCGGACCGGTGTACGAGTTTGCGGTCAACGCGGGGATGGTCCCCAATCCTGTTCGGCGCGGGTCTTCAGAAGAGGAGGTTCGGGCGTGAACGGATCAGGTCAGCCAGTTTTCAATTCGCAGATCGGGGAGACGCGCAAAATGCTTCTCGTTGCCTGTAACGAGCGTCAGGTCATTGGCACGAGCAATGGCGGCAATTTGGAGGTCGGCAAACGTCAGCGGCGTTCCCTTCGCCTCCAAGTACGCGCGCATCTCGCCCGCGATATACGCGGCCTTGGCATCGAAGTCCAGCACGTTCACGGCGGGGAGCAGGAGGGTTTCAAGGTTGCGGAGATGGTGATCGACCCGGTCGCTTTTGTGGACGCCGTAAACGATCTCGGAAATTGTGATCGTACTGGTGAATTGCTGCGAAGCGGGCACTTTCGCCAGCTTGTCCAAAAGGCCTTTGGGTGGACGCGGCTTCAAAACCGTGGTCAGGACATCGGTATCAAAGAGATACATCGCGGCCGCTCCCGCCGGAAATGCGGGCCGATTTTACCGCTGCGGCGATTTCTTCAAAGCCTTTCCATTTGCCGACAATTGACGCCAGGCCGGCGCGTTCGTCGCGCTGCTCCAGTTCCTGCAGGTCGTCCAGGCTTACGATGGCGGCCATGGGTCGGCCTCTGCGCGTCACAACTACGCGACATTCGCCGTGGGCGCTTCGGCTCAGGTAATCGGGCAAATGCTTCTTCACCTCGGCGGCGGGAATCCGGATCGTGTCCATGGGTTACCTCCCTGCGAATAGGTCATATTGACTAAATTGCATCATTCGGAAAAGTCAAGCAAATGCACAAAGGTACTTGTGTGGCAAGACATTGCGATGTCCATGGGGAAGTGGTCCCCACGAGAGACTTTGTTGCCTAATGCAAAAATTTTGCGCCAGCTTGGCCAAAAGAGACCGAGGAGGTTCAAACGATGAATGATTTTGTACAGGAAAAACCAGGCACTCTGGCGGTTGAAGCCTGGCCCATCGAACGGGTTAAGCCATATCCAGGTAACCCCCGCGTGAACGACGGTGCGGTGGCGGCGGTCG
>CAYMGG010000327.1:0-7284 GCA_964389915.1 uncultured Planctomycetaceae bacterium
CCCCCGGACCCCCTCAAAAAATTCTCATCCGGCTTCGCCGTTTCGAACGTTCAGATGGACAGATTCCACGTCTACCTCATTCGCGCGCCGCATCTATCTGAACCTGTCGAGCAGGCGCAGTGCTTGCTGGATTCTCGGCACACACTTTATTAATATCGCCTGGATATAGGCGAATAAATGGCTATACTGAGCGACATGTTATCAAAATCGACTGATAGAAATCCGCCTTCGGATCGAACCACGCAGACCCTGGAAGTGACGCTCATCGCTACGGTCAGAGTCGCCGTGGCCGGCGGGACAACGTCTAATTGGCATGATCATCCGCACTGGCAGGGAGAATTGATTCTGGCCGGCGAGGGAGAGTTGTGGGCAGGCTCAGGGAGCGGAATCGCGCGGCGGAGTCGTAGCGGCGCTTCAGCAAGGCGAACCGGCGAAAATGTGGAAATGCCGGTGCGCGCCACGGCCGGCGCGCGGGCGCATCGGTTGACGGCCGGACGACTGGCCCTGATACCGCCGGGCTGCTTGCATCAGTTCACTTATCCGGCCGGATTTTGCGAGTGGCTGACGTTTCGCTTTGCGGTGGCGGGCGAGTTGGCCGAGCCGGATTTAATCGTGGTCGGCGAGAACGAGGTCGAAGCGGCGCTGCTGCGGGCGCTGGCCGGAGTCGCCGCGCCCGAGAACCGGCGACAGAGCGAACCCATCCTGTCCGCGCTGCTGGGAGGAGCCTACCCGGCCGCTTCAACCGAAGCCCCGCACCGGGAACCGGAGCTGGTCCGGCGCCTAAAGGACGAGATCGCCCGCCGGGCCGACCGGCGCCTGACCGTGGCCGAGGCGGCCGCGGCGATCCACCGTTCGCCCAGCCGGGCGGCGGCCGTCTTCCGCCAAGCCACCGGCGGATCGCTCAAGAACTTCATCGACCAGGCCCGGTGCGCGGCGGCGTTGCACCTCCTGACCCATTCGGATCTGCCCATCGCCCAGATCGCCGCGCAGTTGGAATTTCCCGACCTGTATTCCTTCTCGCGTTTCGTCAAGCAACACTCCGGCCGCGCCCCCCGCGCCTGGCGGCGGGCGGAATCCGCGGTGGCCGGCCCGGATCAATGAGGCTGACCGGCCGATTGATTCTGTTCCGCCAGGAATCGGGTGGCCAGATCCAGGCGGATCTGGCCTTTGAGCTGTTCGGAGGGCCGACTCTGGTCGCGCCGGGCGCTGGCGCAGATCTCCCAAAGGTTGCAGACAATTTGAACCGGCGTCAGGAGAATCCCCTCGGGCACGGACCACCAGCCCAGAAACAGGCAGAAGAGCGCATCCGCCAGCCGGCGCCGGTTGCCGCAGGCGCGACAGGATATCTGGACCTGAGTGGTGACCGAACTTACAAATACAGCCGACCAGATCCGATAGGAACGCTGTAAATCAAGCGGTCCCGACCTGTTGCAGAACGGGCAATCGCTCAGGTGGATAGACTCGGCCTGCGCCTCAAGCAAATCTTCGGGGACACTCCGGGCCAGGCTGAGCAACTGCCCCTTTTCCGCGCACTTGCGGCTGCAAAAGCGCAACCCGGCCTCCCGATAGCCGCCGAAAAGGATATGGGTCTGACATTGCGCGCAACTGGCCATACGGACCTCAACTCAAGAACCGGTGGGAATAATCAGCTGTAGCGGTAGCGCCACCATCAGCAACATGCAGATCACGGCCAAGCCGAACAGCAGCTCGCCGAGTTGGCTGAATTGCGGTTCGTCGACCCAATGCCGCCTTAACGGCGAAAGGGACAAGCCCAGGCCGGCGAAGACGTAAACGACCAATAGAACCGCGATTAGCGGCCCGGAATAGATGTATATCCACCAGAGCGCGGGAAAAAGACCAAGCTTGGTTGCAGTGCAATAATTCAAGGTCTGGCTGGCCGCATCATACATGACGATCAATACCGGAATCGTGGCCAACAGCACAAACAACCTGCCGTAGAAAATTATCCGGGCCAGCATGCTGGAACCTCTCCAGGCCTAGACCTCGAACCGGCGGCAGGCCCGCATGCGGCGGGCCTATGGCGTCGCGCGGGCGTTCATTTTCCCGTCAGGCTGCCGGAGTCGCCCCGGCCTTCGATCACATCCACGATCCGCTGGCCCAGAAGCGGGGCGCAGGCGCGGCTGAAATCCGGGCCCGGATGGGAATCGCCGGGCTTGGCGCAATACTCGGGCTTGAGGTACAGGCCCCCTTCGGTCTCCAGCTTGTAAAAATCCCAGACGAAGATGTTGTCGCCCTTCTCATCCCATTGGTTTTTGACCCAGGTGAAGAATTCCCGCGCCCGTTTGCCCGCCCCCTCGTCGCTTTTGGCCAGAGCCGCGCCGGTCCAGACAATGAAGCGGGTCTGGGGAAACTCCCGCAGCTTGGCCTTCAGCGCCGCGTATTGAAGCTTGTAGTTCTCCAGGCGCTTCTCTTCGGAGTCGACCTCGCCCTTTCCCGTGTCCGGCTTGATGCCGGAGACGGGAAAGCAGTGCTTGAAGACGATGACCGCATACTGCCGGGTCAGGATCTCCAGGGTCGGTTCTTCCGTGAACGACTCGGCGCCGGCATGGTTCACCCAGATGTTCCAATAGTCGTAGGGATAGTTTTTCCAGCCGTAGGGCTTGCCCTTAGGAAAGGCCTGTTCCGTAATCTGATACGCAGTGCCTTGCCGGCCGTTGTACTCCTTGAACCACTCCGGCACGCCGCCCTGCCAGATGCAGCCGCCCGTGCTATGATGCAGCAGCACGATCTTGGCGTCCTGGCCCAGAGGCTTGGTCGAAGAATTCGCTTTTTCCGCGCTCATTCCCCAAGCGCCGTGGGCGATCAAAAGCAGCGCCAGCGCGGCCGCCAGACATATCCCGCCGTTCATCTCTCCACCCTTTTTCGATTTTAGTGCGTCCGAATCGCGGCCTCCCGGCCGTCCCAATTGGGGATACGATTCGGCCGCAGCAAGTAAGCAGCAAAAGCTCCGGCCTTACCCGCCGCACTTGCCGTGCGCCCCCGTGACCCACTCTGCCCGACTCGGTGAGAATCAGAAACGTTCTTCTTGCACATCTTCGGGGTAGCCCTTCCGCTCAACTTGGCTTGGCCTCGATCCCTGGTCTCGGTTTTCCACCAACTTCCGTAAAGCTTCAGTTTGAGCGATAAGTTTGCCGATTTCAGCAAGTCCCGCTTCGCCGGCCAAATCTCCGGGCGTCTTGCCTTCTTGGTCCTTGATTCCGGTTTTCGCCCCCCAGGCTAACAACCAACCCACCACCGCCTTGAGAGACCTAGGATCGTCTTGGAGTTCGACAATTGCATCGTGCAGAACCGTGCCACCGGCAGCATCCGTACGGTCCGCGTCCGCCCCCGCCATCAGCATGTCTTTGACCAAGTTCGGCCGGGACGGCATAGTCCAGAACAGCGGAGGACTTCCGCTGTCCTTGGGAGTGAGATTGGGATCGGCGCCCGCAATTAGCAATAACCTGGCCGCCTGGTCCGAGACGAACCTATGCGACATGCTCAGTTGCAGCGGCGAGAGATTAATGTAGGAAACATCGGGATTCACGCCGGCCAGAAGCAGCAACCGCAGGGCTTCAATGTCGCTGGCGGATATGGCCATCAAGAATAGGTCGAAACACTTTCCCGCCGTCGCGGTGTTATATTTTGCTATCTGTTCGTGTGAATTCAGCAGCAGCGCTCGCAACTTGTCATAGTCTTTCTGTTCAACGCAGTTACATACCTCCAGGGACCAATTTCTAAACGACGCATCGCCGGCTGGCTCCCCCTCGACTTCGCCGGCGACGGCCGCCGCCCCGCTCCAAATCACCCACAGGCTCCAAACCACGCCGCCAACCAGACTGACTCTTCGTCTCGCGCTTACATGGAACACCATTGGCGCCCTCCATACAAGGCTATACGGCGAATCGCGCCCAGGCCAGCAACCGGGCGTATCGAGTAGAAAGCAGAGCAACCGGCCCGTACCACATTCGTGCTACTGTAGGAAAGAGATGATCCGGCCCAGCAGGGCTTCGGCGGTGAAGGGCTTGGTGAGGTAGTTATTGGCCCCCATGCGGACGGCGTTTAGGATGACTTCCTTATCCGACTCGCTGGTGATCATAACGATGGGGATGTGGATCTTGAGCTTGCGCGCCTGCTGCAACAGGGTCAGCCCGTCCATCACCGGCATGTTGATGTCGCAGAGGATCAGCCGCAGGTCGCGGTGGCGCTTGATCAGCTCCAGCGCCTCAGCGCCGTCCTCGGCCTCGAACAGCTCCAGCGCCCCCAGCCGCTTGAGCGCGCCGCGCATGATCTGGCGCATGATGGCCGAGTCGTCGACGATCAGCAGCTTGGCCCCCGCCCGGATCCGCCAGTCCTCCTCCTCCGGCGCGTCCGGCGTCGAGATTTCCAGCAGCGGCTGCCCGGCGGCGAACCGGTCGAGGTCGACGATCAGGTCGCCGGCCGTCTCGTAGCGGTCCTCGGGCTTCTTGGCCATCAGCCGGCGGATGATGGCCGCCAGGTCGGCCGGCAGTTCGGGCACCAGGGCCCGCGCGTCCGGCAGCGGCGCGTTGGCGTGCTTGCTCAGCACCACCAGCGGCGAGGGGTCGTTGTAGGGGACGCTGCCCGTGACCAGGTGGAAGAAGGTGCAGCCCAGGCCGTAGAGGTCGGAACGGTGGTCGGCGCTGAGCGAGTCCATCGCCTGCTCGGGCGACATGTAATAGGGCGTGCCCAGGGTGGTGCCCAGCTGGGTCAGGTTCTTGTCCTCGTCGAGGCACTTGGCCAGCCCCAGGTCGGTGAGCTTCACCTGGTCGTCGCGGTCGAGCATGATGTTGTCGGGCTTGATGTCGCGGTGGACGATCTGGTGGCGGCGGGCCTCTTCCAGGGCCTCGGCCGCCTGGCGGACGATGGCCACGGCGCGCTCCACCGGCAGGGCGCCGGCCCGCTCGATCTCGGCCTGGAGCGTGTGCCCGTCGATGTAATGCATGACCATGTAATAGTAGCCGTGCTCCTGCCCCACGTTCAGCGCGCTGACGATGTGGGGGTGCTGGAGCTTGGCGCAGGTCCGGGCTTCGCGCAGGAAGCGCTCGACGTTCTCCTCTTCCATCTCCAGATAGTCGGGGGAGAGGATCTTCACCGCCACCATCAGGTCCAGGCTGCGATGGTGCCCGAGGTAGACCGCCCCCATCGCCCCGCGGCCGAGCTGGCGCTCGATCCGGCAGCCGCCGATCTCCACCCCGACCAGGCCGAAACAATCATCCCGCGCCGCACGCAAGCGCGCGCCGTAGGCGGCCGCATTGGCCGGCGTCGCGGCGTCGGTCTCGCCCGGCGTCCCCCCCGGGGGCGGCTGGTCGGGTTGGGCCTTGATCGGCATCAGCGCCTCTTTCGGATTCGTTTCGTGGCGCACAATTTCCGCGGAAAGTTCCTTGTTCGCCCCATCATAAAAGATCCCCCGCAAACTGCAACTTTTCATTTTGTTTTCAACGCGGGCGAATTATGATGACCGCACTCCGCGCGCCCGGCAGGCGCGGAGGCCCCGGCGCACCCAGTCGGCAGACATAATTCCCGGGAGCCAGTCCATGGCCGCCGCCCGCAAATCCACCGCCCGGAGGTCAACCGCGCGCAAGCCGGCCCCCGACCTGCCGCCGCTGGCCTCGGTGGTCGTGGTCAACTGGAACGGCGGCGCCATGGTCGACGCGGCGGTTGAATCGGTACTGGCCCAGACCTGCGCGGAACGGCTGCGGCTGATCGTGGTCGACAACGCCTCGACCGACGGCTCGGCCGAGGCCCTGACCGCCAAATACGGCTCCCGCCTGACCCTGGTCCGCAGCGAGCGCAACCTCGGCTTCGCCGCCGGCAACAACCTGGGCTTCCGCCACGCCCAGGGCGATTTCCTGCTCCTGCTCAACAACGACGCGGTGGCCGAGCCGACCTGGGCCGAGGAGCTGCTGGCCCCGACCGCCGACCCGGCGGTGGGCATGGTCGCCAGCAAGATCCTCTGCCTGGCCGCCCCCAGCCGGCTGGACAACGCCGGCCACCGCCTCTATCCCGACGGCTTGAACCGCAGCCGCGGCCACCGTCAACCCGACGGGCCGGAGTACGCCGCGGAGTGCGAAACCCTTTTCGCCAGCGGCTGCGCGGCCCTCTACCGCCGGGACGCGGTGGAGCTGATGGGCGGCTTCGACGAGGATTTCTTCGCCTACGGCGACGACGCCGACCTGGGGCTCAAGCTGCGCCTGCTGGGGCTGACCTGCCGCTACGCCCCGCGGGCGGTGGTCCGCCACCGCCGGTCGGTCAGCGTCGGGGCCTTCTCGCTGCGCAAACTCTACTGGATCGAGCGCAACCGGGTCTGGGTCATGCTCAAGTACCTGCCGCCCGACTGGATCCTGCTGAGCCCCTGGTACACGCTGCGCCGGCTGTGGGCGGCCTGGCGGGCGGCCCGCCGGGGGCAGGGGGCGGCCGGCCGGCTGGCGGGCGGCTACTCCCCGGCGGTGCTCGCGGCCACGCTGCTGGCCGCCTGGGGCGCGGCGCTCTGGAGCGCGCCGGGCATGTGGCTCAAGCGGCGGGAACTGCGCGCCAAGCGAAAAGTCACCGGACGCGAGTGGCGCGCGCTCCTGCGCCAACACCAGGCCGGCCTGGAAGAGATGGCCTTCGCCGAATAGGCGCCGAACGTCAGACCTGCCGACTTGCGGCCAGACCTTCATCCTCCTCGCCGGCCCTCTCCCCGGGGAGAGGGGGAGCCGTCAGGCGCGACCGCCAGAGTTTGCCCCCATAGGGCGGGACTAAAAGCATTCCGCAGCCGTCCGGATCGCCGGGACGGGAGGAAAGAACCTGCATGCGCGTTCTGTTCGTCAATCCGCCGGCCCGGCGGCCGCAGACCGAGGCCCTGGTGATGCCCCCCCTGGGCCTGGCCTACCTGGCGGCCGCATCCCGGCAGGCCGGCCACGAGGTCGCACTGCTCGACGCCTTCGGCGAGGGGCTGGGCTGGGCGGAGTTCGCCTCTCGGGTGGCCGCCGCCGGCGCCGAAGTCATCGCCCTGACCGGCCTGACCCCGGTCTTCGACACGGTCAGGCGCGCGCTGGAAATCTGCCGGCCGCACGCCCGGCATCTGCTCCTGGGCGGGGCCCACGCCACGGCGTTGCGCGAGACGGTCCTGGCCGACAACCCGGAGCTGGACTATGCCGTGGCCGGCGAGGGCGAGGTCACGCTGGTGGAGCTCCTGGCCGCCCTGGCCGCGGGCCGGTCGCCGGCCGGACTGCCCGGGGTGATCGCCCGCGAGGGCGTCGGCCCGGCGCGGGAATTGATCGC
>CAYMGG010000328.1:0-7277 GCA_964389915.1 uncultured Planctomycetaceae bacterium
CCGCCGCAGAATCTGCAGCACCGACTCCACCTGCCGGTTCAGACTGATCGGGCACGGTTTCTGAAGCCCGCCGCGGGCAAATGCCAGCAACTGCTGCGTCAGCCCGGAGGCCCGCTCGGCGGCATTCATCACGTCCCGCAGCAGGTCCCTGGCCTTCTCGGACAGGCCGGATTTGCGCCCCAACTCGGCGGCGACGGCCCGCCGCACCTCGGGCGCCGGGTCGGCGGTCCCCTCCGCCACCAGTTCGCCCCATTCCCGCCCCAGGAGGTCCGCCCCGACCGCCAGGCCGGTCTTCCAGGCCAGAATCCGCAGCGCGCTCTCTTCGGCCGCACGGAACGCCTGCTCCTGGGCCGATTCGCCGCTCCAGACCTTGACCCGGTTGGGGGTGAAGGCCGCCTGCTCGCCGGCGAAGAGCTCCTTGCCGTCGGAACTTTCAACGTGCAAATTCACAAACACCTGGCCCTGATTATACTGCCCCTCGATGATCGTTACCGAATTCTGGCCGGGGCGGTATTCCTTGCGCTGCGAAGCGCCTTTGAATTTCAAATCCTTGACCTCACCCTCGGCCTGTAGTTTGCGCCAGAGGGGATTTTCACCGACGGCTTTATAGACCAATTTTGCCAGCTTCTCCTCGGCCTCGACCGTAACCGCCGGCCGGTCGGCGGTCGGCGCCGCTGCCGAGGCGGGCGCCTCGGCCAGTGGAGCGCTTGCCGCCGCCGCATTCGTCGCGGCCGACGGGGGCGGCGAAACAGGCTTGACGTTTTTTGATGACCAGAGAAGCATCAGCCCGCCACCCACCAGGCACACTCCGGCTACACCCGCCACAGCCCAGGGCAGCCAGGCGGCTACCGGCTGCTCAACGGCAGGCACGGAGGCGGATTTTTTGGCGTTCGGCGAGGGGATGCGAAATGAATGGCCGCACTTGCATTTGACCGATTTGCCGATCAGGCGATCGGCGGCCGCATAGAATTTGCCGCATTCCGGGCATTTGACCCGCGGTTCCATCATTCGCCTCCTCATCGTATCTGCGCCGGACCGCCCGATCACGGCTTCAGCATACGGGCTTGAATTCCCCGGGCCATTTTTTTCCATAAACTTTGGCGAAAACGTTGCTCAAGACCATTTTTTGTCTTATGCTGCCAGGTGGAGCGCTGAAATGATCCAGCGCCTTCGGGACGCGCGTTCGTTAGTTCGGGCCGAACGCGCACCCAACGTCCTAACCTCCCTTCAATCCGATCCGGCGCTGTCGACCGGACGCCATATACGCTGTTATCAGCAGAGGATCAGGGCATGAATCAGCCGACAGAAGACGTCGTTTACCTGGCCTGTCCGCACTGCGGCCAGAAAACCGGCCGCCCCGAGGCAGAATTCGCCCACCCCATCGCCTGTCCGAATTGCGGGCGCGAGGGGAAGTTTGCCGCCGGAGTCCGGCCGGCCCCGCTGCTCGACCTGCCCGAGGCGTCGGCCGCCCCGGCGCTTCCCCGGCACATGATCCTGCAACTCGTCGCCATGGTGCTGATCGCGATCGGCACCTTCTGCCTCTATTCGGCCATGCGGCCGGGCTACGGTTCGAGCTACAAGACCCGGTACGAAGGCAAGCTGGGCTTCAGTTTCGAATACCCCGAAACCTACCGGCTGGAGGTACAGCACAGCTCCTTTCCCGTGCCCGGCCAGGGCGCCATCGAACTGCACCAGTTCACAGCTCAGGGGCCGGCCGCCATCGCCGGATTCGCCGTCGCGGTCATCGATTGTCCGCTGGAAAAGATGCGCGCCCAGCGCACCGACGAACGGATCGCCCGCGACATGCTCGACGGCGGCTTCGCCAACGTCGGGCTGAAAGCGACCGATTACGCCACCGTGACCCGCAACCAACGCACTCTCTATCAGGCCAAGGGCGGCGGCACCTACCGCGGCCCGGGCGCGTTGAGCGGCGTCCAGTGCCACTGCGAGTTCGAGATCCTGTTGCACGCCAAACGCCAATATTGCCTGATGCTGATCGGCCAAACGCCGGAGGTCTTCACGGACCCGCAGGGCGAACGCTTTCTCGATCATTTCGTCGTCCGCTGAAGAAAGGAACGCCCATGGTCTGGATCTCGCTGGGAATCGGCGTGGTCGTGATGCTCCTGGGCATCAACATCAAGCCCGAAGGACAAGCGGTCGAGTTCGGCACGATGTGGGGGTTTGCCGCCAACTCCACCCCGATGGGCAAATTCATCTACGCCTGCGGCGCAGCCCTCTTTTTCGGCAGCATTTATACGCTGATCGGGCATTAACCGCCGCCGCGCCCGCGGCCGGACAAGGCAAAAAAAAGGCCCCGGAATCATCCGGGGCCTTTTTTGCTCGGGTTCGCCGCCGTTGACTCACCGGCTGGCGCGGCTGAAATTGTCGGTCTCGGCCGGCAGCTTAAGCTGCTGGCCGGGATAGATCAGCAGATAGCCGTTGGTCCCGCGCTTCAAATCGTTCAGCTTGGCCACGGTCTCGATCAGGTCCGGATCGGCCCGGCCCAGTTCGCGCTGCAGCACGTGGGTCAGACCGTCGCCCTTGCGCACGGTGGCCACCTTGCCTACCGGCAGGGCCGCGGCCACTGTTGGCGCGGCGTGGTTAATCGGCGCGGCAGCGACCGTCTCGCCCGCGATCGGCCGGGCCTGGCCCCGGGCCGCCTCGACCCGCTTGCGCCACTCCTCGACCCCCTTGACCTGGTTGATGTGGATCGGGGTGACCGCCGCGGACGCCAGCGCATTCTGATCGCCGATGGTCTGATTGACCCGGGCCACACTCTCGGGCGTGGGCGCGACCGGCCGGTTGGGCTCGGGCCGGACGCTCAACCGGGCCAGCTCCTGGCGCTTGTCGTTGAGTTCGGACTGGTAGCGCTTAGCCTCGTTCTTGAGCGAGGCGCATTCCTGCATGTAGCGCGCGTGTTCGATCGAACGCTGCCGGGCGGCCTCGTCCAATTTGCGGGCCAGAAGCTGCTTTTCGCCCTGCTGCGCCTGTAGGGCTGCCTCGGTCCGGCTCAGCTTGGCGGCCAGTTCGGTCTGGGCCACCTGATAGCGTTGGGTCTGCCGGCCGCTCTGGATCCAGTGGGCCACGGGCATGGCCACGACCAGCAGCGACGCCACCGCGGCCAGCGAATAGGAGAGCGCCTGCCGCCGCCCGGCGACGGCCAGCGCTTCGTTCAGGTCGTCCTGGCGGCCGACCTGCGAGCCGATGATGTCGAGCAGATCCTCCTTGTCCTGCTGGAGGTCGGCGACCGTCCCGGTCTTGAGGACGTTGAATTCGCGCTCGGTTTCGGCCAGCCGGTGACGGAGGGTGGCCACTTCGCTCTCCAGGGCGTAACACTTCTCGCCCGCCTCCCGGGCCGCGTCGCCGTCGGCGACGGCGGCCGCTTCGCGCAGCCGGGCCAGCGCCTCCTCCTTCTCCAGCAGGGTCGCGCCGCGATCGCTGAGTAACTCCTGGAGCCGGCCCAGTTCCGCCTCCTTGAGGGCGAGGGCCTCCTCCAGGTTCTTGAGCTGCCGCTGCCGGGCGAGGGCCTCATCGCGCCAGAGCTCGACCGAATCGCTTTCGACGCAGAGTTCGGCCTCGCCGAGTTCGACGGCCAAGACCGGCCCGGCGAAAAGGTCGCCCTGGGCCGCGGCGTGCCGGACCTCGGAACTGATGGTCTTGTAGGTTTCGATGATCTCGGTGGGGAACTTGATCAGTCCCGACTCTTCGCGGCAGACGGGCAGGTCGAGGCCCGGCTCGGACTCGACCGGCGCGGACGCCCCTTCGGCCACCGCATAGGGCGGATGCAGGTTGATCAGATTGCCGTTCTCGCCCATCGCCTCGCGAACCGCCTCATCGCCCAGGGTCTGGGCGATCACGTCCAGAGTCCGCTGCAGGGCCCGGTCCTCGCCGCCGGCCAGCACCTCTTCGCGGTCGAGCAGATCGAAGTAGACATCCTCGTCGGCCGCGGCCGGAATCTCGCTGATCGCCGCCTCCACCGATTCGGCGCTGGGCCAGGGCTCGCCCAGGTCGGCGGTATCCTCGGTGTCCAGGGCGAAGTCCTCGGCGGCTTCGGGGTCGCGCAAATCGATAGGCTCGACGGCGATCGTCTCGGCTTCACAATTGCGGGCCAGATACTCCGCCGGCGTCAGATGCTCCACCCGCACCTCGGCCAGCCGCGGGGCAGCCACTTCCGGCGCCGCCGGCAGGCCGGCCAGAATGTCGTCCGTCGCGGCAACCGGAGCCGCAGCAGCCTCGGCTTCGGCCGGCTCGACCACTTCGACGGCTCCGACCGCTTCGGCCGACAGAACCGGAGATTCCGCCGCGGCGGGCGCTTCGTCATCGGGTTCAAAAGCCAAACCCACCAGAGGATCCTGATGAATCACGCTCGGAGCGGGCGCGTCGGGAATCGCCATCTCGTCGGGACGGGCGTCTAGCAGGTCGGCCACCAATTCGCCGGCCGGAGCTTCGGCCAGCGGCGTGTCGCCGGTTCCGACCTCGTCCAGGTAGGCCAGGATCTCGGAGCGGATCGGCTCCGGACGGCCGTTGGCCAGGGCCCGCAAGCGGTCGTCGCCATAGCCCCGCCGCCGGTAATCCTCGACAATGTCTTTTGCCGTACGCATGCTCGTCTCCATTTACCGACCCGGCGAAGCCGGACCCGAATGCTAGGTCGAGATCGCCGGAAGCCTGGCAGGTCAATCCTGCGGGCTCCCCCGATTTCGAACCCCAAAAAAATCAGCGCTGCCCGCTCCGTTCCGCAATAGGGCGGGAAAACGGGCGGACCACTCCCTCTCTGTCCCTTATCGACCGACCGGCCCGAGCGGCTTGAAACAAATCCGGCCGATAATTCTCGGGCCGCCGTCGCCCGCCGCTTTTTTCGCCAAGGCACGGGTCCGTCAAACGCTGCGGCTTGAACTGCGGTTCGGCATTTTGCAATTCTAGCCCCCATTGTGCCCGGAAACGCCCGCCCCGGCGCCGGGCCTGGACTGATACCCGCCCCCGGGAATTGCTTTCCGCCCTCAACTCCACTATTTTGCCCGACTTTGACCACAGCGCTGGGACCGTTTTGTCGATAAGCCAACATCGGACATCGACAATTAAAGGAGTGAGATATGCCTTTCCGTTCCTCTCCCCTCTCCGCCGGCCGCGGCCTGGGCCTGGTCATCTGCGCGGGGCTCTGCCTACAAACCGCATCCGTTCTGGCCGGCCCAGCCCCGGCGCCGAGCCCATTGGTCAATGTGATTCTGGGCGCAAATTCTTACGCGGAGAAAACCGCCGCCCGCGACGCGCTGATCGCCCAAGGACCGGGGGCGCTCGATCAGCTCGGCCCGATCCTGGCCGACTCGCTACAGGCCACCCGCCTGACCGGCGTGTTCATCCTCCAGGAGGTCGGCGGGACGCGGGCCTGCACACGCTTGCTGGAACTGCTGGGAGACCCGGACCCGCTCGTGCGCCACCAGTCCCACCTGGCCCTAGTCAAGATCACCGGCCGGGTCACGGACTTTCATTTCGACGATACTCCGGCCCGCCAGGCGGCCGGCCGCCGCGACTGGGCCAAGCTGCTGCGCGAGCTAAATCTGTTGGAAGCCGAAGCCGAATCCGGGCCGGAACTGACGGAAGCCGTCGCCCCCGCGCCCGAAGCTCCGACCGAGCCGGAACTCGAAACCCCGGCCAAAACCGAAGCCCGCACCTGGCGCCAGAAATCCCCCGGCGGCTTCTGGCAGTTGGTCAAGCAGGAGTTCGCCAGCCGCCCGAGCAAACCGGAAAAAACCGCTTCCGCTGACCTGTCTCTTTGCACCGGTCCGGAATGCGCGGTGCCGGCCGTCCCCGAAGCCGCCACCGCCGCCGCGACGCCGACAATGGAAAAATCCGTAAATTCGGCGGAATCCTCGTCCTGGCTGCGCCCCTGGAGCAAACTGCCTAATCCGTTCCACCATGAAAACGCCACGGCCCCGGAGTCGAATTCTAGCTCGCTCAAGCAGATCGCCACCGCCCCCGCCCGTTGGGTTGGCAAGATCAAATTGAGCGGCGGCAAGCTGCGGGAAACCGAGGAAAAACGCTAAATTTCAACCTCATCCCAAATGCCAAACGGGGACGCCGAGCGTCCCCGCTTTTTTTTGTCGCCCCCGCCCCCTCTCCGGCAAGCCGGCTGCCAAGTAGGTACAGGCCTCGATCCAGCCGCCGCGGCCAGGGAATGCTTGCACCGGAAATGACTTGTGGCTATACTTTTCAACTTGAATCGGACAATTTTCCGCCTTCGGCGGGCAAGGAACAGGTGTGACCCATACCAGCGAAACCCACAAAGCCAAATGGCCCCGAGTCCTGCTCTGGCTCTGGGTGCTGATCGGCCTGGGGGCAACCGGAACCGGACTGTGGTGGCTGCGCACAACCTGCGTCGCGGCCGCCCGCCAGGCGCGGCGCGACTCCGAGGAGCAGCTGGCCCAGGCCTTGAAAGACGCACTCCAGACCGCCGCGGATCGGCAGCGGCAATGCGACCGGCAGCGGGCTGAGCTCGCGGCTCGACTCTCGGGCCAAGCCAAGGACACGGCGAATAAGGTTTGCGCCCGCTTGACCGCCGCCCGCCCCCAGCCGGCCCCGGCGGCGGGGTGGGAGAATATGCTCGGCCTGCTGGTCGGCCGCGTACCGCCGGCGGGCGGGGCGGTCGAACCGGAAAAACTCCTGCTCGACTGTAGCCCCGACCTGGCGGCGCTGACGGGCAAAAACCAAAGCCTGCGCATTCTGGAGACCGGCCGCGCCATCCTGGAACTGACCCCCGCCACGCCGCCGACTCAACCCGAGCTGACCGCGGAAACCGCCGAGCTGCCGGTGGAATTGGCCGCGGCGGACGGGCGACGCCAATGGACGGTGCAGGTTTCGGCCTATCCGAATCCGGCCGAGGTGGTGCGCGCCCCCTCACCCCGGGAGCTGATCCAGAGCCTGGCCGGCTTGGCGATCTTCGGTTCCCGCCCCGAATGCCGCTGGCAGGGCTGGCTGAGCGGTACCCAGGGCGAGCTGATCGCCCGGTTTCCGCCGGAACCGGCCGGCTTCCCCGCTTCACCCCTGGCCGGCGTCTGGGAGTGCACCCAGATTGACGGCCGGCCTTGCGCCACCCTGAGCGGCGAAGCCCAGGCCGCCGGCCTGGGCGGCAAGCTGAATCTGCAACTCCTCCAGCCCGATCCGCCCCTGGCGCAACGGCTGGCCGCCACCGCCGCCGGCAACTGGCCCTGGGCGGCCCTGGGCGGTCTGGCCTGGCTGCTGCCGACCGCCGGGCTTATCGCTCTAGCGCGCCGGCCTCCGGC
>CAYMGG010000329.1:0-7234 GCA_964389915.1 uncultured Planctomycetaceae bacterium
CATCTCGTCGACAAGGGTCTCCGCGGTGCCAAGCTCGGCGGCCGGGGCAGCCGGTTCGCTCGCGGCCGCCATCAATCCGGCCAGACGGTCGACGGCGGGCGCCGGCGCTGCACCCGCGCCCGCCGCAGCGGCGGTGTCCGCCTCGTCGGCGGTCAGGCGGTCGAGCACGCCCGCGCCGGGTTCGGTGTCGGCACCCAGGAAGTCGTAGCCCCGGCGGCCGGCTTGGGCGCCGCTGGTGGCGGCCTGCTGCCGGCGGGCCTCCTCAACGGTTTCGAGGAAGAATTGCTCGAGCCGTACCACTGGCGGCGAGATGTCGTGGATGCTGCGCGGCCCGCAGCGTTCGGTGATCAGGTTCTCGACCTCTTCGATGGTCTCTTCGTCCATTTCGGCCGTGATCTGGGTGAGGCGATTGTCGCGCAAAAGATCTTCCACCTCGCCCTGGGCCCGCACCCGGCCGCCGTAGAGGATGAGGATGCGGTCGCAAACGTCCTCAACGTCGGCCAGCAAGTGGCTGGAGAGCAGGACCGTCTTGCCCCGCTCCTTGAGGAAGAGGATCAGATCCTTGATTTCGCGCGTGCCCAGCGGGTCCAGGCCCGAGGTCGGTTCGTCCAGGATAACCAGTTCGGGGTCGTTGATCAGCGCCTGGGCCAAGCCGATGCGGCGCTGCATGCCCTTGGAAAACTCCACCACCGGCCGTTCGCGTTCCTGCCACAGTCCGGTCATTTCCAGAAGAGAATCGACCCGCTGCTTGCGTTCGCGCCGGGGCAGGCCGAAGAGGCGGCCGTAGAAGTCGAGCGTCTCTTCCGCGGTCAGAAAACGGTATAAATGACTTTCTTCCGGCAGGTAGCCGATCAGGCGTTTGACCGCCAGGTCTTCGGGCCGGCGGCCGAAGACGGCCACGTGCCCTCGGGTGGGGAAGAGCAGGCCCAGGATAAGTTTGATGGTGGTGGTCTTGCCGCTGCCGTTAGGCCCCAAGAGGCCGAAGACCTCGCCGCGACCGATGGTCATGGTCAGATCGGCCAGGGCCGTGGCCCGCGTCTCCCACCAGAACAGCAGGTGCCGGTAGGTCTTGCTCAGTTCGTGCGTTTGAATTACCGCTTCACCGGCCATGCTTACACCCTTAAGACGGAAGAAGGAAAGATTGCGATGGCATTCAGCCGGCGTTAACGCTCGGCAGATGCGGCGCGATCTCCTCGCCGAAGCGGACCAGGCGGGCCGAGTTGAAGATGACCGCAAGGCTGCCGACGTTGTGCAGGAGCGCCGCCACCACCGGCGTCAGATGACCCGTGGCCGCCGCGGCCAGGCCCAGGGTCAGCAGGCCCATGGCCAGGGCGAGATTTTCGATCACCACCCGGCGCACCTTGCGGCTTAGGCGGATCAGGAAGGGCAGGCGGCCCAGGTCGTTGGCCAGGAGGGCCACGCTGGCCGAGTGGATCGCCACGTCGTTGCCGGCCGCGCCCATGGCCAGGCCGATGTCGCCGGCGGCCAGGGCCGGGGCGTCGTTCACGCCGTCGCCGACCACCGCGACCTTGAGGCCCCGGCGCTTGAGTTCGCCCACCAGGCGCAGCTTCTCTTCGGGCAGACATTCGGCCACCACGTCGGTGCAGCCTAGCTCGTCGGCCACCCGGCGGGCAGCGCCCCAGCGGTCGCCGGTCAGCATGGTCAGGTGGCGCACGCCCAGTTCCTGCAGGGCGGCGGTCGCCCGCCGGGCCTCGGGCCGGGCGCGGTCCATGAGTCCGATCCAGCCCAGGCAGCGGCCGCCGGAGGAGATGTAGAGCGTGCTGTAGCCTTCGGTCTCATCGCGGGGCGGCTCGGGCAGTTCGGCGCAGGCCACGCCCTCTTCCTCCAACCAGGAGCGGCGGCCCACGCGGACGACCTCGCTGTCGATCGTGCCGGTTACGCCCTTGCCGCCGAATTCCCGGAAGTCCGCGGGCTCCGCCAAGGTCAGATTGGCCTCATGGGCCACGCGGACCAGGGCCCGGGCGGCCGGGTGATTGGAGTGGCGGTCGGCCGAGGCGGCCAGGTGCAGCATCCGCGAGGCTTCGATCCCTTCGGCCGGCGCTAGGCGGCAGACGGTCAACTCGCCCGTGGTCAGGGTGCCGGTCTTGTCGAAGACCACGGCCTTGATGTCGGCTGCGGCCTCGAGGTGGGCGACGTTCTTGATCAGCACGCCCAGGCGCGCGGCGCAGGAGAGGCCGGCCACCATGGCCGTGGGCGTGGCCAGGACCAGGGCGCAGGGGCAGGCCACCACCAGAGCGGTGATGGCGTTGTTCACGTCTTTGGTGAAGTACAGGATCAGGGCCGCCACGGCCACCAGGGCGGGGGTGTAGTATTGCACGTAGCGATCGACGATGCCCATGATCGGCAGGCGGGTCTGCTCGGCTTGCAAGATCAGGTCGCGCACGCGGCCGAGGGTGGTGTCGCTGCCGATGCGGGTGACCTCGATCTCCAGAGCACCGGTCAGATTGATCGTGCCGGCGAAGACCGTGTCCCCGGTCAGCTTGTCGGCCGGCAGGCTTTCGCCGGTGACGCTGGCCTGGTTGATGGTGCTCTCGCCCGAGCGGATCAGGCCGTCGGCCGGCACGTTCTCGCCCGGCCGCACCCGCACCCGGTCGCCGGGCTTGAGGGCGCTTACCAGGACCAGGCTTTCGCCGCCCGGGCCGATCAAGCGCGCCTCGCGGGGAGTCAGGCGGATCAGGCCTTCGATCGCCTCGCGCGCGCCCAGGGCGGTGCGGTTCTCCAGCAGGTCCACCAGCATCAGGAAGAAGGCGACCAGGCCGGCTTCCTGGTATTTGCCGATCGAGAAGCAGGCCAGGACCGCCAGCGTCGCCAGCTCGCCCATGTGCAGCCGGCCGCGTCGGATCTCGCGGGCGCTGCGCACCACCAGGGGGGAGCTGAGGAAGATCGCGCCTAGGAGGGCGCAGAGCGAACTGATGACCCGCTCGCCGGCGGGCAGGCCGGCCTCGTAGGTGAAGGCCGCCAGATAGGAGTTGAGGATCAGCGCGCCGCCGACAAAGGTGGCGAAGAGCCAGACGGCGTTGCGCCGCTCGGTGGCCTTGAATTCGCCCGGCCCGGGCGGCTGATCGAAGACGGTCGTGGCGCTCATACGATTTGTCCTCTTACTTCGCCGGCGTCTCTTCGGCGTCCAGGTATTCCGCGGGCGTGGGGCTGGTCATGAACCAGGTCTGGCCGGGACGGAGAATGTAGCGCTTGGTGCCGGCCAGAACTTCGGTCAGCACGTCCTGGCGGTACTGTTCCAGGTAGACGTTCAGCCCCACGGGGTCATTGGGATATTTGGCCAGCAGATCCTGCATGGCCTGGGCGTCGGCGCCGGCGCGCCGGGTCAGGCGCAGGGCGTAAGCCCGCGAGTCGTTGCGGACCGTGTTGGCCTGGGCTTCGGCTTCGGCCAGGATCCGGGCGGCCTCGGCGTGGGCCTTGTCGACCTTCTCCTTGCGCTCGCTGCCGGCCTGGGTGACGGCGTTGAAGGCCCGCTGGGTGTTGCCCGGGGGCAGGAGCTTAACGTTGATGACCCGGGTCACCTCCAGCCCCCACTGCGGCCGGCCCTGCTCGTCGAGCACGGCGGCCCGGACCGACTTGTCGATCAGGGCGAAGAGCTCCTGCGAGCGGTGGACCAGGGCGTCGTCGACCGCGTAACCGGCCAGGCACTTGAAGATCACGGCCGTGGCCGTGGCTCGCAGCAGGGTTTCGGGGTTCTCGGCCGTTAGCTTGTAGCGTTCGGGGTCGGACACCTGATACTTGATGACCCACCGCGAATGGGCCAGGTTGAGGTCGCCGGAGAGGCCGTAGCCGTCCTTGCCCGGCTCCAGGCGAGGCACGGGCGGAAGTTCCGGCGCGTTGGGATCGGCCTCCTGCTGCTTGGTCACGGTGGGCCAGAACTCCTGGTCCAGGGTCAACTCCAGTTCCTGGCCGGCCGGAATCTTTTCCAGCACTTCCAACGGCGCCGGCCAGAGGAAGAAGAGGGTGCCGGGCTTGAAGAGACGGACCTCGCCGCGGTCGTCGCGCAGGTAGGCGCCGAAGCGGCGGACCAGGCCGACCTTGCCCTGTTCGACGAATTGGAACGACTCCAGGACCAGCATGCCTAGCAGGGCCAGCATGACCAGTTTGAGCAGGCCGAAGCTGGTGGCCACGGCCTTTTCCAGGCTGCGGGCCGCCGGATCGGCGGCGATGGCCGCCTCGTCTTCGGCTGTCAGCGGCCGCGGGTTGCAGGCCGGGCAGCCGCACTCCGGCAGCAGCCCGCCCGGGCCGGTACCGGCATGGTCATGGTCGTGCGCTTGCGGGTTTTCAGGGGCTTCGCTCATCGTTTCCCTCAACGCTACGGTTTACTTGGCCGCGGGGGCCGGGGCCGCCGGAATCGTGGGCGGCGTGGCCTTCAGCAGGTTGAACGGCGGCTCGTCCGTGCTCAGAACCACCGTGGTCTTTTTCTTGAGCGTTTCGCGCAGGGCCGCGCAGCGGCGCAGGAAGCCGGCCAGCTCCGGATTCTCGCGGAAGACCCGGTAGTGCTCGGCGGCGGCCGCGTCGCCCTCGCCGCGGATGCGGGTGGCCTCAGCCTCGGCCTCGGCCAGGATCTGTTGGCGCTTGAGTTCGGCGTTGGCCTTGATCTGCTTGGCCTGGTTCTCGCCCTGGGTCTTGAACTCCTCGGACTTACGCTCGCGCTCCTTGACCATGCGGGCGCCGACCTTTTCGGTGA
Source organism: uncultured Planctomycetaceae bacterium (assembly GCA_964389915.1). Lineage (GTDB taxonomy): Bacteria > Planctomycetota > SZUA-567 > SZUA-567 > SZUA-567 > CAYMGG01. The sequence continues at coordinate 4,709 of CAYMGG010000329.1, forward strand.
CGTCGGCCGGGAAGGCCAGCGACTTGACCAGCAGCGAATCGACGGCCAGACCGTAGTCGGCCGGCAGGCCGTTTTGCAGCGTCTGGCGGAGATTGGTCTCCAGGGCGGCGTAATTCTTGGGCTGCTCGGGCTGGGTGCTGACGATGTCCATGAGCCGGGTGTCGTTCAAGACCTGCTTGCGCGCATCGGCCACCCGGGAGCGGAGGTTGTCGGCTGCTGATTTTTCCGAGCCCTGGAAGGTGGTCCAGAACTTGGTCGGATCGGAGATGTGCCAGCCGACGGTGACGGCGGCGATGACGTTGAACTCGTCCTTGGTCAAGAGTTCGTTGCCCAGCACGTCCAACACGCGGGTGCGCACGTCGACCTCGGTCACCGACTGGATCGGCCAGGGCCACTTGGCGTACAGGCCGGGCCGGTCGGCCACGCGGCTGATGGCGCCCCAGGTCCGCACCACCTTGACCGTGCCGGCCGAGACAGTGAACAGGACCGCGTACAGCGCCAGGATGACCAGCAGCGCACCGGCGGTCAGGATGGTCCAGAAATTCTTGTGCATCGGATGGGTTCCTTTATTGTTTCTGCGCTTCCTTCACCAAGGCCTGCTCCATCTCCAACGGCATGGCGGCCTTGGTGTCGTCCATGATCACGGTCACGCTGGGCGACAAGAGCGTTTTGCGGATGTCGGCCAGCGATTCTTCCAGGGTATCCAGGCGGGTACGGGAGAGAAAAGCCTCAGGCGCTGCGCGATAGGCGGTCAGCTGCTTGACGAACCGGTCGCGCTCGGCCTGGGAGAGGTTCTGGCGGCGGTGGCGGTAGGCCTTGGCTTCGCTGACCGTCTCCTCATATACGCTCGGCGTCAGGCCCAGAATTTTGCGGGCTTCGATCTCGCCGTCGTAGATGCGGGTTTCCTTCTCCTGACGGGCGCTCAGGACCGCCTGATAGGCCTTGCCGACCTCGCCGGCCGGCGGGTGGACGTCGATCAGGTTGAGGGCGACGAACTCGACGCCCAGGTCGAGCGTTTCGGCCCGGCGGCGGACGGCTTGCAACATGTCCGCGCTGGCCTGCTGGGGGCGGTCCTTCATCATGGCCCAGAAATCGGCCCCGCCCAGGTAGGCGGTCAGCTCGCGTTCGACCATGGCCCGGATCAGGGCTTCGGGCGTGGCGTGCGCAAAAGCGAAGCGATACGGATCGCCCGGCCGGGGGCCGATCCGGTATTCGACCGAGAAGAAGCCGCTCAGGAAAAGCGCGTCCACCGGCCGGCTCTCGTTGCGGCGCACGGCCGTCCGCCCGCCGAGTTCGATGGTGGAGGTGTCGATGCCGGCGACCTCGCTCTCGGTGGCCGGTTCCTGGCCGCCGCTCATGGTTTCGGGCAAGGGCATGAGGAAGCGGATTTCGTTCTCGACGTGGGTTTTGTCCCAGGCCACGGTGGTGGCCGTAAGCTTGGCGGCCTTCTGCTCGGCCTCGGCCTCGTCGGCGGCGGAAAAGCCGAAATACATGGTCCGGGTCGCCTCGCGCCTTAGCACCTGGGCGGTTTCGATCGGCCAGGGCAGCTTGTGGGGCCGGCCCGGACCCTGGGCTGGAACAAGCTTGTCCCCGGCGGCGCGGTCGGCCGGCAGCGCCGCGACTCCGCGGGGCGCCCCCCAGCGCTGAATGACCGCCGCTTCGCCCGGGCGGACCAGGACGAAGCAGCTGAGCAGGTAAAAGGTCAGGATCTGGATCAGGAGCAGCGGAGCGAAGGCCGACTCCAGGAAGCGGAAGAACCAGGTATCGGAGATTTTGAAGCCGAACTGATAGTCGAGGGTGTGGGCGAAGGTGTGGAACAGCCCCTGCGGTTCGGCCAGCAGACCCGCCAGGCGCGAATCATAGACCGGCCGGGACTCCACTCCCGCTAGGCGCGGGCGGTAGAAGTCCAGGACGAAGTTGGCGGCCATTTCCACGGCTTGCAGGGTGAGCCAGAGATAGGCCAGGCCGCCGGCCAGTTTGTCGGGGAAATCGCCCAGCCAACCGCGGCTGGCGACCGCCAGGGCCACGGCGGACAGGAAGAGGGCCAGGGCCGAGGCCAGCATCAGGCTGGCGCCCGCGCGCAGCAGCGACCAATCGCGCTGGCGGCTCAGCCCCGCCGCGTAGGTGCCCAGCAGAAACGCGCCCAAGGCCAGGACCGTGGCCGCCCCCGCGCTGGTCAGGGCGTAGGCGGAGTCGACCGGCGGCAGGCCGCGGATCAGGGCCGACGGGCCGGTGGCGGCCAGCAGCCATTCGTAAAGTAGATACCAGGTCGGGGCGAAGAGCAGGGCGGCCAGCCCCAGGCTGGCGGCCGGGACGATCACCCGCTCCAGCTGGCGCAGGTGCACCGCAGCCGTGCCTTCCTCGGCTTCGGTGAACAGGCTCTCCATGCCCTGGCGCCGGCGGCGCTCTTCGGCCTGGCGCAGGTCGAGCGCCTCTTCGGCGGCCCGGCGGCGGAAGCGCAGGTGGAAGCAGGAGAGGACCCAGAAGAGCGTCCCCACGCCCGTCAGCCACGCCGTCAGGGTCAGG
>CAYMGG010000330.1:0-7184 GCA_964389915.1 uncultured Planctomycetaceae bacterium
AATGCCCTGCGCGTGGCCCGGACCGAGGATCAGCTCAATACCGAGGTGCAGGTGACGGGCGCCCCCTTCGCCGCCGCGCCGGGGCCGTGGCGGGTGGGCGGGGCGCTGCGCAGCGACCTCCACTCGCCCGACAACAGCTTCGCGATGCGCCTCAACCTGGACGCGCTCGACGCCGCGGGCGGCCAGCTCGAGCGCCTCACCCTGGTCGACCAGACCGGCCGGCAGAACTGGAAGCCCTTCACCCGGCAGATCGAGCTTCCGGCGGGCACGGCCCAAGCCCGGTTCGGCCTGACCGTGCACAAGACCTACGGCACCTGCGACGTCGACGCCCTGAGCGCCGCCCCGCTCGCCGCCGAACGCCGGGAGAAGCTCGTCAACCGCATCGTGATCCGCAGCGGCGCGGTCGGAAACATGTTCTATCCGGACGACGAGGTGAAGCTGACGGTCGAGGTGCAGACGGAAAAGCCGCTCCCGCCCGACGGCCGCCGGATTCAGGCCGTGGTCACCGACTACTGGGGCGCCGAGCAGTTCCCGGCCCGGACGCTGGAGCTGGCGCCGGACGGCCAGGCCGGCCAGCGCTTCCGTTACGGTTCGTCCTTGGGGCTGCCGCGAGACCAGCTGGAACTGGGCAAATATTACGAATTGCACCTCCAACTGGACGTCGCAGGCTACGAAAGCGCCGGCGAGTACAGCGCCTTCGTCCGCCTCCCCGAGGCGGAGTCGCGCCGGTACCAGCCGGCGCAGATCCCCTTCACCATCCGCAGCTGGGACTGCCGCATTCCGGACTACATGCGCCTGGCCAGCCGGCTCGGCCACCGCAATCTCGGCGTCTGGGGCGGCTGGGACGCGAAAGACCCGCGCCAGGTCTGGGTGCCGACGCTGGAACTGTGCCGCGAACTGGGCGCCAGCTGGGTCACGGGCACGCCGGCGGCCGACGTCGAGCATCACGGTTTCCAGAACTACAGCCCGGAGAATCTGCGCGCGGGCATGACCAACTTTTTAAAGACCTACGCCGGCCAGGGCCTGGCCTACATCTGCCAGGGGAACGAACCGCCGGAAACGCCCGCGCTGGTGGCCGAAAAGGTGAAGGCGTACCGGGCGATCTACGAGGCCGTGAAAGCGTTCGATCCGCGGCTCCAGGTGATCGCCACCTCGGTCGGCGCCAACCGCGATTTCTTCGCCGCCGGCTACCATAATTACTGCGACATCTACGACTTTCACGTCTACGAAACCTATGAGAACGTGCGCCAGGGCGTGCGCGCCTACCAGGCCCTGATGCAGGAGTACCACGCCCCCAAGCCGATCTTCTGCACCGAACTGGGGCTCAACAGCCAGGGGCAGACCCGCCAGGCCGTGGCGCAGGAACTGGTGAAGAAGATCACTGTCTTCTTCGCCGCGGGCGGCGCCAACGTGAGCTGGTTCGGCATAATGTACCCGGACGACGAGGGCAAGGCGCGCGGCACCTCGGGCGACGCCCACAACGTCTTCGACTGCAAATACAGCCAATACAACCCGCGCCTCGACGCGATCATGTATTACCAGCTGATCAACGGCCTCACGATCAAAAAATTCGCCGCCGAGGTCCAGCACGAGGACGGCGTGCAGGACTTCCTCTTCCGCGATCCGGCCGGCGAATGCCTGCAAGTGCTGTGGCACGAGGGCGGCCGGGTCGACCGCGGCCTGCGGCTGCCGGGAACGCCGGAAGCGCGCCTGATCCGCATCGACGGCAGCAGCGCGAGGCTCACCCCCGAGCAGGGCGTGGTCACCCTCGCCCTCTCGCCCGAGCCCGTGCTGCTGCGCTACCGCAGCGAGGCCCGGGCGCCGGCCAGGGAGCTAGCCCCGCCCGCGCTCGCCGTGGCCGAAGCGAACCTCGCCATTCTCAAGGGAAAGAGCCGCGACCTGCGCGTCACCGGCCCGGGCCTCAGCCCCGAGACGCTGGCCGTGCAACTGCCGCCGCGCTGGACCCTGAGCTTGAAGCCGGACGGACCGGACGCGGTCGTCTGCTCGATCGGCGCGCCCGAGCTGACCGCGGCGCGCACCGGCCGGGTGCTGATCCAACGCCAGGCCGGCGCGGGGATCGCAGGCGAGCTCTGCCTGCCCTTCGCCATCCTCAGCCCGGTCGCGGTCGAGATCCTGGCCGCGCCGCGCAACGAGGCGGGCGAACCCGGCCTCCGGGTCGAACTGAGCAACCACGGCACGCAGGCCAAGCCGCTCGGCTGGACCGTCGAACTGACCGAAAGCTGGCCCATGGCCGGCGGCACCTACCAGCTCCAGTCGCCCCAGCCGGTGGCGGCCTACCTCAAGGGCGAAACCGAGGGGCAGGCCACCTTCGCCCCCGGCGCGACCCGCAGCCTCAAGCTCTGGATCGCCGCCAGCGATCCGCTGACCATCTACCGCGTGCGGGTGAACCTGACCGACGAGGTCGGCCGGAAAGTCACCCGCCAGCGCCTGGTGGGCGGCTTCGCCACGGCGGCGCGGGCGAACGCGGCGCCGCAGATCGACGGCCGGCTGGATGACGCGGCGTGGGGGCGGGCCCCCGTCTGGCCGATCAATGAAAAGCGGCAGGTCTTCGCCTTGCAGCCGGACTCGCCGGAGTGGCGGGGGCCGGCGGACCTGTCGGCGAAATGGCGCGCCGCCTGGGATGCGGACCACCTCTACCTCGCCGTCGAGGTGACCGACGACGTCCACCGAGTGCAGTTCGCCGACGGGGCGATCTGGAACCAGGACGGTTTGCAATTCCTCTTCGATCCGGCCCGCCCCCAGCCGGAAAAATCCGGCAAGTACGACTACAGCGTCGGCGCGGGCCCGAAAGGGCCGCAGGCGTGGTGTCACCTGACGGCGTCGACCGCCGCGCCCGAAGGCGAGGCCAAGGAAATCAAGCTCGCGGTCGCCGACCTGCCCGGCTCGCCCGGGGGTAAGATTTACGAACTCGCCATTCCGTGGTCGCGACTGGCGCCGTTTGAGCCGGAAGTCGGGGCGGACCTCGGCCTGGCGCTGATCCTGAATGAGGATGACGGCGAGGGCCGCAAAGGTTTCATGGGCTGGTTAAGCGGAGTGCATAGCAAACAGCTGGACTTGGCGGGCGATCTGATCCTCACGGAATGAGCCGGCATAACGCTTGAACTCAGCCGGTATCGCTTGCCATCCAGCGCAACCGATTCAGAAGAGCCTTTTTCACAAAAAACTCCTCTGACTTTTCCCCAGACACTCGTTCAGTTTCGCTTTTTCACCGATCATGTTAATTCACGTTGCACAGCGACTGATTTTGGGGAAGCTTTTTTGCAAAAAAGTTTCCCCAAGCCCCGCCAAAAAACTCTTACCTGGCTCACCAGGCTCGAACGTTAGTCGGCCATCAATAACTTGCGTTAAGCTCAGAAAGGCAGATTCAAAAGCCTGGAGGGGCGGATTGCCATTGCTGACTAACACACCTTTTAACATCACACAACTCTATGTTTTTAATGTAATTGCGGAAACTTTTTGGGTTTTCTTTGAACTGAACTTGCTTAAACCAAGTTGGCATCAACTGCACCGTTAAGGTATTTTGACCATGTTCATCCTATAGAGCACAGAGGCGGAAATGCTAGCCAACCAGAGAAAACTCAGAGAATTTGCCGCCCGGCAGCACGGATATTTCACGGCTGGCCAAGCCAAGCAATGCGGCTTTTCCAACAAGCTGCATATCTATCATTATCAATCCGGCAATTGGCTAAAGATCGACCGCGGACTGTTTCGCCTGCCCGGCTTCCCGGACTCGCAGGAAGCGGAACTGGTGCGCTGGACGCTCTGGAGCCGCAATATCGCGGACCAACCCCAGGGAATCGTCAGCCACGCCAGCGCCCTGCGGCTGCAAAATTTGGGGAATTATGACCCGCAGCAGGTGCACCTCACCGTGCCCCGGGCGTTTTACAAAAAAATTCCCTCGGGCGTGGTTCTGCACAAAGGGACGTTGAACCTGTCGGAGATCGAGTCCCGCCCCGGCTTCATGGTCACCCGCCCGTTCCGCACGCTGACCGACTTGCGCGGCTTTCTGGAGGAACGGGGCAGTTGGGCCGCAACCGCGACCCAAGCCTTGGCCTTGGGCCTGCTCTCCCGCGAGGAGTTCCAGCGCTTGGGATTCGCGCCGCCCGGGAATTCATTCGGCAGGCCCGCCGCCCCGGAACCGTTGGCAGCGCTTTCCGAAGTCAACCCGATTCCCCCCGCGCCCGGCGAAACCGAGCGCGAACCGTTCGGTCAGGTGGAGCTGAGGCGAGAAAGGATATACCAGATGATTTTCCGACGAACCAATCCCGGCCTTCGCCGCCGCGCCCAGGCGGGTTTTACGCTGGTCGAGCTGCTGGTGGTCATCACCATCATCAGCATCCTGGCGGCCCTGCTGTTACCGGCGCTAGAGAAGACCCTGAGCAACGCCCGCCTGATCCAATGCACGACCCAGCTCAAACAGATCGGGCAGATGATGTTCGAATATGCCGACAACCACAACGAGATGCTGCCGCCGGCCTACAACAAGGATCTGCCGAAATATCACTCCTGGTGCTACGCGCTCTGCATTCAACTCGGTTTGAATGTGGGCAATCCCGACTCGCCGACCTGGCCGACCACCGGCACCGAGGTCTTCCGCTGCCCAACCGCGATCAGCCGCAAACCGCAGCGGAGCAAGAACAACACCTACGCCATGAACGACCGCTCGCCGGGCGGAGTCAATTTCCACCAGGGCCTGGTCCTCGGCCGGGTCCGCAGCCCCAGCCAGGTTTTGGCAGTGGCTGACGCGATCTGGGACACGGACGGCTGGTATGCGAGCACGCTTTACGGTTCGATCGACCTGGGCAGCTATCACTCCGCCACCAGCGTAATCCTCAACTACAGCACCTCCTCCGGCACGGCCGAGATCGGTAACGGCAAGACCGCCGGCTGGCTGTTGGACGGCCACGCGGAGAGCTTTTTCCCCGCGGCCCAGATTCCCCAGTCCATCTACCTCGCCCCATATGTCGGCGGTTGAACGCCGCCCCGTCCCGGCCGGCCCAATCCCCGCCGGCCTTGTCGACCGTCCCTTGGCGCACGGAGAAAAGTGATGAAAAAACTCGCCGGATTGATGCTGTGGTGGCTGCAGGGCTCCTTGGCGCTGGCGGCCCAGACGCCGCCGGAATGCGAATGGCTGCAATTCGACCGCCCGCCGGTCTCGCCGGTGGCCCGCCCCACCGACACCTTCGTCTCCTATCTGAACAACTTCCTCTGCGCGCCGGGCTATGCCCAACGCCTGGAAATGAACGAAACCGCCGGCGGCCTGAGCTGGCGGGTGCAAGCCACCGCCGCCGAGCCGGGTTGGGCCACGTTAAGGTTCGGCCTGCCGCCGTCGGCGGCTCGGGACATCGCCGGCGTGCGGGTCCAATACCGGCTGCCGGGGACCGCGGCCCTGAAGCTGGACCTTACCGGCTATACCGGTGGTCTGGTCGACGGCCGGGTGAGCTTCTACCGCGCCAAACCGCTGGGGAAGCGCGCGACGGTCACGCTCGCCCCGGGCGAGGGCGAATTCTATATCGACTGCGGAAGTTTCGCCGGCCAGCCGGTCGCCCCGGTCTCCGGGGTGGGCCTGGGTCAGGCTCAGGGCGACACCGAGCTCATCTTCCGCGCGGTCAAGCTGGCCTTCGTCAGCGAAGCGGCGCGTTCGGCCTTTATGCAGGCCGAGCAGGAACGCCTGGAGAAGGCCCGCCGCACCATGGCGCAGTGGGTCGCCGACCGCGGCTTGGTCCTGCCGCCGGCGGACAAACTCGATGCGGCCTATGAAGCCCGGCTCTGGCAGGGCGCTTGGTATCTGGGGTTGCGCGAGGAGCTCGACGCCTGGGGTCGGCTGGCGGCGGCCCACAATCAGGAATTCGCCGCCGCCGAATTTCAGGCGCGGCTGGCGCAGATCGCGGCCACGCTCAGCGGCGGCGGCGAGGCGGCGAAAGAACTAGGCGAGCTGCAAGCCGCGGCGGACGCGGCCGTGGACCGCTGCCGCGCCGCCCTCCCCCCCGCGCAGCGGCGGTGGCGAATGGCCGACGGTCGCTTCTGGCGGCCGGACGGACGGCCTTATCGTTTCTATGGCGCGCATTTCTTCCGCTCGCTTTATGCGCCGCAGAATCCCGTGATGCTCTGGCGGCCCTGGGACATGCGCTACCTGGCGGCGCTGGGCTTCAACGGCCTGCGCCTCCAGGTGGTGTGGAGCAAGCTGGAGCCGGAACCGGGACATTTTGATCCGGACTATCTGGCCATGCTGCTGGCCATCTGCGCCGAGGCCGAACGCTATGGCGTGGGCGTGAGCGTCGACTTCCACTGGCCCTTCCCCGACTGGTTCGTCAACGGCAAGCCCGGCTGCGAGCTCCCCAACCAGAAACTGCACAAGGCCTATGCCGCGGCCTACCATTGGCCCGAAGCGCTGGTCGACGCCTGGGGCCGCCTGGCCCAGGCCCTGGCCGACACGCCCAACCTGGTCGCCTGCGAGGTGCCGACCAACGAGCCCAAGATGGCCTCCCTGGAGGGCGGCGTCCTGGCCTATCCCAATCTCAACCGGCTGTGGAACCAGTATCTCAAGGAGAAATACGCGACCCGGGCGGCGCTGGCCCAGGCCTGGGGCCAGGCCGAATCCGACCCCGCCCGCTACGCCCTGGCCGCCGACGAGGACTGGGACCAGTTTTGCATCCGGCCGCTGGGCTATCAGCACGATCCCAGCCCGCAGGCAGCCTACACCTGGAGTCCGCGGGTCTGGGACCACCTCCTCTGGTCGGCCTGGATGCAGACCAATCTGACCGACGCCTGCATGCAGGCCATCCGCCGCTCCCTTCCCCAGGCGGTGGGCATGATGCAGCGGACGATCGGCGACATCTGGGACCAGAGCCCGATCCGGATCGACTACAACGGGATTCAGACCGTGTTCGGCGAAAACGTCCTGCCCGGCACGCACTACGGCGTCGGCGGCCTGAGCGCCCGCAAGGCCGCCAGTCTGACCCTGGCCAGCTACGACTCCGAGCAGCAGATGGAGAACAACCGCCACGTCGAGGACCACCTCCGCCTGGGCCTGGGCTTCACCGCCTTCGCCTTCCACCACCGCGGCGGCGGCGGCATGCTCTTCAGCGACGACGAGTGGCACCTCAAGCCGGAGGTGGCCCACCTGCCCAAGCTGGCCGCCTGGGGCCGGACCTTCTGGCCAG
>CAYMGG010000331.1:0-7136 GCA_964389915.1 uncultured Planctomycetaceae bacterium
GCCGCGAATCTTGGCTAGAAAATGGGTTTCGACCTTTTCTTTCAGCAGCTGCATGGAGCTGGCCTTCTATTTCTTCGGGTAGAGAGGAAGATATTCGGATGACGCCTATAATCGTCTTATTATGGAAATATTATGCAAAGCTATAGTTGGAGGTTACTCCGCTCAAGCCGGGTTGGCAATTGAAAATCTCATTGTCTTGCTAAAAATCGGCGAATTTTTTCCGCTTGCCTGGAGATGGTAGGCGAATCTGATGAGAATATTATTATATAATATTATAGTGAGTATGGCTGAACCGCAGGTAGGGCATATACCATTATCAAGTTAGTAGGGAACGACTCCAGGGGCAGCTTTGCTAAAAAATCTTCCCAGCCCCCGCTAAAAATTCTCAGTCAGCTTTGCCGTTTATCGCATGCAGAGAGGTGAATTTGTGGCGGCGGCAATTCAAGTGTCCAATGCTTCGCTAACCAGATCATGAATGATTGGCCTGTCGTGGTTGTTTGTTGCTGCATAAAAATGCCAATTACGTTGAAGTATGGCCGCGTGTGGAGTTCAGAAAAATGGCCATTAGTCAGTCTTGGAAGGCAAGGGGAAAGCCTAGTTTTATTTGATATTATATCTTATCAAATAACACTTTGGCATTTATTTGTGCGGATAATTCCACTAACTCTGGTTGCGAACATGGCGCTTATAGGCCATGGTTGAAGATAAGAGGCGTTATTAAATAGGCGAAAAAGATGCCCACTGCCGGACCGCAGAGAACCAAAACCGCTTCTCTGGCCGAGTTAGCCGGCCGGCAGCATGGTTATTTTACGGCTGGGCAGGCTAAGAGCCTGGGCTATGCGCAAAATCATCATCCCTACCACCTGAACAACGGGGATTGGCTCAAAATTGACCGGGGCTTGTTTCGCTGGCCGGGATTCGCCGACTGTCTGGAAGCCGATTTTGTCCGCTGGACCTTGTGGAGTCGTAATCAGAAGGATCAGCCCCAGGCCGTAATCAGTCACGAGAGCGCCCTGGCCGCACATGGTTTGACCCGGGCCGAGTCGGGGGAGATAAAGCCGCTCGACCGGGAACCGGTTTGTCGGCCGGTGCATCTGAGCGTGCCGCGGGATTTTCGCAAAGCGCCGCCGGCGGAGGTCGAGTTGCATCGGTGTTCGCTCCTCCTCTCCGGCGTCGAGGTCCGCTCGGGCTATCTGTTGACCACCTTGGCGCAGACCCTGGCCGACTTGGGCGAACCCGCCGCCGGCCGGATCGAGCCGGCGCCGATTCAACCGCCGGCGGCCGGGGCCGAGCCGCTCCCTGCGCCCCCCGAGCCGGCGGCCGACGCTATAGACGAGAACCAGTTAATGCGTGAAAGGGTTTTCCAGATGATTTACAACCGAACCCGCAAGGCCCTCCTCTCCGGCCAATCGCCGGAGGCCCGCCGCCGTACGCAGTCGGGCTTCACCCTGGTCGAGTTGCTGGTGGTGATGGCCATCATCACCCTGCTGGCTGGCATGCTGCTGCCCGCGCTCAAGCAGGGTTTGGAGTTCTCCCGCGGCGTGGCCTGCCAGAACAACCAGCGCCAGATCGGGCTGGCCTCCACTCAATACACCGAGGAGAGCGGCGACTGGCTAGTGGCCTATTATACGGGGTCGCCCTGCTATCTCTGGTACAACCTGCTGGGCAAGATGTACCTGACCGGCCTGGTGCCCAGCGGCGAGGGTTTGCGGCCGCAGGGGCTCTGGGCCTGCCCCATGTCCAAGCTGGTGATCGGGCCGGGCGGCGGAGCCTGCGCCACGGATTACGGCAAGAACGCCTTCACCGGCAAGAGCGCCACCGACACCGGTTCCCAGGCCCCCCACAAGCTGTCGATTTTCAAGCAGCACAGCCGGATCATGTTCGGCGCGGACCAGAAGAATTGGTCCAATTTCAGCCTGACCGGCGGCGGTCTTTACAATTATATCGGCGTCGACCCCAGCCTGCTGCCGTTTTGTCCAGGCGGCACCGACCCGCGCCACAACGGCCGCACCAATCTGGTCTACCTTGACAATCACGTCAAGGCCATCGATCCCCACGATCCGGCGGAGCTATATATCGGCGGCGCGGCCCGCTATCCCTGGTGCGACGACGGCCAGACCTTCTGAGCCAGTTCCCCGCTTGGCGGGCGCAAAAATTGCTCTTGGTCGCGGGGGGAGAACCCGCGCCATAAATGGTCCATTTGTTATCAAGCGCTGATCCGCTTTCCCGCAGACAGGAGAATGCCCATGTCCCGTGGTTTGAACCGGCTGGCCGGTGTTGTGGCCGCGGCCCTGATTTCCACCGCCCTGCTTTCGGCCGGCGAGACGCTCACCGGCGACACCAACCGGCCGGAGCTTAGCGTCTATATTCCCGGCGAAAAGGTCGAGTTGACCTTCAAGGCCGCCGGCCTCGATCCCCAGGCCAAGGATTTGAAATTGGCCGTCAATATCGTCGACGAGCGCGAGAAGGCGATCAAGGCCCTGGAACTGCCCGTGACACCCGATGCCCAGGGCGCGTGGAGCGTCACGGTTCCGGCCCCGGCCGATCGCTTGGGCTTTTACCGCGTGCGGGCCAAGTTGTCGGAAGGAACCACCATTCCGGCCATCGGCGGGAAGGGCGACCGGCCGGAGGGCTTCATCAGCTATGCGGTGGTGGTCGACCCGGCCCAGCGGCGGCTTTATCCTTCGGCCGACACGGTCTTCGGCATGCAGGGCGGATTCAACCGCAAGATCCAGGTTCTGCCCTATCTGGGCATCCGCTGGGTCCTGGGGCCCGGCCACTGGGGACACCTGGAACCCGATCATTCCGGCCAGGTCACCGAGAAGTGGCAGCAGGCCAAGGCCAAGGGCGAGAAGTTCCCGGCCGACCCGTTCGAATGGTGCCGGTACCGGGCCGACGGACAGGAGAAACTATGGGAGACCTATTTCTTCTGCAACGGCCTGGGCTCCTGCTGCCTGCCCAACAAGTGGCAGGTCCCGCCCTACAAGCCTGAAACTTATGACATCGGCCGGGCCGTGCTGAGCGCGGCCGGGGAGAAGCAGTTTGAAAATTACTGCCGCGAGTTGGGCCGGGCTATGGCCGAGTCCTATCCTGACCGGGCCGAGCATCTGTACGAGATTACCTGGGAGCCGGAGCTCTTTTGGAAAGGCACGCCGGCGGATCTGGTCAAGTACCATGAAATCGCCTATGCCGCCCTGCACGCGGCCGATCCCAAGGCCGTGGTCGTGGGCCCGGCCATCCACGTGGCCGACGATTTCCATTATACCTTGCAGCTCTTCAAGGCCGGTTTGGGCAAGTATATCGACATCTTCTCGCTCCATTATTCGTATATCGGCGAGGGCTTCGAGCGCCGCAATCCCGCCGGGCGCATCCGTGAGCTCAAGCGGTTGATCAAGGAGCAGGCCGGCCGGGACATCCCCCTCATGAACACCGAATTCGGCATGAACACCGAGTTCGCCGACGGGGAGGCGCAACTGCGCTCCACCCAGCAGGAGATCCGGGCCAATCTGATCTCCCTGGGCGAGGGCTTCAAGCATATCATCGCCTTCTACATCACCGCGGCCGGCGGCGGTTACTTCTACAACCTGAACCCCCAAATGGGTTGCGGCACGGACAAGACCGGGCCGCGCCCCCTGGCGCCGGCTTATGCGACCCTGACCTGGCTGCTGGAGGGGCACAAGGGCGTGGAAGCGATCGAATGGTTGGGCGAAACCTCGATGGGCTACGCCTACGAGAGCCCGGACGACGTGACTTTGGCCCTCTGGGATTATGGCGATCAACCCAATTCCGTGGTCATCCCCCTGGGGGTGGAGCAGGCGAAGGTTTACGACCTGATGGGCAACCTGACCGTCCGGCCGACCGAGAACGGCGCGCTCAGCCTCGACCTGACCAATGATCCGGTCTACATCCAGGGCGTCTCGCCCCGGCTTTGGGGGGCCAAGGCTCTCAAGGCGCTCAAGCTTGCGCAGCCCGAGATCAAGCTCTTTCCCGGCGACGACGGCCAGTTCACCGGGTCGGTCAGCGCGGTCTTCGGCCGGCCGCTGCAGGGCAGTCTTAATCTCAAAGCGGCCGAAGGGTTGCAACTGACCACGCCGGAAATCAAGCTGGACCTGCCGGCTGGCGGTACGCAGGAGGTGACCGGCAAGCTGAAAGTTTCCGGCCAGCTGGCCGCCGGCACCTACCCGATTTCTCTGATTCTGCGCGAGGGTGGGGTGGTGGTGGCCGCCATCGGTTGCGTGGTCCGGGTCAGCAATCCCCTCAAAATGGGGCGGATCAAGCCCGGTTTTGAAGCCGACGGCCGCAAGAGCTTGAGGTTCACCTTGCAGGATCTGCGGGGCCGGCCGTGTACGGGCGTGGTGAAATTGCGGCTGTTGGGCGTGCCCGAAAGTGCCCAGGAACTGCCCTTCAGTCTGGCGGCCAATGAGACCCGCGAGCTGGTCGCCACTTATGCGGATCTGGCGGTCCGGCCGGAGCGCAAGTACGACGTCGCCGCCGAGGTCCGATTGGGCGAGGATTATACCTTTGCCTACACCGAAAAGACCAACTTCCTCGCCGCGCCGCATCTGACCCCGGCCCTCGACGGGAAGGCCGGAGAATGGAAGGGCGTGCCGTTGGTCGAACTGAAAGGCGTGGAAAACTGCCCCCGCAGCCCGAAGTATTATTCCGGCGACTCGGCCCGGATCGGCTACGCCTGGGACGAAGCGGCCCTGTATCTGCGGGTTGAGGTGACGGACAACGTCTTCATGCAGGAGCAGACCAACGACCGGATCTGGCTGGACGACGGCTTGCAGTGCGGCTTCTGCCTGGAGCCGTGGAAGGAGTTCGAGGCTACGGCCGACGCCTTCGCCGACAGCTTCCGCCGGCCCAAGCAGACCGAGATCAATTTCGCCCTGACTCCCGAGGGACCGGCCGCCTACCGGGGCATGATGATCCCCCAGAACGACAAGCTGCCCTGCGGCCGGCTGACTGACCAGGATTTGAAACTGAAGATAGTCCGGCAGGGCGAGGTGACGATTTACGAAGCGGCTTTCCCTTGGAAAACCCTGGGGTTGGATCAAGCGCCCGCCGCGGGCGAGCAGATCGCCGTGACCGTGGCGGTCAATGACCGGGACAGCCGGCAGCAGAGCGATCCGTCGGCCCTCAGTCTTTACAACGGCGCCACCGGCAAGAAGGACCGGGTGCTCATGGGCCTGCTGTATCTGGCGAAGTGAGCGGCCGCCGGAATGCTTCCGGCCTGCACAAGGGGAAGAGATGCCGCGACTGATCCTGGGATTATTGCTGCTGTTGGCCGTTCCGGCCCTGGCCGGTGAACTGCGCTTCTCGGGCGTGCTGGGCCAGAGCCAGCCGCCCGAGGCCGAACCCCTGACCGCCATCGGGGCCAACGGTCTGGCCTGCGATTTGGAAGGAGCGCTCTGGACCTTTGCCGACGACGGCCGGCTCTGCCGTTTCGTCCGGAACGAAACGGGCTGGTGGCTGGAGCGGGCGGTCAAGCCGCCCGTTCCGCCCGGGGCGGTTCCGCTGCGGGAGGTGGGCGAGGATCTGATGTATTCGGCCCAGGACGGCAAGCTCTGGCGCTTCTCGCCCGCGACCGGGAAGTTCGCCGTCTTGGTTCAACTTCCGCCCAAGACCGTGGCCGGGCAGGCACTGGAACCGGGGCAGGAGTATGCCTGCCTGGTGCTGGCGGACGACGCGGTCCTGGGCCTGCCCGCCGGCGGGGGTAATGATTGGACCCCACTGTTCAAACCGGTCCGCCCGGAAAAGGGAAATCTATATTCGGTCTGCCGCGATCCGGCCGGCGCGGGGGTGCTGGTCGGCTCCAGCTATCCGGACATGAAGGTACGCCGCTACGATTGGGACGGGCGGGAGCTGACCTCCTCGCTCTGGCCCAAGCCGCGCGTGCACTCCCTGCGGCTGGTGACTGCCGGCGGCCGGGCCTGGGCGCTCAACAATCTGGCCGTCGCGCTCGGTTCGGCCGAAGAGGTCGAGTTGGGGGGCAAGTGGCTGGAGCGAATTAGTGGCGTAGCGCACACCCCGGACGGCAACTGGTGGCTGGCTACGTCCCAGGGCCTGGTGGGATATGCGGCGGACCTGAAACCGCTGGGCATCCGGCTGGGGGGAATGAACGGCCCGTCGCTGCTGGCCGCCGCGCCGGATGGCACGCTCATCGCCTACGATTCGGGACGAATGTTGCGGTTCATGATTGACGATGCAGCCGATGCGCCTCTACGCTGCGATTCCCGGGCCATCTTCCGGGTGGGCGCGAATTACAAAAGCCGCGGCGCGGCCATGCAATTCGACGGCCAAGCCTATGTGGTTCTGGACGACCAAGCCAATCGGCTCTGGCGGTTCGATCCCGACCAGACCGGTTACCGCGAACAGACCTGGCTGCCTCTGACTGCGGAGAACGCCTTTGAGCAGCCCCAGGCCTTGGCTCTGGGCGGGGGGCGGATTTTTATCCGCGTCCGAGGCGAGGTCCTGGCCCGTCCGTATCCAGGAGATGCGCCTTTCGCCAAGCTAAGCTTGACGGCCGAAGGCCCCCTTGCCGCCAACCGTGACGGCTGGCTCTGGCTGACGGCCAAGGGGCGGCTCGTCGCCTTGGCGCCAAAAGCCGACGGAAGTTTTGAAAAACGTTGGCAGACGAAGATTGACCCCGCCGACGTGATCGGGTTGGCCGCCGGTGAGGAATATGTGGTCCTGATTGAAAAGTCGGCGGCGCGGGTCGTGATCCTGTCGGCCCGGGACGGTTCGCCCTATGCGGCTTTGGCGGCAGCTGACCTCCCGGGAGGCCTCCTGCCGGCGTCGGTGGCCTTGCAGGAACCCTGGGTTTTTGTCGGCGATCAGGCGGGGCGGCGAATTCTGCGCCTGCGGATCAGATGACTCTCGGGGCCAAAGTCGACCGCCGACGGGCGTGAGTTCAGCGTGGTCTACACGCCCGAAGCGGCGAGTTGGGGAGAGTGTTTTGGCGCAGCGGGCGCGCTTTAATGTCGTTGAAGCTCGCCGGAATCGACCGCAATGGGGTCATATGGAATTTATATCAACTCCAGTTATTGACGGTCGAAGAACGTTCCGGACCGGGCGAGTCTGGCGAGAGTTTTTTGGCGGGGTATGGGGTACCTTTTTTTGCAAAAAAGGTACCC
>CAYMGG010000332.1:0-7067 GCA_964389915.1 uncultured Planctomycetaceae bacterium
GGAGAAACTGGCCGGCCAGATCGGCGGCAAAGCTCGCATCGGCAAGGTCAACGTCGACGACCATGGGGCTACGGCCGCCAAGTTCGGGGTCCAGTCCATCCCCACGCTGATTCTGCTCAAGGACGGCCAGGAGATCAAACGCTTCGTCGGCCTCCAAAACGAAGCCGCGCTTACCGCCGCCATCGAGGCGGCCAAATAGCCGGAACAAAAGATATATTTGCCGCCACTTTTGCTTAACGCGGTATGAGGTTTTTTGGCGAGCCCGGGACCTTGTTATACCGAAAATGGTTCCGTAAAAAAAAAGGGCGGGGGAGAGCCTCTCCTCCGCCTTAACATTTTAAAATCAAGGATTTATCGGCAAACCAGTACCGACTTCGCGGGCAATGCGGTATCCCAGCCGCCGGCTTTTAAGCCAGCGCACGGCCAGCAGATCGCACGTGGCGGGGATAAAGCGGTTCCAAAAACCCCACTTGGGCACGCCAGCGGCGCGCGGGCGATGGTTGACCGGGATTTCCCGCACCGTAGCCCCTTCCATCTTGAGCAATGTCGGCAGGAACCGATGCGCGCCACGGAACATGAAAATCTTTTGCAACATGTCGGTGCGATAAGCCTTTAGCGAACATCCTGTATCGGTGATAGTCTCGCCCGAAACCCAGTTGCGCACGGCATTGGCAATGCGCGACTGGAACAGACGGAACCAGTTATCCTGCCGTCGCCGCCGCCAGCCGCAGACGCAGTCATATTCGACCATATGTTCCAGCAGCTGCGGGATATCCCGAGGGTCGTTCTGTAAATCCGCGTCCAGCGTCACGACAATGCCGCCGCGGGCCGCGCGAAAGCCGGCCGCCATGGCGGCCGACTGCCGACGGTTCTCGGCGAATCGCAGCGAACGGTAATGCGGATTGCGCCCACAGACCTCGGCGATCAATTCCGGCGTCCGATCCGTCGAACAGTCGTCGACCAGAATCACCTCCCAGGGATGAGCGTAGTCGGCCAAGGCGTCGTCCAGCTCCTTGACCAGCATGGGCAGACATTCTTCCTCGTTATAGACCGGCACGACGATCGACAGATCGCGGCGATCCGTGCCGTGGCGTTCCTGACTCTCCATTGCTGCTCGTCTCCCGGACCGGATAAACTCAGTCCCGACTATGATAGCGATCGGTAAGGTTGAAAAAAGAAAAAACCTGCGGTCAGTCTGTGGCCCCCAGACCGGCCGGCAGGCTTTGGGCCCGAACCCAGGCACTTGCGCCCTGCTCTATTCGACTTCCGATAATGTATGTTATGTTGCGTTGGCTCTCTAGGTTCCGGGGCTATCTTGGACGTCTGCATTGCCATAACTATAAAGCACTTGCGGCAATTGTGCCTCCGTTACGCCGGCCTGTCGCAACAGGTTCAGATGCGGATGCAGATCACCGACTTCGGCTAGGTCGTGGCTGTCCGTTCCTAGGCTGATCTTAACCTGCCAAGCCAGGCATTCCCGGATGAACCGGACGTCGGGCTGGTTCGTATGGTAGTTGATCTCGGCCGCGACTCCGGACTGGGCCAGCATCTGGGCCACCGGGCCGAACAGCTCGATCGGCAGCGGAACGGATGCGCCAGGACCTGCACACCGGCCGCCAGCAAACGCTCGGTATTTTGGAGAAAGGCCAGTTCGATTTTCTTGGCCGAGGGTTCGTCTTTGGCCAAATCCGGCAGACTATGAACCGCGCCGACCAATAAATCCCAGCCCGCCTTATGCTTTTCAGCCAAGAGCAACTTACCGTCCGCGCAGAGGTCGACCTCCAGGCCGACGCGCACGAACTCTGACCGCCAGTCGGCGGCCGCGCGGCGGTATTCTTCCAGCTTGCGGCAGGGACCGGCCAGCACTTCAGCCACGCGCTCCGGCTGATTCTGCCAGGCGTAGCTCCAGGCTTCTTTCTGATCCTCGAAATACAGCTGAAAGGCGTGCTCGGTGAAGGTAATTCCCGATAAACCCATGTCGCGAGAGATGGTTATGTCTTCTCTAGCCCTGACTGTGGTGGCGCAATAAGCCATTTCGGTATGCAAATGGTTGTCCCACAGGCCCGGAACCTCCATTCCCAGCGCCAACTCGCGAATCTGAGCCTTGCGGCCGTCCAGTCGCACATGCGCCAGCCTGAACGGACTTTCGCACGCCGTCGGCGCGGTATAATAGCCGATCCCGTGATGCTCGGCATACGCTTGGCCGCGGTGGTAATGGCCGCTCAGGGAGAGAAAAACCCCGGCCTTTTCATAACCGGCCAAAATCTCGGCCGTGTTACTGGGCATGTACGGGTAGCCGGATTCGATATTGGGATAAAGGGGGTTGTGCTGCAATGCGATCAAGGGCAGGCCGGGGTGTTCAGCAGCGGCCTTTTGCAGCCCGGCCAATGCTTCGGTCGGCCGGGTGGTCACGTCCCCTGCCCCAACCTGATCGTGAAAAACGATGAACCCATAGCCGCCGATTTCGTGCAGTCCGGCCGGACAGTCAAAAGCCTGGGCGATCCGTTCGTTTCCGCTGTCGTGATTGCCGGGTACGACCAGCACAGGCAACTCTCCGGCCGCCTCACGTGTGGCCTTGACCAATTCGGTCAGATCCGCCTCGGCCGTGGCGGCCGTCCCGTCGTCCAGCAGATCGCCCAGCATAATCATTGCCGCCGGCGCAATCCCCTCGGCGGCCAGCCGGCGGAAGGCCTTGCGGATCAACCAGGGCCCCAGATGCCGCCGGCGGTGGGGGCAATTTGCCGGCACCGGCCCGGTGGAGTAATGCAGGTCCGTGATCAGCAGCAGATCGAGCATGTATCCCTCGCGGTCAGGGCGAATTTTCCGGCGTCGGCATCAGCCCTTCGTCCACGAAACTGGTGTAGACGCCTTCGCCGATGATGATGTGGTCCAGCACCCGCAGGCCGACCACCTCGGCCGTGGCGCAGAGGCGCCGGGTCAGCAGCTTGTCCTGCGGCGAAGGCGTGCTGTCGCCGCTGGGGTGGTTGTGAATGAAGGCCACCGCCGCCGCCCCTTCGCGCAAGGCGGGCGAAAAGACCTCGCGCGGATGGACCAGCGAATCGGTAAGCGTGCCGGCGGAGACCCGCACGTCCTTGAAGACCCGGTTCTTCTGATCCAGCAGGGCGACGATGAACACCTCCTGGCGCAGGTCGCGCATGGCGGCGTGGAAGAGGTCGTAAAAATCCTTGCCGCAGCGGACCTGGGGGCGGATGGCCCGGCGCTCGCCGTCGGCCCGCCGCTGGAGGGCGCTTAAGGCGGTCAGGCGCGCGGCCTGATTCTCGCTCATGTGCCGCAGGGCCGTGAATTCGCCGTAGCTGGCGGCAAAGATCGCCCGCAGCGAGCCGAAATGCTGGAGCAGGGCTTTGGCCGAATTTTTATGCTCCTCCGTCATCCGGCTGCCGCCCAGCACCAGGGTGAGCAGCTCCTCATCGCCCAGCGACTCGGCCCCCTCCCGCTGCAAGCGGCGCAGGGGCGGCAGATTTTCGGCGCTTTTGGGCGGAGCGTTGAAATAGTCGCACTGCTTGGTCAGGGTGCAGACCCGGCAGCGCGGCGGCGAGCCGCAGATCGGTTTGGCGATCAGGCCGTAAGCGCCGCCGGTGTACAGCTTGAGCACCAGGCTGACCTGCGCCGGGGTGCGTCCAGCCGCCTCGGCCAGCCGGCGCACGAACTCCTCGGCCACCTTGCCCCGGCCGGCCCGGTCGAGTTTGGGCGGGGCCACGCCCAGGCGGGTAAGCAGGGTGACGATCTCGTCGTCTTCGGCCACGGGCAGGCTGCGGGACTCGCCCGACTCGCGCAGGCGGGCGAAGATGTCGCCCACCTTGTCGCCCTCGGGCTGCTGCTCCAGGCCGGCCAGCATGGCGGCGTAGAGCCGGGCCAGCTCGGGGTCCGGCGCGGCGGTGGGGCGGTCGTTGTCGGCGGCGGAGGTCATGGACGGAGGCGTCATCCCCGAATCACGGCTAAGTGCAGATCCCCGCAAATGGGCCAAACTATTCGGCCGCGCTAGTCGTCTCACTCTCCCTTCGGGAGGGGGTTGGGGGGAGGGAGAAGACCAGGCGCGCGGCAGACCTCCCCACCCCAGCCCTCCCCCGGAGGGGGAGGGAGAACGCGGCGCACATATTGCCCCTTTTTTCAGGCCGTTGCGCTAAGGCTGAGTTCGGGACGAACCGCCTGCCGGCTTAGAGGTTGGCGATCAGGGCCGAACCGAATTCCGAGGTTTTAAGCAGCGTCGCCCCGGTCATCAGCCGATGGAAATCGTAGGTCACCTGTTTCTGGGCAATGGTCCGCTCGATGGCAACGATGATCCGGTCGGCGGCCTCGGTCCAGCCCAGGTACCGCAGCATCATCTCGCCCGAGAGGATCACCGAACAGGGATTGACCACGTCCTGGCCGGCGTACTTGGGAGCCGTGCCGTGCGTGGCCTCAAACACTCCGTGGCCGGTAAGGTAGTTGATGTTGCCGCCCGGAGCAATGCCGATGCCGCCCACCTGCGCGGCCAGGGCGTCGGAGATGTAGTCCCCGTTCAGGTTGAGCGTGGCCACGACGTCGTATTCCTGCGGGCGCAGCAGAATCTGCTGGAGAAAGGCGTCGGCGATGAAGTCCTTGACCACGATCTGGTGGCCGTCGGGCGCGGTGAAGGTCTGCCAGGGGCCGCCGTCCAGGTCGGTGGCGCCGTATTCCTTCTTGGCCACCTCGTAGCCCCAGTCGCGGAAGGCCCCTTCGGTGAACTTCATGATATTGCCCTTGTGCACCAGGGTGACGCTGCGCCGGCGGTTACGGATCGCATAATCAATGGCCGCCCGCACCAGCCGGGCCGTGCCCTCCTGCGACACGGGCTTGATCCCGAAGCCGCTGGTGGCCGGGAAGCGCACCTTGCCGGCCGGCTTGGGAAAGTGTTCGGTCAAAAGCGCGCTGAACTTCGCGGCCTCGGGCGTGCCGGCTTGGAATTCGATGCCGGCGTAGATGTCCTCAGTGTTCTCCCGGAAGATGACCATGTCCACCTTCTCGGGCTCTTTGACCGGGCTGGGCACGCCGGCGAAGTAGCGGACCGGGCGCAGGCAGACGTACAGGTCGAGCATCTGCCGCAGGGCCACGTTGAGCGAGCGGATGCCGCCGCCCACCGGGGTGGTGAGAGGCCCTTTGAGACCGACCAGATATTCCTTGAACGCCGCTACCGTCTCGTCCGGCAGCCAGTTGCCGGTCTGGTTGAAGGCCTTCTCGCCGGCCAGGACCTCGCGCCATTCGATCTGGCGCTTGCCGCCGTAGGCCTTTCCGACCGCCGCGTCCAGCACCCGCACCGACGCCCGCCAGATGTCCGGGCCCGTACCGTCGCCCTCGATGAAAGGAATGATCGGCCGATCCGGCACGTTCAGCCGGCCCGAGGTCAAGGTAATCTTTTCAGCGCTGCTCATTGCGGTCGCTTCCCCTTTCTCACGCGGACTGGCCGCCAGTTTTATCTTCGCAAACCACCCTAATCAGAGCGAAACCAGATAGACCCGCTCCACCCCCTCCACCCGCCGCAACTCCTCGAGCATGGCCTCGGGCGCGGCTTCGCTCAGGCCGATGACCATCGAGGCCCGGTGCCGGCTCTCCAGGCAACCGACCTCCATGTTGGCGATGTTGACGCCGTGGTTGGCGATGATCGTGCCGAACTTGCCGACATAGCCGGGCCGGTCGGGATAGCGGAAGAAGAGCATGTGCTTGCTCAGGCGGATGTCCATGTCCGCGTCGTCGATCTGGATGATGCGCGGACCGTTGTGATAGGCCGTGCCGCCCAGATGGCAGGACTTGCCCTGCCCTTTGACGTACACGTCGACCCGGTTGAGGTGGTTGCCGGTCTGGGCCGGGGCGGTCTCGCTGACGGTGATGCCGCGCTGTCGGGCCAGATGGCCGGCGTTGATCAGGTTCACGTCCTCGGCGCCGAAGGCCGAGAGCACGCCGACCAGGGCCGAGGCGGTAAGCGAGCTGGTGCCCTTCTCGGCGATCGGGCCGGCGCAGGCCACTTCGACCTGCTCGGCCGGACCGTTCAGCAGCGTGCCGGCGACCCGGCCCATGGCCCGGGCCACCTCCACATACGGCCGCAGGGAGGGATCGGTGGAAAGGCTGACGTTGACGCAGTTGATCAGCCGGCCTTCCTTGAAGAAGGCCACGACCTGTTCGGCCAGTTGCAGGCCGCAGCGCTCCTCGGCCTCCTCGGTGGACGCGCCCAGGTGCGGGGTGAGGGTGATGTCCTTGACGCCGAAAAGCGGCCCGCTGGTCATGGGCTCGGTGGAGAAGACGTCCAGGCCGGCGGCGGCCAGCTTGCCGCTCTTCACGGCTTCGGCCAGCGCGGTCTCGTCGACGATGCCGCCCCGCGCGCAGTTGATGAGACGCGCGCCGGATTTCATCTTGGCGATCCGGGCCGTGTCCAGCAGATTGCGCGTCTGGTCGGTGAGCGGAGTATGGATGGTGATGAAATCGCTGGCCACCAGCAGTTCGTCCAGGCCGGTCAACTCCACCCCCATCTGGCGGGCCTTGTCGGACGGCAGGTAGGGGTCGTAGGCGAGAACAGTCATGCCCGCGGCCTTGAGCACCTTGGCCACGTGGGCCCCGATCTTGCCGCAGCCGACCAGGCCGAGGGTCTTGCCGTGCACCTCGGAGCCGACCAGATCCTTCTTCTCCCACTTACCGGCCTGCATCAGCCGGTCGGCGCGGGCCAGATTCCGGGCGGTGGCGAAGATCAGGGCGATGGCCTGCTCGGCCGCGGAGATGGTGTTGCCCAGCGGCGTGTTCATCACCACCACGCCCTTGGCCGTGGCCGCCTCGGAGTCGATGTTGTCCGTGCCCACCCCGGCCCGCCCGATCAGCTTGAGCCGGCCGGTGCCGGCCTGCAAGGCGGCGGCCGTGACCGTGGTGCCGCTACGCACCAGCAGGGCGTCGATCTCGTTTAAAGCCGCGGGCAGTTCGTCGGTGGAGTACTTGCTCCGCGCCACCACCGCGCCGCTTCCGAATTCCTTGCGCAACAGATCCAGGCCCGAACCCTTGATGTTGTCCGCCGCCACGATCTTCAAGTCGGCCATTTCGCTCCTCCC
>CAYMGG010000333.1:0-7062 GCA_964389915.1 uncultured Planctomycetaceae bacterium
GGCCAGATGCGGCAGCAGCAGCGGCGCCGCCAGGCCGGCCAGCAGGCACGCTCCGGCCAGAATCGCCAGCCCACCGCGCATCCGGGGTTGGGCCTCGTGGGCCTGGGCCGCTTCGGGCGTGCGCGGCTCGCCCAAAAAGGCCAGGCCCGCCGCCTGGGTGAAGGTCGCCAGGGCTAGGCCGCCGGTCAGGGCCAGGCCGGCCAGGCCCGCGCAGGCCAGGCCCGCGGCTCCGGGCGACAAGACGGTCACGCCCCTGAAGGCGCCCAGGTAGATGAGAAACTCGCCCACAAAACCGTTGAACGGCGGCAGGGCGCAGATGGCCGCCGAGCCGAGCAGAAAGGTCGTCCCGGTCCAAGGCAGACGCTTGAGCAGCCCGCCCAGGCGCTCCAGGTCGCGCGTGCCCGCGCCGTGCAGCACCGCGCCCGCGCCGAGGAAGAGCAGGCCTTTGAAAAGCGCGTGGTTGCAGACGTGCCAGAGCGCGCCGGCAAAGCCCAGAATCGCCACCTCCGGCCGGCCGGCCTGCGCCCCCAGCAAGCCCAAGCCCAAGCCCAGGGTGATGACGCCCACATTCTCCACGCTGCTATAGGCCAGCAGCCGCTTCAGGTCCCGCTGTCCCAGAGCGCAGAGAATGCCCAGCAGACAGGCCGCGAGCCCCACCCCCAACAAGACCCAGGCCCACCAGGCCGGCCGGTCGGCGAAAAGCGTCAGCGTGCGCGCCAGGCCGTAGACGCCCAGCTTGATCATCGCGCCGGACATCAGGGCCGAGACATGGCTGGGCGCGGCCGGGTGCGCCTCGGGCAGCCAGAAGTGCAGCGGCGGCAGGCCGGCCTTGAGCCCGAAACCAACCAGGGCGAGCAGAAACAGGGCTGTGGCCAGAGGCGTGCCGCCGGCCAGGCTTCCCGGCAGAAACCCCGCCCCCCCCCGCGCTTCGAGCCGGATCAAAAAGGCCAACAGGCAGGCCGCCCCCAGCTGGGAGACGCCCAGGTAGAGCGCTCCCGCCCGGCGGACCTCGGCCTTTTCGTGATCCTGCACCACCAGCAGGCCGGAGGCGATGGTCATCAGTTCCCAAGCGGCCAGGAACAACAGCGCTCCCCGGGCCACCGTGGCCATCGCGGCCACCAACAAATTGAAGCAGAACCAGTGGAACCGGGCCCGCCGACCGGCGCGGAGATATTCCGTGCCGTAGATCGCCGCCACCGGCGAGAGCAGAAGAATGGGCAGGAGAAAGACCGCCGTCAGCGGATCAATGGCCAGCTGAATGGCGCCATAGGGAACAGAGCTAGTCGCCGAGAATTCCAGACCCGGACCGCCCGCTAAACCGCGCAGAGTCGGCGGCAAAGCCAGCAGGGAGCCCCCGACCACGCCGCCCGCGCCCAGCCAGGCCGACAGCCGGGAATTCCCCTCGCCCAAGGCCGAGAGCGCGCCCGAAACCGTCCAGATCGCCAACGCCGCCAGGAAGAGGGACATTTACGGTTTTTCCCCGGGGCCGTTCTTTTTCGCCAGGCCGGCCTCGATCCGCCGCACCTGCCCCAAAAGGGCTTCGCGCGAATGCTCGGCCTTCAGGCCGGCGCGAAATTCCTGATCCTGCAACGCAAAAGAGAGACGCGACAGCATGTGTAGGTGGGCGCGCACGGTCGGGCTGACCAAGGTAAACAAGATGTGCACCGGCTGACCGTCGAGGGCCTTGAAATCGATCGGCTTTTCGAGGAAGCAAAGCGTCACCGCCGGCCGAGCAACGTGCAGAACAATCGGATTGCGGACGTGGGGAATGGCGATTCCGTCGCCAATGCCGGTCGACCCGAGCTCTTCGCGGGCGCGGAGAACTTTGAACAGAAAATCCCGATCCACGTCGTCAGAAATACGCATCAGGCGGACGATCGCTTGCAGCACGCTGTCGCGGTCGGCCCCTTCCACCCGGTAATATATGCCGCCGTCTTCCAGCGCACTTGACAAGCAAGGCAGAGGCGAACCAACGCTTTCCGGCTCCTGGCAAATGTCGGGTGAGACCTCGATGCGGTTGGCTGTGGCCCATTCCAATAGTTCTGCCCGGTTGAAACGGTATTGATCCTGAACCCGGTAGGCTGGCAATCGACCCTGGGTTATCCAACGATAAATACTTTTTTCTGAGACATTTAGGAGTTTTGAAGCATCACGCACAGTCAGGTTCAATTTATTCTCTCCAATACCTCATATGGGGATATTTTATATTTTATGTCCACAAATGTCTATTGGTTTCCGGGAATATAATTTCAACTTCTATGGGAAACGGGGCTAAAAATAACCTTGCAATCGTGTGAAAATTTGACAATGAAGGAAATTGGTGTATCTTGACAACGAAGGTTTTGAGTCATACCGACCTGGGCAAAGTCGGCCCCCCTGACACTTTTGTTGCTCGAATAAGTGCTTCCTCTAGACCAGTCTGCCGAGGGGTGCGGTTGCTTGTCGGTGTAAATGCTGGGGCCAGCATTACCTGCTGGCCGGGATGGATCCGACTAAGGCCTGACGATTTGTAGTTGCTAAAAACCGAAAAACTGCTACAAGAAATCACACACTTCAGTCCAAGGGAGACCAAAACCATGGCGGAAGGAAAGCTCAAAAGCAAGGAGGGAGGCGCGGCCGCCGCTTCCCGCGAAGGTAAGTATCTGACCTTCGTTCTGGCCAAAGAAGAGTACGGCCTGGAAATCCTCAAGGTGCGCGAAATCCTGGGCATGATGCCCATCACCCCCGTGCCGCAGACTCCGGGCTTCGTCAAAGGCGTCATCAACCTGCGCGGCAAGGTCATCCCGGTCGTGGATCTGCGCCTCAAGTTCGGCATGCCCGAGGCCCAGGTCACCAAGGAAACCTGCGTCATCGTCGTCGAAGTCACCGGCATGCAGATGGGCGTGGTGGTCGACACGGTCAGCGAGGTGGTGGACATCGTCGACTCGCAGATCGAGGACGCCCCCCATTTCGGCACCCAGGTCAACACCGATTTCATCATGGGCATGGGCAAGGTCGGCGACAAGGTCAAGATCCTGCTCGACATCGAGCGGGTGTTGACCAGCGAGGAACTGGTGATGGTCAAGGGCACGAGCGAGGAATAGGCTTAAAGACTGACAACCTTTTTTATGAGGGGATGACATCATGAAACTAGGGACCAAGATTTTCGGGGGGTTCATCGCGCTTATCGTGATCGCTGCCGCCCTGGGCGGCCTGGCCATCAACCGCATGGGCTATGTCCAGAACGAATCGATCAAGCTGAGCACTGAATATGTACCGGAATCGATCATCGCCGGGGAAATGGAACGCAATTACGCCGAAGTCATGTACCAGATGCGCGGCTTCGCTAATACCAGCGATGAAAAATACCTGACCGCCACCCACGAAGCTATGACCCATACCGAAAAAACCATGGAAGACGCCGCCTCTCTGGGGCAAAAATCGGTCCACTTGGTCAAGCTCAAGGGGTCAATCGATGCCATCAAGGGCGATTTCACAAAGTACAAGGAAAAGGTTGATGACGGCGTTAAGCTGGACAAAGCCCTTAAAGACGACTTTGCCAAAATGGTCGAGGCAGCCAGCGCGTTTATGAAAAACGCCCAGGATTTTCTCGATTCGCAAAACGAACAGTTGAAGGCCGAGTTGGCGAACAAAGAAACGACTTCTGCCAAGCTGAACGAACGGGTTGAAAAAATCAACGACATCAATACACTGATCACCCTAGGTAACGAAACTCGTATCGCCAACCTCAAGTCCCAAGCTTTGCGCGACATGGCGATGATGCAGAAGGCCATTGATGAGCTGTTCCCGCAGATCGATGGACGACTCAAGGATATTGAGCAAATCACGCGCAAGGACGTCAACATCCAGCAGTTGAAAAACATCCGCGAAGCGGCCAATAATTACCGGCTGGCCATGAGCGGCTATCTCGACACTTGGAAAAAGCGCGAGACGGCCAATGTCGAACGGCGTAAAATCGGCAATGAAATCCAGGAAAAGGTCGGCGAGTTGGCGAAAGCCGCCGCCAATGGCACCACCACCATCGCCCAGGAAGCGGTCTCGGCCCTGAGCTTGGCATCGACTATCATGGTCTGGGGTTTGATAATCGCCCTGATCTTCGGTCTGGGCCTGGCCTGGTTCATCACGGTCAGCATCACCAAGCCGATCAACCGGATCATCGAAAACCTGGGCATGGGCTCGGATCAGGTGGCTTCGGCCTCGGGCCAGATCTCCCAGGCCAGCCAGCAACTGTCTGAGGGGGCGACCGAACAGGCGGCGTCCTTGGAGGAAACCTCCTCGGCGCTGGAGGAGATGGCCTCCATGACCCGCCAGAACGCCGACAACGCCGCCAACGCCAACAAGATGATGGCCGACACCGGCAAGCAGGTCGAGGGCGGGGCGGTGGCCGTGCGCAACATGGCCGGCGCGATGGGCGAGATCAGCCAGTCCTCCGACCAGATCAGCAAGATTATCGCCACCATTGAAGAAATCGCCTTCCAGACCAACCTGCTGGCCCTCAACGCCGCCGTCGAGGCCGCCCGCGCGGGCGATGCCGGCAAGGGCTTCGCGGTCGTGGCCGACGAGGTGCGCAACCTGGCCCAGCGTTCGGCCCAGGCCGCGCGCGACACCGCCGACCTGATCGAAAAGACCGTGGCCCGGGTCAAGAACGGCTCGGAGATCGTCGGCCAGCTCGAAGGCAGCTTCGGCGAGATCGAGGGCAGCGTGGGCAAGGTGGCGGGCCTGATCTCCGAGATCAGCGCCGCCAGCAAGGAACAGGCCCAGGGCGTCGACCAGGTCAACACCGCCGTGGCCCAGATGGACAAGGTCACCCAGCAGAACGCGGCCAACGCCGAAGAATCGGCCTCGGCTTCGGAAGAACTGAACGCCCAGGCCGACCAGTTGCGCGACATGGTGGCCGAACTGGTCATGCTGGTAGGCGGCTCGAGCGCCACCCGCAGCTCCGGGCCGGCCGCACCCCGGGCCAGCGCTCCGGCCCCCCGCCGGCAGGTGGCTCCCACCTCCACCGCCAGCCATCAGCACCACCCGCTATTGGCTTCGCACAAACCCGCCGCCGCTCCGGCCAAGAAGGCCCTGGGCGGAGCCGGGCCGAAGGTGATGAAGCCCAACGAAGTCATCCCTTTTGACGACGAAGAGTTCAAGGAGTTCTAAAACCGGCGCGACCGGTTGATCGTTCCGGCCGAGGCGCATTCCGCCTCGGCCGTTTTTTTTACCCGTTTCCGTACGCCCAAAGTTGATCTGGGTTGTCTGGATGGCTACAATTGTCCCGCCGGCGGTTCTGCCCTGCCGGCGCATTTTCGGAACCGAATCCGGGCGGACACTGAAATCGACATGCATCCGGTCAGCCATCCGAATCGGCGGAGCAAGGCCGTCCCCGATTCGCTGGTTACTACCCGCAGGTATGGTCATCCGGGCCGGGCCAGGGGCGCGGCGCTCCTGGCGTTCTGCCTGTTCGCCGGGTTTCTGCCGACCGCGCCGGCCGCCGAGGCGGCGCCGACCGGCTTCTCCGCCCTTTTGGAGCGGGCCCAGGCGGGCGACGCCCGGGCCCAGGCTCTGGCCGGGGCGGCCTACCGCCTGGGCTATCCGCCGGCCCAGGATCTCCGCCAGGCCCTGACCTGGACCCAACGCGCCGTCGAACAGGGGCACCCCCTGGGCCTCTACAACCTGGCCCGGCTCTACGAGGCCGGCGAGGCCCTGGAGCGCGACGAGGCCAAGGCCCGCGAGAATTACGCCCGGGCCCTGCCCGGTCTGCGCCAGCTGGCCGCCGCCGGCGACGCCGAGGCCCAGTTCGCGCTGGGGCAGCTCTACGAATACGGCAGCGG
Source organism: uncultured Planctomycetaceae bacterium (assembly GCA_964389915.1). GTDB lineage: Bacteria > Planctomycetota > SZUA-567 > SZUA-567 > SZUA-567 > CAYMGG01. The sequence continues at coordinate 5,820 of CAYMGG010000333.1, forward strand.
CATGCCCGCCGATCCGGCCCAGGCCTGCGTGCTCTACCGCCAGGCGGCCGAGCAGGGCCAGGTCGGCGCGCAGTTCACCCTCGGCCGTTGCCTGGCCGACGGCCGGGGCGTGACCGCCGATCTGGCCGCCGCCCGCCACTGGTACGAACTGGCCGCGCGCCAGAACTTCAGCTGGGCCCAGGTCAACCTGGGGGTGCTCTACGACGAGGGGCGGGGCGGACCGGCCGATCCGGCCCAGGCCGGCCAGTGGTACCGGAAGGCCGCCGAACTGGGCAATGCCGTGGCCATGTTCAATCTGGCCCGGGCCTGCGAGCTGGGGCGGGGGCTGGCGGCCGATCCGGCCCAGGCCCGCCAGTGGTACCACCGGGCCGCCGCCGCCGGCGATCCCGACGCCCAGAACAACCTGGCCACGCTCTACGCCGCCGGCCGGGGCGTGCCCCCCGATCTGGCCGAGGCGGCCCGCTGGTTCAAGGCCGCGGCCCTGCAAGGCGACGCAACCGCGGCGGCCAACCTGCGCAAGCTCTACTACGAACAGCACGTCGGCTGGCCGGCGGCCTTTCTGCCGGCCACGGAGCGGGAGCTGCCGCCGGCCGACGGGTGGCGGGAAACGCCCCTCCTGGGCGCGGAATACCCCCTCAGGCAGCGGACCCTGCTCTCGGCCTCGGCCCGGGAGGAATTGGGAGCGCGCGCGCTGCTGGCCGTCGAGCCCGGCGGCGGGCGCATCCTGCTGCGCGGCGAGGCCGAAGGTCAGCCCCGCCTGCTGCTTTTGGATCTGCCCAACGAGGCCGTCTACACCCTCGATCCGACCGACCTCACCGCGGCCGGCGCGGCCGCCGCCGCCCGGGCGGCCGACTGCTGGAGCGGGGGCGAGTTGCTGCTGGCGGCCGCCGGACCGAACCTGCTACGGATCAAGCTGGACTACGCCCGCGGCCGGGCGCGCGGCCTGATCGAGGCGGTCGTCCGCCTGCCGGACACCTTCGGCGGTGCCTCCGCCACGCTCGACGCCCTGGTCACCGATCCCGGCCGGAACCTGCTTCTGGTCCGGGGCGGAACCGGCCCGCAGCGCGGCTGGCGGCTTTACCGGCTGACCGGCGACCGGCTCGAAGCCCTGGGCGACGACCTGGTGGCGCGGGGCCGGCCCGCGGCGGACCGCTGGCAGGACTGGGAGCGCGAACTGGCCGGCCGGCTGGCCTGGCAGACGCCGCAGACCGGCCCCGCCTTCGCCGCCCTGGCCGGCGGCGAG
>CAYMGG010000334.1:0-7054 GCA_964389915.1 uncultured Planctomycetaceae bacterium
GTAGCGGCCGAAGATCGTGTAGTTGAGGACCAGGTGCACGGTCAGCAGCAGGACCAGGAGCAGCCACACCCCCGGCGCGACCGAGTACCAGACGTCCCGGGTCGGCTCGACCTCCATCAGCCGGTTGAGCCAGTTGGCCGGCGGGACGATGGTCTGCTGGTGCCCCACCCACTTGGCCAGGCCGCGGGCCACCTGCATCATGCCCAAAGTGACGATGAACGGCACGATCCGGGCCCGGGCGATCAGGATGCCGTTAAGCAGGCCGCACAGGCCGCAGACCACCAGGGCCATGCCCGCCGCCGCCAGCGGCAACCAGGTGCCCGGCGTTTGCACGCCGCTGTTCTTGAGGGTCGCGGCCACGGCCACGGTCGCCAGGGCCACCAAACTGCCGATCGAGAGGTCGATGCCGCCGAGGATGATGATGAGCGTCATGCCCAGCGCGCCCAGGCCCACGATCACGGTCTGGGTGATGACGGTCTTGGCGTTATAGAGCCCGTGGAACTGGGGCGGGGCCAGCAGGGCGAAGAGGCCGACCACCAGCACCAGGCCCAGCAGCGGCCCCAGGATGTCCAGTGAGCGCCAGTGTGGAGCGGAGCGGGTCGGTTCGTTCATGTCGCGGCTTCCTTATTTGTGGGGACCGGCGGTCCCGAAAGGCGTTATTCGCGGCCGGAGGTGGCGAAGTGCATCACCGCGGTTTCGGTCCACTCGCCTATCGGCCGTGTGCGACTAAGCCGCCCGCGGTGCATCACCGCCAGCGTGTCGCACAGGCCGAAGAGTTCCGGCAGATAGCTGCTGACCACGATCAGCGCCTTGCCCGCGGCGGCCAGCTCGCCGATCAGACGGTAGATCTCCTGCTTGCTGCCGATGTCGATGCCGCGGGTGGGTTCGTCTAGCAGCAGGATGTCCGCGCCGTGCAGCAGCAGGCGGGCCAGGGCGATTTTTTGCTGGTTGCCGCCCGAAAGGTCGCCGGCCGGCTGGTCCGGGTTATGGTGGCGCACGCGCAGCTTGGCCAGCCACTCGCCCGCCGCCGCCCGTTCGCCGCGCGGCGAGGTCCAGCCCCAGCGGACCCGCCGGTGGGCTGAAGAGAGAGTCAGGTTGTCCCACAGCGGCCGGTCCACGGCCAAGCCTTCTTCCTTGCGGTTTTCGCTGAGCAGATCCAGACCGAGGTGGAGCATCTGGTTGGGGCTAAGGTTCGCGGCTCGCAGTTCGTCCGCGCGTCCGAAGAGGCGCAGCGTGCCCGCGTCGGCCGGCTCCAGACCGAAGAGTGCGCGTAGCGTCTCCGACCGGCCCGCGCCGATGATGCCGGCCAGGCCCAGGATCTCGCCCCGCCGCAAGGTCAGGTCGATGCCGCCCAGCCGGTTGGCGTCGGCCAGCCCGCGCAATTCGAGCACCGTCTCGCCCAGAGCGTGCGCGGTTTTGGGATAGAGTTCATCAACGGTTCGGCCGACCATCAGTTCGACGATGTCGCGGATCGGGGTGGAGGCCACCTCGCCACCGCCCACGCTCCGGCCGTCGCGCAGCACGGTAAAGCGATTGCCCAGCCGCTGGATTTCTTCGAGGAAGTGGCTGATGTAGATGATGGCCAGCCCCTGGGCGCGCAGGCGGTCGATGGCTGCGAACAGGTTCTGGGCGTCCTGACCGGTAAGCGAACTGGTCGGCTCGTCGAGAATGATGAGCCGCGCTTCCAAGACCAGCGCCCGGGCGATCTCCACCACCTGCTGCACGCCCAGCGAGAGCCCGCCGACCGGCCGGTCGAGCGCGAGGTCGCCGTAACCGAGCCGGGCCAGGGCCTCGCGCAGGCGCGCGGGCTGGCGGCGGACCAGGCCGCAGCACGACTCTTCGGCCCCCAGGGTGATGTTTTCCGCCACGGTCAGATCGGGACAGAGGGTGAGTTCCTGATAGATCATCGCCACCCCGGCGGTGCGGGCCTGGGCCGGGGTCGCCGGCGCATAGGGCCGGCCGGCCAGCTCGATCTCTCCGCTGTCGGCGCGGTGGGCGCCGGAGAGGATTTTCATGAGCGTGCTTTTGCCGGCCCCGTTCTCGCCGATCAGGGCGTGGACCTCGCCGCGGCGGACCTCCAGGTCCACGCCGGCCAGGGCCGCGACCGGGCCGAAGCTTTTGGCGACCCCGCGCATGCGCAGGAGCGGTTCGGTCAGTTCAGCCATTGCGCCAGATCCGGTTCGAGCAGGTTGTGGAAGGCGGGCTCGCGCATATTTTCGGGCGTCACCAGCTTGGCCCCCGTGTCGATGCGCTTCTCGACCGGCTCGCCCCGCAGGGCGGCCACGGCGGTCTTCACCCCCAGGTAGCCCATGTTGAGCGGGTCCTGCACCACCAGGCCCTGGATCTCGCCGGCGGCCAGGCCCTGGACCAGCGGTTCGGAGGCGTCGAAGCCCACGAACTTCACCTTGCCGGCCAGGCCCGAGGTCTTGAGCGCGCGCAACATGCCGAAAGTGGTGGATTCGTTGGGACAGAAGATGCCGTTCACCTGGTCGCCGAAACGGTTGAGCAGGTTCTGCGCGGCCTGGAAGGCCGATTCGGCGGTCACGCCGCCGTACTGGTTGGTCGAGAGGAGTTCGATGCCGGGGGCGGCCGCCTTGAGGCCTTCCAAAAAGCCTTCTTCGCGCTCGCGGGTGCTGGCGCTGCCTTCGGCGTAGCGCATGAGAATGATCTTGCCCTGGCCGTTCAGCACGGCGGCCAGGCGCTGCCCGCCCAGCCGGCCGCCGGCACGGTTGTCGGTGGCCACGAAACTGGTGATGTCGTCGTCCTTGAGGCCCGAGTCGATGACGACGGTGCGGATGCCGCGTTGGGCGGCGGCCTTGACCGGCGGCACGAGGGCGGTCTCGTCCAGCGGGGCCAGGACTAGGGCGTCGGCGCCCCGGCTGACGAAATTCTGGACCACTTCGATCTGCTGCTTGCGTTCGTTCTCGACCTGCGGCCCCTGCCAGGAGATTTCCACGCCCAGCTCGCGGCCGGCCTTGACCGCGCCGGCGTGGACCGATTTCCAGAAGATGTGGGTGGTGCCCTTGGGCACCACGGCGATGTTGAGCTTGCGGCCGGTTTCGCCGGCCGGGGCGGCGGTCGGAGTCGGCGCGGGCGCGGCGCTTTGTTGTTCGCGGTCTCCGTAGGCCAGGGCGAAGCAGATGCCGGTGAGCAGAATCACGGCGACGATGAAGGTCGCCCCCCATAGTCCTTTCATGATTTGATCCTTGTCAAAAGGCGGCGGCGAGGGCCGAAACGAAGCGTCCGGCGCGGCTGAAGTCCGAAAATTGCCCTATGGACGAAGATTATTCCGCATCCCGTCGGAAGCGGCAAGCGAAAACGGCAGCGATGGCCGAGAGTACGTGCCGTACACGCATCAAACGCTCCGCGTCTCCGCCCGGTTTAGTTAAGCGTGTCGAACGAATGTGACAGCCGTTGAATTTGGTCATCTGAACGTTCGAAACGGCGAAGCCGGATGAGAGTTTTTTGAAGGGGGCTGGGGGAACTTTTTTGCAAAAAAGTTCCCCCAGAATTTTGGTTTTATCACCAGCCGTCCGCAAGCACTATAATGCGCCAGGTGGGGGCGGCCGATGACCGGGAGGAAGGCATGCGCGGCAGTTTGCTTCTATGCAGCGGCATCTGGTGGGCCTGCGCCGTCGGGGCCGGCGAACCGGGTTTTGCCATTCCCGACACCGGGCAGGACCGGTGCTACGGGCCCCGCGCCGAGATCGCCTTTCCGTCGCCGGGGCAGGAATATTTCGGCCAGGACGCCCAATATCGGACCAATACTCCCAAGTACCGCGACAACGGCGACGGCACGGTCAGCGATCTGGTGACCGGGCTCATGTGGCAGAAGACGCCCAACTCCACCAAGCTGAACCAGGCCGAGGCCGAAGCCTATGCCGCCGGGTTTATTCTGGCCGGGCATGACGACTGGCGCCTGCCGACGATCAAGGAACTATTCAGCTTGGTCGATTTTCGGGGCAATATGCATACGCGCACGCCCTACATCGACACCCGATATTTTGATTTCCAATATCCGGCCTCCGACATCGGCGAGGAGGGGCGGCCGGGCGAGCGGCGAATGGACGCCCAATATTGTTCGGCCACCCGCTATCTGGGCATTACCATGGGACGCGACCGCAGCGCCTTCGGATTCAATTTCGCCGACGGGCGGATCAAGAGCTATCCGCTGGAGGCCTCGCGCTACGTGCGCTGCGTCCGGGGCCAGGCCGACTACGGCCGCAACCGATTCGTGGCCAACGGCGACGGCACGGTCACGGACACAGCCAGCGGCCTGACCTGGCAGCAGGCCGACTCCGGCCGGACGTTCGACTGGCCGGGGGCCCTGCAATATGCGGAAGCGCTCACCCTCGGGGGGCACGACGACTGGCGGCTGCCCGACGTCAAGGAACTCCAGTCGATCGTGGACTACGACCGCGCGCCCGACGCGCTCGACCCGGCCAAACGCGGGCCGGCCATTGATCCGGTCTTCGCTTTGACCACGCCCGAGAGTTGGTGCTGGACCTCGACCACGCATATCGAAACGGGCGGAGCGTATTACGTCTGTTTCGGCCAGGCGTTTTCGGCCCGGCGTCGGGCCGGCCGGCAGATCAACGCCCACGGGGCCGGCGCGGTGCGCAGCGACCCCAAGACCGGCGACCCCGGCCGCTGGCCCGACGGCCGGGGGCCGCAGAATGATGAAGTCCGCATCCAGAATTACGTGCGCTGCGTGCGGGGCGGGCCGGTCGAACTGGTGCGGCAGGGACCGGCGGTCCGGGCGGAGACGCCGGCCGGGCCGGGAGCGCTGGCGGGCTTTATCCAGCGCCTCGACCGCGACGGCGACAATCGGATTTCGCCGCAAGAATTCGACGGCCCGGCCCGGGATTTTCCCCGCCTGGACCGGAACCACGACGGCTACATCGACGCCAGCGAAGCGCCGAGCGGGCCGCCGCGCTGACCGCGCCCGGCGGGAGTTTTTGCCCAGGTTAAATCAGGGGGGGTCAAGCCTCGGTCGGTTCTTCGCTGGGCTCGAGCTTGGCGTCGGGTGAGGCCGGGCCGGACAGGACCTTGGCCACGCCGGCGTCGATCTCTTCCTGCGCCTGGAGCTTCTTCTTGCGCTTGTCCTCTTCGGCGCGCAGCTGTTCTTCGTGGCGGCGGCGAATCTGGCGGATGCGTTCCTGCATCAGTTCGTCGACCACCACCAGCTTGATCAGATAGCTCAGCCAGATGATGGCCAGAAAGAGCGCCGCGCCGATGCCCGCCGCCAGCAAACCGAATTTATCCACGCCTAGACCTCGCTTTAAGGGGCGTCTTCAGCTTCGAAGCAGAGCAGCTCGTCCTGCCCTCCGACCAGGAAGATTTCCGGCCGGCCGGTGGCGGGATGGGGGATCAGGTCGCTGAAGCGGCGGGAGCGCTCGCTGCGATAGGTCCAGAGCCGTTCGGCCGGCCCCGTCCCCAGCCGCAGCCCCGTGAGGGTGGCCGGTCCCTCGCCCCGGCCGGCGCAGGGCGCGACGACCAGCTTTTCGGTCACCAGCGGCGCGCCGCAGACCGGCCCCGGCAGGCCGGTAATGTCCCAGGCCAGCCGGCCTTCGGCCAGGGTCAGCGCCGCCACCCGGCCGGAGGTGAGCCCCAGGATCAGGTGTTCGCCCTGCCGGCGCGTGAGCGAACTGGGGATCTCGCCCCGCAGGTTCTCGGCCGTCCACAGGGGGCGTACCTTCAGCCCGTCGCGCCACTCCACCCGCCACAGCCGGGGGCCGGCGTAGCGCTCGACGCAGAACAGGTCGCAGGCATCTCCCTCCGGCTGGGGCAGGAAGAGCGGTTCGCCTTCCAGCGGATTGGTGGTCACGGCCACGCTGTTCAGCCGGTTTTCGCCCAGCTGATGGAGCCGGCCGTCGGCTCCCAGGAGCAGAAAGGTGCCGTCCGGCAGCGGCTGGGCCCGGCCGATCGGCACGCCGATCTTTTCGGCCAGCCGGTCGCGCTGGTCGGCATTGCCGGGCCAGGCGAGCTGGCCGTTCTCGCCATCGATCACGGCCAGCGGGCCGCTCTGCCGGCCGGTGCCGGTGACGGCCAGGCGAAGGGCGCCCGCGGGATGGGCCAGCGCCAGGCCCAGGCAGGCGTAGTCCAGCGCCGGATGGAGGCGCGCTTCGCGCGGCCAGAGCAGCCGGCCGGTCTTGGCCGCCAGACAGAGCAGGATGCCGGTTTCGTCCAGGGCGTAGAGCTTGTCGCCGGCCGGCACCGGGCCGAGTTTGTAGAGGCCGTTGCCGGCCGGAATCCGCCAGATCTCGCCCGGCGGGGCGGCGGTGGTCACGGCCAGGATCGCGCCGGTGGTGGTCGCCGCGTAGGCGATCTGCCCGTCGGCGGAGATGGCCGGCGCGCCCCGGACCTCGCCGGGCAGCTCCAGCCGCCAGCGGGGCGTGCGGCGTAGCAGCACCCGGTAGGCTTGCAGCGGGTCGGCCAGCCGGCGGGGCAGATCCTCGACCTGCTCGACCTCATAGCCGCGGCGTTCGATGGCGACCGTCGTGCCCGGCGCGCAGGGGATCGCCACCTGGCAGGGGGTCGGCTCGGGCCAGACGGTCGATCCGATCCGGATCCGGGCCGGCAGGCTGCCGCCCCGCTCGCCGATGGCGACAATCTGCACCGGCAGGGTGGGCGGCGGGCCCCACTCGCCGCCGCGCAAAGTTTCGGGGTAATTCTTCTCCAGCTCCCGGTAGGCGGCGAATCGGGCTGTCAGATCCGTGGCCGGATCCCGCAGCTTGCCCAGCAGCTGCTCGATGGCGTCACGGCGCTGCTGGCGGGCGGCGTCGGCGGCCGCCAGCTCACGTCGGGCCAACTGGACCAGTTCGTCGACCTCCGGGTCGGCGGCCAGGTCGCGCAGGGCCTGGCGGGCGCGCTCGCCGCGCGGGCCGGGATCGTCCTTGAACTGCTTCCAATTGTCGATGGTGGCCTGGCGATTGGCGGCGAGCTCCTGGCGCCGGGCCTTTTGCGTCTCCAGCTGGGGGCGCAGGCGGGCCAGGGCGGCGGCGAGCCTTTCATTGGCCGGCGCCAGCGGCACCGAGTGGGCCGCGGCCAGCCG
>CAYMGG010000335.1:0-6039 GCA_964389915.1 uncultured Planctomycetaceae bacterium
GCCGGAACGGCCGGCGCGCTGACGGCGGTCGCCGGCGCGGCCGCGGCGCTGCTGGTTCTGGGCGGCGGGCTCTATTGGCTGCGCAACCGCCTGCTGCGGGACCGGCCGGTGACGACCGGCCCCACCTGGGGCTGCGGCTATCGTCACCCGACCGCGCGGATGCAGTATACGGCCGCCTCTTTCGGCTCGCCGCTGCTGGAGGTTTTCGCCGCCTTTCTGCCCCGACGCTGGACTGTCCGATTGCCGGAGGTGGATTTTCCCGGGTCGGCGTCCCTGCGCACCGCCGCGGCCGATCCCGTGCGGTACTGGCTGGAGCCGCCGCTGCGTCTCCTTACCCGGTTGCTGGTCTGGTGGCGCTGGTTGCAGCACGGCCGGACGCAGATCTACATTTTATATATTGTGCTGACCTTGCTGGCGCTGCTCTGCTGGCAGCTGGGCTGAACAGGAAACACCTTTGACGATAGCGCTCTCGACCTGGTTGTTCTGGCTGCTGGGGCTGCTCCTGGCCCCGCTGCAACTGGGGATCATCACCCGGGTCAAGGCCCGCATGGCCGGCCGGCAGGGGGCGCCGCTCTGGCAGCCCTACGCCGACCTGGCCAAGTTGCTCGGTAAGGGCGCGGTCTACAGCGACTCGACCACCTGGGTTTTCCGCCTCTCGGCCCCGGCCGGCTTGGCGGCGGTCCTGCTGGCCTCCTTGCTCACCCCGCTGGGCGGCGCGGCCGCGCCGGTCAGCTTCGGCGGTGATCTGATCCTGCTGACCTACCTGCTGGCGGCGTTGCGCTTCCTCACGGTGCTGGCCGCGCTGGACACGGCCTCGGCCTTCGAGGGCATGGGCGCCAGCCGCGAAGCGACCTTCTCGGCCCTGGCCGAGCCGGCCCTCTTCCTGGTCCTGGCCGCCCTGGCCCGGCAGGCGGGGAGCGTCTCGCTCTCGACCATCCTGGCCTCCAGCCATGCGGGCGCGGGCTTCCACGGCGTGCCGGTGGCGCTTCTTTGCGCGGCGGCCCTGCTCATCGTCTATCTGGCCGAGAACTGCCGGATACCGGTGGACGATCCCAACACCCACCTTGAACTGACCATGATCCACGAGGTTTTGGTGCTCGACCACGGCGGGCCGGACCTGGCCTTCATCCTCTACGGCGCGGCGCTCAAGCTCTGGATTCTGGGGGCGATCCTGACCGGGCTGCTGCTGCCGGCGGCGGCCGATCCGTGGCTGGGCGGTCTATTGGGGCTGTTGACGCTGGCGGTCCTGGCGGTGGTGGTGGGGCTGATCGAATCGAGCATGGCCCGGCTGCGGCTGGTCAAGGTGCCGCAGCTGCTGGCGGGGGCGAGCGTGCTGGCCGCCTTCGCCCTGATCCTGACTTTGAGGTAAGCGGATGAACGATTGGGTTAACGCCGTGATGGTGGGGCTGCTCCTGACCAATCTGGTCGAGCTGGGGGCCGGCCGGCTGGCGGTCTGCATCCGGGTGCTGGCCATCCAGGGCGCGGTGCTGGCGGCGCTGCCCTTCCTGGTGGCGGGGCAGGAGGCGACCATTCACGCGGTCCTATTGGCCGGTTTGGCCCTGGGCTTGCGGGGCGGGGTCTTCCCCTGGCTGTTGGCCCGGACCCTGCGCGACGTGGAGGCCCGGCGCGAGGTCGAACCTTACGTGGGCTTCGGATTCTCGTTGCTGGCGGGCTTGGTGGCCTTGGGAGCCTGCCTGTGGCTGTCCGGCCGGCTGCCTCTGCCCGGCCGTCCGGCGGCGGAGCTGGCCGTGCCGGTCTCGCTCTTCTCCATCTTCACCGGCCTCTTCCTCATCATCACCCGCAAGAAAGCCATCACCCAGGTGATTGGTTATCTAGTGCTGGAGAACGGCATCTACGCCTTTGGCGTGGCCGCGGCGGTGGAGTTGCCCTGGCTGGTCGAGGCGGGCGTCTTGCTCGACGTGCTGGCGGCCGTGTTCGTGATGGGCATCGCCATGTTCCACATCAACCGCGAGTTCGACCACCTGGACGCCGACCGACTGGTCCATCTGCGCGACTGGCACCAGTCCAGCCGCTGGCGGCAGGAGATCAAGGCATGATCGCCGCCCTCCTCCTCCTGCCGGTCTGGGCCGGGGCGATCGTGGCCCTGACCCGTTCGGTCCGCCTGGGGCGGCGGCTCCTGCCGGCTACGGCCGCGGCCAACTGCGCCCTGGCGCTGGCGGCGCTCGGCCGCGCGCCGGCCGAGGTCTGGGGCGGCTGGCTGGCCCTGGACGCGCCGGGCGGACTCTTCCTGGGGCTGACCAGCGTCCTCTTCCTGGCCGCGTCGATTTACGTGCTCGGCTATCTGCGCGCGCCGCACGCCGAGAGCGCGGACGAAACGGCCGACCATCGCCTGGCCGAGCCGCTCTTCATCGCCTGTCTGCTCTGGTTTCTGGCCACCATGAACCTGGTCTGCCTCTGCCGCCACTTCGGCCTGCTCTGGGTGGCCATCGAGGCCACCACCCTGGCCAGCGCGCCGCTCATCTATTATCACCGCCACCCGCGCTCGGTGGAGGCGACCTGGAAATATCTGCTCATCTGCTCGGTGGGCATCGCCCTGGCGCTGTTGGGCAACATCTGCCTGGGCGTGGCCGCTTCGGGCGGCCGGCCGGAGGGCACGGTCTCCCTCTTCCTGCCCGACCTGCTGGCCGGGGCGATGGCGCTGACGCCGGTCTGGCTCAAGGCCGCGTTCATCCTGTTGGTCGTGGGGTACGGCACCAAGATGGGTTTGGCGCCGCTGCACACCTGGCTGCCCGACGCGCACAGCGAGGCGCCGGCCGCGGTCTCGGGCCTGCTCTCGGGGGCGCTCCTCAATTGCGCCTTTCTGGGCATCCTGCGGGTGCTGGCCGTCTGCGCGGCCGCCGGCCAGGCCGCCTTCGCCCGCGAGATTCTGCTGGCGGGCGGAATCTTCTCCCTGCTGGTGGCGGCGGTCTTCATCCTGGGCCAGAACGACTACAAGCGCCTGCTGGCCTACTCCAGCGTGGAGCACATGGGCCTTTTAGCCTTGGGCACGGGCCTGGGCGGAACGGGCGTCTTCGCCGCCCTCTTCCATGCGGTCAATCACTCGTTGATTAAGACGGCCTTTTTCTTTATTGCCGGCCGGATCCTGCTGCTCTGCGGGACCAAATCGGTGACCGGCGTCCGGGGCCTGCTGCAACGTTCGCCCCTGACCGGCGGGCTCTGGCTGGCCGGCTTCTTCGCCGCCGCCGGCGCGCCGCCCTTCGGCACCTTCCTGAGCGAATTCGGTCTGCTCCAGGCTGCGCTGACCGGCGGCCGCTATCTGCCGGCCGCCCTGCTGCTGGGCGCGTTGACCGTGGTCTTCTTCGGGCTGGCCGGCGCGATTCTGCCCATGGCCTGGGGCCGGGCGGGCGATTCCCGGCCGGTCGCCCCGGCGCGGCTGCTCACCTGGCCGCCGCTGTGTCTACTCTTGTTGGCGGCGCTGTTGGGTGTCTGGCTGCCGGAACCGCTGCGGGCTTTGCTGGCCGCGGCCGCGGCCACGGTCGGAGGATGGGCGCCATGAGCTTCGCCGCGCTGGAACTGCACAACGGCCGGGCGGTGGCTCTGGCCGACCTGCCGACTCTGCCGGGGATCGCCTTTGCCGGACGGATCATCGATTTAGCCGAGCGCGGCCTGCGCCTGGTCGCCTATTGCGGCTTGCCCGACGGCAGCGGCGGCCTGCGCCGGCTGGCCGTCCTGGCCGACGACACCGAGGGGCGGCTGCTGGCCTTGGCCGCGCCGGCCGAGGCCGATTCGCCGGCCCTGACGCCAGATTGCCCGGCCGCGCACCTGTTCGAACGCGAGTTGTTCGAGCAGTGGGGCCTGCATCCCGAGGGGCATCCCTGGCTAAAACCCGTGCGCGGCGAACGGCGGCGGCCGGATGGCGCGGCCAATCCCCGGCCGGACGAGGGACGCTTCTTCCGGATCAACGGCTCGCAGGTTCACGAGGTGGCGGTCGGCCCGGTCCACGCCGGAGTGATCGAGCCGGGGCATTTTCGCTTTCAATGCCAGGGCGAAACGGTCCATCATCTGGAGATCGCCCTGGGCTATCAGCATCGGGGGATCGAGGCCCGGCTGGCCGGCGGCCCCGACGTTCGGACCGGTCAATATATGCAAACCCTGGCCGGCGACACCTCCATCGGCCATTCGCTGGCCTACGCCCAAGTCTGCGAGGCTCTGGCCGGACACGGCGCGCCCTCCTCGGCCCAGGTGATCCGGGGGATCGCGCTCGAACTCGAACGCCTGGCCAATCACACCGGCGATCTGGGCGCGCTGGCCGGAGACGTGGGCTTTTTGCCGACTCAATCCTTCTGCGGCCGGCTGCGCGGCGATTACCTCAACCTGACGGCGCTTATCTGCGGCAATCGCTTCGGCCGCAACCTGGTCCGGCCGGGCGGCGTGGCCTGGGGCTTGGACGCCGAGCGCGCCGGCCGGCTGCGCGAACGCTTGGACCGGACCTATGCCCAGACCGCCCAGGCGGTGGAGTTGCTCTGGGATACGCCCTCGGTCATGGCCCGGTTCGAAGGCTGCGGGCAAATAACCCGGGCCGACGCCGAACGCCTGGGCCTGGTGGGGGTGGCGGCTCGGGCCTGCGGCCTGGAGCGGGACGCGCGCTACAGCCATCCGCTGGGCATCTATGCCCTCGCTCATCTGCCCGTGGCCACGGCCACCAGCGGCGATGTGCTGGCCCGGGCCTTTGTCCGCTGGCTGGAGATTCAGCGTTCGGTCGAATTCATCCGTAGCCTACTCGACCTGCAATGCGGAGAAGAGATCTACGCGCCGCCGCCGCCCCTGGCCGGCGGCCGGTTGGCCGTGAGTCTGGTCGAGGGCTGGCGGGGCGAGATCTGCCACGTGGCCGCCACCGATCCGGCCGGCCGGTTCCTGACCTATAAGGTGGTCGATCCTTCGTTCCACAACTGGCCGGGGCTGGCCCTGGCCCTGCGGGGCGTGGCGATCAGCGATTTTCCGATCAACAACAAGAGCTTCAGCCTCTCGTACTGTGGGCATGATTTATAGGTTTGCATATGCTTAACGCGCTTATCGCCCGCTGGCGGCAGGGGCACCATACTTTTCGTTATCCGCAGGGCGAGCCGCCGCCGCTGCCCGACCGCTTCCGCGGCGCGCCGACTGTGGACCGCGTCCGTTGCGCGGGCGATTGCCGCCACTGCGCCGAGCGCTGCCCAACAACAGCCCTTGCGCCCGGCGGCGAGGTCGATCTGGGCAAGTGTCTCTTCTGCGGCGAGTGTCAGGCGGCCTGCCCGAACGGGGCGATCACCTATACCGCCGATCACCGCCTGGCGACCGACCGGCGGGAGGATTTGCGGCGCGTTCCGGGCGAGCCGGCGCGGCTGGCCACCGGCCTGGAGGAGCGCCGCCGGAAGCTGTACGGCTTTTCGCTCAAACTACGCCAGGTCAGCGCCGGCGGCTGCAACGCCTGCGAGGCGGATTCCAACGTTCTGACCACCCTGGCCTGGGATCTGGGCCGGTTCGGCATTCAATTCGTCGCCTCGCCCCGCCACGCCGACGGCATTCTGGTCACCGGCCCGGTCTCGGCCCAGATGCGCGAGGCACTGCTGACCACCTACGCGGCCGTGCCCGAACCGCGGGTGGTGATCGCCGTGGGCGCTTGCGCCATCTCCGGCGGCCCCTTTGCCGGCCACGAGGAAGTGGCCGAGAGCCTGGACCGGCTGGTCCCGGTCGACCTGTACATCCCCGGCTGCCCGCCGCATCCGCTGACCATTCTCGACGGCCTGCTGCGGCTGCTGGGGCGCGCGCCGGCCTGAACCGCCTTCCGGGGGAACTTTTTTGCAAAAAAGTTCCCCCGGTCCCCCTCAAAAAACTCTCACCCGGCTTCGCCGTTTCGAACGTTCAGATGGACGACCTCAACGTTTGCCCCATTCGTACGATTTGCCCATCTGAACCTGCCGGGTACGCGAAGCGTTTTATGGGTGTGCGGCACGCACTTTTGCAAAAAAGTTCCCCCGTCCCCTTCAAAAAACTCTCACCCGGCTTCGCCGTTTCGAACGTTCAGATGGACGACCTCAA
>CAYMGG010000335.1:6139-7043 GCA_964389915.1 uncultured Planctomycetaceae bacterium
GGTACGCGAAGCGTTTTATGGGTGTGCGGCACGCACTTTTGCAAAAAAGTTCCCCTGGTCCCCCTCAAAAAACTCTCACCCGGCTTCGCCTTTTCTCGGGCTGCTCCGGCCCGGCCGGTGAATCCGCTTGACATTTGCCGTCCGGCATTCCAGATTAGTCATGGGCGCAGTGGGACGGCGCGCAGATAGGAGAGTTTCTCAATGCTGGCGGTCATCGACAACTACGATTCATTTACCTACAACCTAGTGCAGGCCTTCGGCGTCCTGGGGGCCAAGATCCAGGTTTTCCGCAACGATCAGATCACGCCCGAAGAGTTGGAGAAATTGCAGCCCGAGCGGCTGGTCGTCTCGCCGGGGCCATGCACGCCGACGGACGCGGGCATTTCCGTGCCGGTCATCCTGCATTTCGCGGGCAAGATTCCGATCCTGGGCGTGTGCCTGGGCCACCAATCCATCGGCCAGGCTTTCGGCGGCGACGTGGTGCGCGCCGACCGGCTGATGCACGGCAAGACCAGCGAGATCGACCACGACGACCGGGGCGTGTTCCGCGGCCTGTCGCGCCCCTTCACGGCCACGCGCTATCACTCGCTGGTGGTGCGGGAGGAGACCCTGCCGGCGTGCCTGGTGGCCACGGCCCACACCGTGGACCGGCACGAACTTATGGGCCTGCGCCATCGGGAATATCCGATCGAGGGCGTGCAGTTCCACCCCGAGAGCTTCCTGACCAAGGAAGGGCTCAAGCTGCTGGAGAATTTTTTGACCCTGGAGTAATGGCGCGCTTTACCTTTGCCGCTCGAACGCCGAAGGCCGTTGAATTCGGCCATTTGAACGCGCGAGCTGGCGAAGCTAGGTGAGAGTTTTTTGAAGGGGTCCGGGGGAACTTTTTTGCAAAAAAGTTCCCCCG
>CAYMGG010000336.1:0-7020 GCA_964389915.1 uncultured Planctomycetaceae bacterium
GTCATCGATCAGGTGGAGGGCGTAGCCGGCAGTGGTGGCCTTCTCGATCAGCGCCGCGAAGGCATCCACAATTCCCTGAATGCCTTTCCAGAAGACACTCGCGATCTTCTGGCCGACAGAAAGCACAGCCGAGTAAACGCCATCAAGCGCATTCCGCGCGGCGGTCGCCACCGTATCCCAGGCGTTGAGGGCCGTGGTGACAATGCGGTCGAACACGTCAGCAGCGGTCACATAGAGCGTTTCCCATGCCAGATTGAGGTAATCCATACCCCGCTGCCATTCGACCTTGAGGCCGGTCCAGAGCACCCGAGCAGCGAGTTCAATATCTCCGGCCGCTAGGGCATCACCAATGGCGCGCACCACGGACATGACTCGGCCCTTCAGAACATCGAATGTGTCGCCGAGCCAATCGAGGGCGCGGCCACCAATTTCGGTGGAGGTTAGGATGTAGCCGCCAAGAGCAATGACAGCAGCGGTGACGAGCCCTGCGGGTGACAGGATGGCGGCAAGGGCGGCTCCCATCAGGCCGACCGCCGTGGATGCGCCTGAGATAATTGATGCGATACCACCGATAGCGAAGGCCAAAGCAGACCCGGCAGTGCCCAGCGCGAACAAACCGGCTCCCACCACGCCGACCACGGCCACGATCTTGAGGGCAGAGACCACGAATCCCTTGTTCGCCTTGACGATGGCGGTGATCTGCTGCGCCAGCTCCGCTCCCCGGTCCATCCACGCACGGAGCGTCTTATCGAGCGCCTCGCCAATGGCGATCTGCACGCCCTCGACCGCCGACATGAGCATCCGGAACGATCCCCCCAAGGTGTCATCCATGGTCTTGGCGGTGCGCTCGGCGGTGCCATTGGCATCTTGAAGGGTCTTCTGCAGATCCGAGAAGTCCGCGCCCGGAGCCGCGAGCTTGAGTGCCGCTGCCTGGCCACGACCGAATAGTTCCTCGAAGATGGCGAGGCGTTCTGCCGACCCCATTCTCTGCACGCGCTTGCCGAGTTCCGCGAGGATCGTTGCCACCTTGCGGAGGTTACCCGCCTGGTCGACCGCCTCGATACCAAGGGACCGGAGCTTCTTCTGCGCCGCCTCGGTGGCCAGATTCTTGTAGGCACGGGCGAGCGCGGTGCCGGCCATCGACCCCTTGATGCCGTTGTTGGCCATGACGCCGATGGCAGCGGCGGTATCCTCGATGTTTTCACCTGCTTCCATGGCAAGGGGTGCCACATACTTCAGGGCCTCGCCCAGGTCTTCCAGGTTCTGGGCGCTGTTGTTGGCTGTGGCGGTCAACACATCCGCGATCCGGGTTGTGTCTTCTGCCGCCAGACCAAATCCGCGCATGGCGGCGGCAGCGATCTCGGCTGCTTGGCCCAGCTCCGTCGCCGTTCCGCGCGCGAGATTCAGCACATCCGGAATCGCAGCCATGATCTCGGCAGGTTTGTAGCCGGCTCGGCCGAGTTCGGTCATTCCTTCGGCGACCTGCTGCGCGGTGAAAGAGGTGGTGCGGCCGAGTTCCTTGGCCTGTTCCGTCAGCTTCTTGAAGTCATCCCCGACCGCACCAGTGACCGCGCGCACCTCGGCCATCTGGTCCGCGAAACCGGCAAAGGTCCGGCCCGACAACGCGAGAGGCGCTGCCGCCAAGGCCGTTGCCTTGAGCATGGCCGCGCCGACATCGCGCACTCCTGCGGAGAAGGCCCGGAGCTTTGCCTGGGCCTTCTTCAGTCCGCCGAGGAGTTTGCTGTTTTCGACGGTGAGTTCGACGTAAGCGGCACCCGCGCGGATGCCCCGGGCAGAGGCCATCTGCTACACCCTTTCCAAATCAGCACTGGCGGGTATAATTCTGGGAACTCTTGCGTGACTGGAGTTCTTATGGACCTGATATGCGACACAAATGTTTGGTATGATATTGGCGCTCAACGGCTCGACCCGTCCGAAATCACTAAGAACGGAGACCAACTCGTTGCTAACCCAGTAAGCATGCTTGAAATTGGATCGAAAATCACCGTATCCAATTTCAATGAGCGACGGGCGGCAGCACGCGCGGTTTGTGATTTCGCAAGCCGTGTTGCCGAAGACCCTGAGCGACACATGGCACGTATCTGGAAGTGCAATATCCCTGAGTTGACTCTTGACTGGATGGATGGCTTCAAGGCAATTGCAGGTGCTTCTTGTGTGGATGACCTTGAATCCGGCGTTAATGATTTCTACGAAAGGAAGGTCCGACGATTCAATATTCCCCTCGCCGCTAACTGGCGCAGTCTGCACTGGGATGATTTTGAACAACAAGTTGTCGCCGTCATAGACAGCATCTTTCCTGGTTACGCCAAGAAGCGGGCCAAAGGAGAGGTCAAATACATGGGAAGCACGCTTCGAGATACTTTCCGCACACTGTGCGAATCCCCCGAGGCAATAGAGACCACTATCATTGGGACACGGGCAAGGGTTGGATTGCACGAAGTAGATACGATTGATGTTATTGATCCGGCGCTGATACAGGCGGTCAAGCCCGCGCTTGAGCACTACGCGCGAGCATACTGGGAATACCTTTTCTGTGTGGCCACGAAGTATGCTCCCCGGGCCAATGATTGGGGGGACCTTGAATGCTTCGTCTATCTTCAGGATGGGGCGAAGCTTCTGACCTCTGACCAAAGATGGGTCGATATTGCGGGCGCTATAGGCGCACCGGTTCATCATCTGTAATTTGTTGGTCGCGGTATTGTGTTGCCTATCCAGCAACTGTTGGGGGTCGCTGTTTGGGTTCAAACCTTCAATGTCGGTATTATTGTTGGCGTCCGCCGGAACCTCTATCACGGTGTGGTCCTTGTTGAGCGGCAAGCAATACCAGCCTTCGGGAAGGTCCATCTCGCCCGGAACGGGCTTGCCGTTCTGATCCATCACCCACACCTTCGCGTTCTTGATCGGGACGCGCAGGCGCACAGCCGTTCCGTCCGGCACATAGATGGTTCGCTGGAAGCACCCGGTCGTACACAAGAGAACCAGCGCCACCAGCAGCGCCATAAATGCGAATCTCAATCCATTGGTTCGCGTCTTCATTTCCATCCATCCTTTCGAATCTTGGCCCGGAGGTCCTCTTCGAGCTTGCCCGGCCCCCGGGCGTCTTGGGCGGTGTCCTGGGCACGTTCCAGCAGCGCAGGCACCAAGGCCCGGGCAATCAGAAGAAGAAGCTGCCAGATCACGTTCACATCCGTCTCCCTTTGAGCACGGCCCAGACCACCAGACAGAGAAGCGTCACTTCCAGCACGATGGCTACGGCCATCAGACCGCGCCTCCCGATTCAAGCTGGGCGTGCTTCACCTGAATGCCGTTGGTGAACTCGGCAATCTCCGCCTGAGTGGCCTTCCGGCCCTGCGCCTGCTCATACACCTTCAGGACATACTGAAGCGCGGTGTCGAGGCGTTGCAGGCTCTTGTTGGCCGAGTCATTCGGGATTGTTTTCTCGGCATACTTGATGGCCGCGATCACCGCCCCTTCGTATTGCTCCCACAGCGGCTTCTTGAGGTAGAGCTTGTTGATGCCGTAGAGCAGGATGCCCGCGAGGGCGGTCACGACGGCGGGGCTGTTCGCCACCGCCCACAAGGTTTGCAGCACTACATCCCAATCCATGATCATCTCCTTTGCGCGTTGTCCACGAAAACGGTCTTCAAAAGGCCGATGCTTCCTTCTCCAATCGGGATGCTCTCGGTCTTGTGTTCCAGCGGATGAAAGTCCGGGGCCTTGTAGGGGCCGTGCTTCTTTGGATCTCGATTCACGTTCGCCAGCAGCGCCATCAGGCTGGCCGTGCGGTTCCATTCATCACGGACCCGGGCCTCGGCCATCCATAGCAGCTCCCGCAGGGTCAATGGGCCGGGATCGACGCCGATGATGCCGGCAAGCTGCCAGATGAGTTCCCAATACCGCTGAGTGCCTGTTCCATCTCGCGTTCCAGTTCCGGGCTGTCGAGTCGCGCTTCCGCTACCGCCAGCGCCCGGGTCTGCAGGCTTGTCAGCTTCGACATCGCCTTGCCAAGCACCCGGCGCTTGGCTTCCGTAGGGAAAAAAGCGATCAGCTCCTCCAGGAGCGCGGTGGTGGCCAGGTCGATGGCGTCCCCAGCGAGGGAGCGGCCAAACTCGATGTCGGAGACGCCCTTGGTGTCGGCCTCCTCCTTGCAGATGGCAAAGAGCACATCGCACAGCAGGACCGGGTCGGAGGTGATCCGCTCGAGCAGCTTCCCGCCCACGGCCTCGATGAGGTCGACTTCGCAGAGGGAGCGCACGCGCTTCACGCCCTCCACGTTGAGCGAGACCGACCAGGTGCGTCCGGCGTTGTCAGCAAATGTCTTCATGCGTCCTCCGGTTTCTTCTCAGGCTCCACCATGGTCTTGGTCTTGCGCGGATCGCTCTTCGGGCAATGGCGGATGCTGCCCGCGTCCACCTGCTCCTTGAGCGCGGCATACTCTCTGCCGCAGACATCGCAGACGCATTTCACGTACTTGGGGCGCTGCTCGTTCATTGGGTTCCTCCTCGGCTACGCCACGTTCATCCACTCGGGAGCGTTTGCCGCATAGGCCGGTTTCATGGACACGGATGCCCGCATGGCCTCTTCGAGCTCTTCGTTCCGGGTGAAGTTCGTGACGCCCATGGTGGCGCGCAGGCCC
Source organism: uncultured Planctomycetaceae bacterium (assembly GCA_964389915.1). Lineage (GTDB taxonomy): Bacteria > Planctomycetota > SZUA-567 > SZUA-567 > SZUA-567 > CAYMGG01. The sequence goes on from CAYMGG010000336.1 coordinate 4,658, forward strand.
TGCGTGCCGGTGGCCGTAATGTCACCGTCCATGATGGCCATCTCGATGGTGCCGTCAGAAAAGTAGGCCTGCTGGATGGCGGTGAAGCCAGCGTCCTCGGTGTCCCACACCATCTCAAATTCGATGGACCCGTCCTTCAGAGTGGGTGCCGTAGCACGCCACGAGTTATTCCCCCTGGTGGTGACATCGGCCTCGCCCTTTTCCAGGTTCAGGGTGAGGTCGCGCACGTTGTTCAGGGGCTCCCATACCGGGGCGGCGTAGCTGCCGGTGTTCCGGTAAAGCCGCCCCTGCATACCCAGTCGAATACCCATGTTGTTCCTCCTGCCCGGTGTCCGGGCTGACATTCACGCTGTCGCGTATCTCAAAGCACCTTGCATCCCGCCTCCCGTTGGTCGGGGTGTCAGCGAACCGAGGCCCTCCAGTGCTTCGGTATGCTCGGCAGATGATTGATCAGTGCCGGTCCCATCAGCGGGCGCTTCGGATAACGTTCCCTGCGGTATCTGCCGCCGAACTCGTGCGCCATGGCGCTGCGGCCCACGACCTCGTAGGTTGGCCCGATGACCACGCGCTCATCGCTCCGCTCCACTGCGTAGAGAAGGGCGCGCTTGAGTTGCCCCTTCCGCGTATGCGGAGGCTGCCCGGGCTGACTGGCGCTCTCGCTGCGGCGAATACTCCGCCGTGCCCGTAGCCGAATCCCGGCACCGGCATGCCCCAGGCCGCGCACGTTGACACGCTTCACGGCCCGGAGCACCTTGGGCGACTGGAAGTGGAAGCGAGCGGACATCCCGATCATGAACGCCTCTCCTACGCCGGATAGATGACGATCAACAGGTCGCCATCGCCAATGACCCCGCTCAAGCCCGTCGCGCCACCGTTCAGGTTGACGTGGACCTGGCTGTTGCCGGTTCCGGGGTTGATGACATCGAAATCGGGGGTGGCCCCGGTGGCACCGACCGCCTGCTTGTTGACCTGGGCGGGACCGCCGACGGCGTAGACCGCCACGTTTGCGAGGTCGCCCGCATCAAGCCGAAGGGGCAACTCGAAGTACCCGGCAGTCGCAACTGCGCTGTCGATGGCGAAGACCTTCTGCGCGAAGGACTTCTGGACAGACGCGATCTTCCCGCTGCCGTCGATGATGACGGTCACGCCATCCACGTCGGCGGAGATGACATCGCCCGATTTCGCGATACCGTCCCCGGCAGTTACGCCTGCCAGCCCACCGAACTCGACCCAGTCCTGGGCCGAGGCGTCGTAGCGGAGGAACCGCCCGCCAGTCCGGTCCCAGACAAGGGCCGATCCGGTAGTTCCTTCCTCGGCGCTGACGTCATACATCACCACGAAGGCCGCGCCGTCGTATTCCACGATGTCGCCGGCGGAGACGCCGGTAATGGTGCCGAAGTTGGCGTGCAGGCTGCCGGGAGCGGTGATCACATACCGGTCACCCGCCACAGGGCTGCCACCCGGATCAAGCGTGGTATCGACCTGCACATCCAGCACGTCTTCCTGGATGTCCAGACCGGCCTGCAGCTTGTCCAGAACCGCCTGCAGAGTCTGGCGGTCGATCAGCTTGGTCGGATCGGTGGTCAGATCCGTACTGGCGGATTTGACGTCTGCATTCAGTTTCGGAGCGGTAATCGCCCCATCCTCGATCCACTTGGTTTGAAGTCTCGACATGACGATTCCCTTTCTACAGTTGGCGTCTCAGACGCACGTCTCCGATAAAGATCCGGCCATCAGACAGCTTCGCCTTGATTTCCAGCCGGTTCGTTGCTTCGTTCAGCCAGAGGGTCACCGTCCCGATGGGGATCTGACCGTCCGGCGGTTCCGTGGTGCAGCGCGTGGCCAGAGGGAAGTCCAGATCCAACTGGCGCGGCCCAACCGCTTCGTCCTCAATCCATTTGCGTTGCATCTTGCTCATTGGTGCACCACCGTTATCTCGTCCCCCGTGGCCAGCTGGCCGTCCAGTCCCATGCCGGCCCAGATCAGTTCGTTCCCCACGACCAGGTAATCCACCCCGTAGATCTGCGGGGGCGCGCCTTCGATCAGGAGAATCACCTCTCCCGGCGCGACCTGGAAATCGGGAAGCACAATCCGCTTCTGGTCGGCCTCCTCCTGCGACAGGCTTTTCCTGAGCACGTCGAATCCATCGCCGCCGGTGTTCGAGGGGAAGCTGTAATAACCCAAGGTTCAGCCCCCATCACCATGTGCCCCCGACCACGCTCACCTTGTCTCCGGCCTGTCCCTTGACCTGGATCTCGGCCAGGTCGATCCTCACCATGGTGTGGTACTCGCCAGGCAGCCACTGAATCTCGCTGCCATCGTCACCGAGGAAGATCACGTTCCCCGCGTTTGTGGGCGGGGTG
>CAYMGG010000337.1:0-7018 GCA_964389915.1 uncultured Planctomycetaceae bacterium
GGCGGCAGATCATTTGGAAGATCCTTTCGTTCTGCAACACCGGTTCGACCGGCTCCAAAGATTCAGCTTCGGCGGGAACGGGCGTCTCCGCGACCAAATGGAGCGCTCCGGCCGGCGCCGGTAAGGTCTTGGGCCAGCCGTCCAGAATCAGGGCTTCTTCCCGCGAAAGGATGTCCGCGGCCAGCGCGCGGCGGAGCGTCTGCGGCCACGCCCCGCGCTCCACCAGCAGGGGATGGACGTCCTCGAGGGTCTTGAACAGGCGCGTGACCATGAAGCCGTCGCGCGATTCGATGGCCGACAGATTAAGCGAAGCCTTGTGAATCACGCACCCGGGCTGGTCTTTTTTGGCAAACGTCGTCGGCACGGTCAGGTGCACGTGCTCCGGGTCAAAGTCGCCCAGTCCCCGCAACGCCAGGGCACTGGTGTGGCTGATGATGCCCTGGGGCTGGTCCAGGTTATTGCGGCTCCAGAGCGTCCAGCGGACGAATTCGGCCTCCTGCGAATCCGCAAAGCCCGGGAGTCGAAACAAGCCATTATGATATTTCAGCCAGTTCCCTTGCCGGCAGTGGTATGAGTGCAGATATTTGGAGAAGCCACAGGTTTTGGCCTGTTTGGCCGTAAAATAACCGTGCTGAGTGGCGGCCAGGGATTTGAGCTTGCGCAAAGAGTTCAGCACTGACGGTTTCTCCTCGATCCAGCAGGTTGATATTATCCCTGGATTTGAATCGAGGCGATCTGTTTCTTGATTCTGGTTGGCTTAAAAAGGTTAAAAATATGCATATAAATATTTTTAAATAAAAGCTTTAATTAAAATTAAAGAGTAGGTGCGGCGGCTGATTTGGCTGTGTTCAATCCCGACACTCCCCGCTGGATTTTGAGCTAAAATTTTACCCGCCAGAACGATTGTGGCCCCCAAAACGTAGGAGCAATTTTCTGTGGACTTAGGCCGGAATGATAAAAAAATCCGAGTTGGGCTTGCTAAGTCTATCGAAAGTGGTATTGTAAGTGGTATGCTTTTCGGGAAGGCGAGGAAATGACGCAATACGCGCAGATTTGTGACCGGATCGCCAAGGCCATCGCTTTGGGCGACTTCGGCGCCAAGGGCAAGTTGCCTTCCGAACGCAAGCTGGCGGAATTGTTCCAGGTCAGCCGGGTGACCATCCGCTCGGCCCTGGAGGAGGCCCAGCGGCGGGGGATCATCACCCGCCGGCACGGCTCGGGCACGTATGCCAATCCGGCCGGGGCCGCCCAGTTGGATCCGAACTCGCTTTGCTTCGCCTTCGAGCTGATCGGCAAACCGCTGATGGAAAACCCCTATGTCTCCATGAGCATCGACGGCCTGAGTCGGGCGGCGGTGGAGCTGGGGTTTCGGTTCGACCTTCTGCCGATTCCGCACGGGGGCGATCTGCGGGCGCATTTCCAGGCGCATCCGGAACTCATCCCCGCGGCCAAGGCGGTCATCGTCAAGTGGGGCATGAACCAGCTGGAAAGCGTCCGGTGGCTCCAGGAACGCGGCCACGTGGTGGTGGCGATGGGCCCGGCCAAGTCTGAGCCCGACCTTTTGTGGGTGGATATCGATAATGAGTTGGGCGGCCGGCTGGCGGCGGAACACCTCCTCGCCCTCGGTCGCCGGCGCCTCGCCTACGCGGACGGGCCGCTGACCGACGTCTCGGTGAACGAAACCCTCGGCGGGATTCGCCGGGCTTGCCAGGCGGCCGGTTGTCCGTTCGCCCCGGAGTTGCTGCGCGAAGTGGTCCCCTGGGAGGAGGCCAGCGGCGCGGCGGCCATGCGCAGCCTGCTCGACGCCGGCGCGGCGTTCGACGGGGTGATCTTCCGCGGCGATATGGCCAGCCTCGGCGCGGTGGGCGTGTTGAAGGAACGCGGGGTCGAGATTCCCGCCCGGCTCTCCTTTGTCACCTACGACGATTATCCGTGGCTGGAGAGGATTTGCACCCCGGCGCTCAGCGCCGTTCGACAGCCGTTTGATCTCATGGCCGAAACCGCGGCCGCGATCTCGTTGCAGGCGATTCGGAATCCCCTCCGCCGGCCGGAGAGCCGGCTGCTGGCCCCGACCCTGCAAATCCGGGAGTCCTGCGGCGCGACCCGATCCCTGACTCTGACGAGGAGATGATTCATGAAGACTCTTGCCACCGCCGCCTGCCTGTTTCTGTTGAGCGCCGCTTCGTTGCTCGCCGACGACATCCCCCTGGGCCTTTCGTCGGCGGCCAATATGGATTTCAAGGACGAACTGGCCGGCGACGGCCGGGGCGGCTGGTCCGATCAGGGGCCGGAGAACGACCTGCGCTCCTTTCCCCTCGGGCGGAAGGAATTCGAAGGCGTGACCTTCAACATCCTCAATCCTGCCCAGCATGCCGGCCGGGCCATTCTCAGCTTTCGGCACAAGAGCTTTCCCGCCGGCCTGACCAAGGCCGGTCTGGACCTTTCCGCGCAAAAGCCGCGGGGCAGCAATCTCTATCTGCTGCACACGACCTGCTGGAACTCGGCCCCCGCCGGCGCGGTGATCGGAACCATCAAGATCCGGTTCGACGACGGCGGGGCGGTGGTCAAGGAGGTCCGTTCGCGCACCGACGTGGCGGACTGGTGGGGGGCGGGCAATCTGCCCAACGGCCGGGTGGTGGTCAGCCAGCAGAACGGCAGTTCGACGGTCGGGGTCTACCTGAGCCGCTTCGAGTTCGCATCCGAGGCCAAGCGGGTGGTCGGGGTCGACTTCAAGACTACCGAGCAGGCGTTGTGGATCGTGGTGGCCGCCACCCTTTCGAGCAAGAAGATCCCGCTGAACATGGGCAAGATCAAATACGAAGCCGGCCCGGAGTGGCGGCCGGTCGATATGGCCGACATCCAGGTCAAGCCCGGCACGGCCCTGGACCTCTCCGGCATTGTCGAAGCCGGTCCGGCCGGGCGGCACGGGCGGCTGGGCGTGGGCTCGACCGGCCAGCTCGTCTTTGCCGATTCGCCCGACGTGCCCCGGCGGTTTCGCGGCTCCAACTCCTTCTGGACGCTTAAAAAACTCGACGGCGGCCGCCCCTCCGAGCAAGTCCGCCAGCGGATGACCAAGTTCTCCGAGCTCTTCCATCGCGGCGGCTACGACCTGATCCGGCTTTTGCCCATGGATGCGTATCTAATGGACGGGGCCAAGGTCGATGCCGAGTACAATCCCGAAAAGCTGGATCAAGTCGACTGGCTCCTGGCCCAGCTCAAGGAAAACGGCGTCTACACCTACCTGACCATTGCCGCTTACCGGCTGGGCCGGGCCGACGGCGGCAAGGGCTGGCGGGAGGTGATGTCCGTGAAGGCCAAGATGTACCTGGGCGACCCCGAGAGCCGGGCGCGCTGGCGGGCCTGCGCCGCGAATATGCTCAACCACGTTAACCCCTATACCGGGGTGGCCTGGAAGGACGAGCCGGCCATCGCGGTGGTCGAACCTTACAACGAGCAGGAGTTCGGCCTCTTCATGTTCGACCGGCTCGATGACGAGACGCGCGTCCGGTTCAAGCAAAAGTGGGGCGAGTGGCTCAAGGCCAAATTCGGGACGCTGGAGGCGCTGGTGGCCCAATGCCGGGGCGACGCGGTTGCGAAAAAACTCACCACGCTCGACTCGGTCGAGTTGCCCGGCGGCTCCGGCGGTTTCCTGGGCAACGAGTTCAACATCTTTCGCCGGAATCTGTCCGCCGAGTGCCTAACCTGGTACCGGACGGTTTTGCGGGAGATCGGCTATCCGGGGTTGATCAGCCAGTACAACATGAGCAAGGGCCTGCTGTACGCCTCCGCGCGGGCCGGCGGCTGCGAGGTCGTCTCCAACGACGGCTACTTCGCCCACCCCTCCGACGTGACCCGGGTCGGCTCGCAATGTTCCCAGAGCAGCTCGGTGGGGCAGGGCGCCGACTACTGGCGCGGCATCGCCTCGATGCGCCTGGCCGGCCGGCCGTTCATCGTCAACGAGCACAAGCACGCCTACTGGAACCCCTACCGCCACGAGAACGCCCTGGTCTTTCCCGCCTATTCCGCGCTCCAGGCGTTCGGGGCGATCATGGACCACTGCGATCCGGCCCTGCTGGAGGCCGAGGCGAACTTCGATTTCATCACCTCCTATGATCCGGTCGCCATCGCCAACGAGTTCGTCGGCGGCTGCCTCTTCCGGCGCGGCGACGTCCGGCCCGCGACGAAAGAGGTTTTGCTCAAAATCCCCCGCGATTACGCATCGCCCTGCTGACCGGCTTCGCGCTCGAAATGGCGGGGATCGACGGGCCGGCCGATCTGCCGGCGGTGGCCCTCAAGCCGGAGCTGATCCTGAGCCCCGGAGCCGGCGCGATCCTCGGCGGGACGGCCTGGTTCCAGTCGGTCGAGGAGACCAAGGACGCCAAGTTCAATCTGCCGGAATTCGTCGCCACGCTCAAGGCCCGGGGGGTGCTGGCCAAGGATAACTTGAGTTCGCCCGAGACCGGCGTGTTCCAGAGCCAGACCGGCGAGATCCTCCTGCGCGCCCCGGAGAAGTTCATCTCCGTCTCCACCCCGCGCAGCGAAGGCGTCTCGCTCCTGGCCGGCCGGACGGCCCGGCTGGCGGTCCTGCGGGTGGCGGGCTCCAGCGTGTCGGCCGCGGTCAGCGCCTGCGCCGTCGACGGCGAGGTCCTGGCCCGGAGCTCCCGGATCGTGATCGTCTACGGTACCGACGCGCTCAATTCCGGCACGGAGCTCTCGGAGGACCGTAGCGTGCTGCTCAATCCCGGCCAGCTGCCCGTGCTCATGCGCACCGGTCAGCTCGAACTCTCCCTGGCCGTGGAAGCGCCGGCGGGCCTGAAGCTTTACGCCCTGGGCCTCGACGGCAGCCGGCGGGAGAGCCTGCCCTGCAAGAGCGAAAAGGACGAGGTTAGGATCAAACTCGACACCGCGCAGTTGAAAAACGGGCCGACGCCCTTTTTCGAGCTGGCGCGCGAATAATTTCGGCCGTCATTTACGGGCATAAAGGATCTACAGATGCAAAGTCTGAATCTGGGCAGGGGCGCAAAAACCGGGGCGTTCACGCTGGTCGAACTGCTGGTGGTCATGACCATCATTTCGGTGCTGGCGGCGCTGCTCATCCCTTGCCTGATCAAGGCCAGCGAGCTGGCGAAAAGAATCTCCTGCGCCGGCAACCTGAGCCAGATGGGAATCGCCAACGGTCTGTACCTGGGCGACTGGGAGAACTGGCTGCCGGTCAAGCAGTATAAGCTGGTCGGCGGCAGCGCGGCCGACTGGAAGAATCAGTTGGCGCCCTACCTGGGGATCACCAGCTTTCCACTCAGCGGCAATTTCAAGGGCATAAATATGGGGGTGTTCCGCTGTTCGCTGTGGACGCGCGATCTGGCGGTGGAGAAGGGCAACACCTGGTACCGCTGCTATGAAGGCGGGTACGGCTGGAACCATGAATTGAGCGGGATCGAGGACTGGACCCATTCGCCCCGGCGCAAGATCACCCAGCTCAAGGGCCTCTCGGAGTCGTTGCTGATCGCGGATTCGGCCAGCGACCCGGCCAATCTTACATACCTGCTGACCCTGGAGCATCCGTCGGCCTGCGGCCCGCTGCTGGCGGTCGGCGACCGACACAACCATGGCCCCAACGCGCTCTGGGCGGACCTGCACGTCCAGTGGGCGCTTTGGGCGACCCTGGTCGAGGGCAAGGCCGGGCACGGTCTTAATCCGATGGACTACTACTTCCTGCCCAAATTCTAAACCTGGCTTGGTTGCGGGTGAACCGGGGCGACGGACGCAAACCGCCGCCCCGGTTTTTTGGGTCAGGCGTTCGGCTCCGGGCCTGATCTCAGCGCGGCGGGGTGAAAACCCCGAAGCAGATGCGGGTACGGATGCGCTCCAGATCCCACGAACTGTCCCAGACGGCATTCCAGCCACCTTCCGTCCGGGGCAGCAGGGTCGGATAACTGTTGCGGTTGGCTGCGTCGTAGAAGCAACGCGGCTGGCTCCAGCCTGACTGGCCGGGTTGCCGTCGAACCCAGTGCAGCGCCCGGCGTTCCCACACCGGCCCCGGAGAATAGACGTAAAGCTCCGCGCCGTCCGGAGCCAGCCCGTAAAAGCCCTTGCTCCAGGTATTGTGGCAGCCGGGCTCGGGCTCGGCCGGACTCCAGGTGCGGCCTCCGTCCCGGCTGGTGCTGCGGTAGGCTACCGGTTCGTCCAGGGCCGTGACCGGCCAGAGGCAGCCGTATTTGGCGGTCCGCAGCAGCATGGTCAGTTCCCGGTCGCTCCGTTTGACCAGCCCCGCTTCGCAGAGCAGCACTGGACCGGCGACCGGCCAAGGTACATAACCGGCCAATTGCCAGTTGAGCAGATCCGGCGATTCGAGCACGAAGTTTCGCATGTCGCCGTGGGGGTCGCCCTGGAGCGTGCCGCGGTGCACCGAGAGCAGGTAACGCCGCCCCTCCGGGCGATCCACCATCACCGGGTGGCAGGTGGTGATCAGGGGCGAGTTGAACCGATTGGCCAGCGGCACCTCCAGCCAGGACCAGCCGCCGTCGACCGAATAGGCCGCCGCCAGCTGGCTGTTGTCGCCCGAGGTCCAAAAGAACGGGGCGCGCATGGCGAAACACCAGAGCGTGGGGCTGCCCGGCGCCTGGTACAGAACCGGGTTGGCGTAGCCGCAGCGTTGGTTGCCGCAGGGCAGGCGGTGATCGAAGACGGTTCCCGCCGGAGCCCAGGTTGCCCCGGAGTCTAGACTTACGCTGCACCGGATGTCGCCCATGTCGACCTTGCCGCGCAGGTGGGCGCCGAAGGCCGCCGCCAGCCGGCCGCCGCCCAGGTCCGCCAGGTAGGGCTGCCAGAGCCGGTCGTAAATCGACGGCTCCTCCAAATCCGCAATCACCCGGACGGCGGAAACGTCTCCCTGGTAATTTTGAGGGTTGGGTAGATCTGCCATGACAGGTCCTCTTTTAGGGGTTGATCGAAAAATCTTGTAAAAATCCCATAATATGGCTTATTTTAGGAGATAAAGGCGGACTAGCCATAGGAGCGG
>CAYMGG010000338.1:0-7012 GCA_964389915.1 uncultured Planctomycetaceae bacterium
GGCTGATCCTCTGGGGCGCCCTGACCCTGGGCATGATCCTCTTCATCTTTATCGGTTTGGCCGGCAAGCCCATGGCCCTTTGGGCGCCTACGGCGGCGGCCGGCGAACTGTTGCGCGGCCGGGCGGTGGCGATCATGGGCCTGTGCAGCCTGGCGGGACTGGTGGCCGTGGTGATCGTGCCCAGCTGCCAACCGGGTCGGACCCTGGCCGCTTGGTTGAGCCGCCGCCTGCCGTTGGGGCGGCAGTTGGTCTCCCTGATCCAGTCCATCCTGATCTATCACGATCATTTCCGCGTTCTGCTGACGGCGGTGGCGCTTTCGGCCTTGCTGCAGCTACTCAACCTGTTTAGCATCTGGGTTTTGGCCCAGGCTTCGCCGGCCGGCAAGGACATCGAGCTGGCCCACGTGTTCTTTGCCGCGCCGCCGGCGTTTGTGGCCAACAGCCTGCCCGTTCCGGGCGGCGGCTTGGGCGTGGGCGAATACGCCTTCGCAGAGTTGCTGGAAATGTGCCGGACCACGGCGGGAGATCCGGTTCGAGGTGGGGCTTCGGTACTTTTGCTCTGGCGCTGCTGGAACATGGTGTTATCCACCTTGCTAGGCCTGCCCATGTACTTGTTGGGGCAGCGGCCATCTTTGGCTCAGGCCAAAAAAATCTCCGATCTATGACGCAGGTACGCTAGAAGGGCGGGCTGGGGGACAATAACGCCCCCCCGACATCGAAAATAACCCTCCCGGCTTTGCCAATTTTACACCCCCTCGACCAAAACTCACGGCGCCCCGCTATAGCCCCAAGGCAGAATCTAACAACTGCATCACCATAGCCCACAAACAGCTGCAAATTCATTTGTTAGTTTTTGAAAACGCCAACTTAGAAACCAATTGGCTGGCCAGAACGTTTAAGTTTATGCTCAAGCCAGGGAGATGCGCACCGCTAACCGCTGAAAAGCAGGGCTACCCATGTCTAGAGCCAGTCAGGGCGACGAGAATAAACTGGCCAATCTGGCTCTGCCCCAAGGCGGATATTTTACCGCCAAACAGGCCCGCGACTGCGGCTTTCGCCCTGAGCATCACTCTTATCGCTGCCTGACCGGCAAATGGGAAGCAATCGACAAAGGGCTCTACCGCCTGCCCTGTCAGACCAACGGGCTCATGGCCGAACTCAGTCGCTGGCTTTTGTGGAGTCGCAATCAAAAGGAAGAAATTCAGGCCGTGGTCAGCCATGACACGGCTCTACGTTACCACGGCCTGATCGACGCCGAAACCGCTGCGCCGGCCGCGGCGGCCGATGAAGCGCTGATCCAACTGAGCGTGCCTAAAAATTTCCGCAAAGCCGCCCCTCCCGGCGTCAAACTGCACCGCACCTTGCCGCCGGCGGCCGAGGTCCAGACCGCGGGGCTGATCCGGGTCACGACGCCGGCCCGGGCCTTGCGCGAGACCGCCGGTTCCGGCGACCAGATCATCAGCCGGCTGATCCGCGCTCTGGAGCGCGGGCTGCTCGCGCCGGAGCTCGCCGGCGAACTGGGCTGGTGCCCGGCCGAACCGGCCAGGCCGACGCCCCGCCCGTCAGACATTCTCCCGGAAACGGAAGCCCCGGGGTTCTTTCGGTCAAGGAGTCCATTCATGCTGCCCGAACGCAATCGCCGCCCGGACGAACCCCGGCGGGTCCAGGCCGGCTTTACCTTGGTGGAACTGCTGGTCGTCATCGCCATCATCTCCATCCTGGCCGGCATGCTCCTGCCGGCGCTGGAAAAATCCCTCTCTTACGCCCGCGCCGCCCAATGCGGCAACAATCTCAAGCAGCTCGCCCTGAGCGAGTTCATCTACGCCGGCGATTATGCCTCCTGCCTGACGCCGCACATCGGTCCGGTCGCCACCGTTTATATCCCTTACTGGAACATGCTGCTGGAAACCGGCAAATACGCGACCAAGGAGGTCTTCACCTGCCCGGAGATGTCGAAAAAGAATTTCAACTGGCCTTATGCGCCGCATTTGTCCATCAACCGCGACCTGTTCGCCAGCGCCGCCGGCGACCAGGGGTCGCCCAAGCTGGACCGGGCCCGCACGCCGTCGGACCGGATCTTCCTGCTCGACACCTACAAAAACGCCGCCAGCGGCAATTCCGACCTGGATTCCGGCTTCTTCCGCGTGCTGTTGAGCAGCTCCTCCCTTCACAGCAACACCAACTTCGGCCGCCCGGCCGGCCGCCACAATCGCAGCTGCAATATCGCCTGGCTCGACGGCCACGTCACCGCCATTACCGTCCTGGACATCCACAATCCTTACCTTCAGCCGCCGTTCAATTACGACGACCTCGACAGCCGCACCAATCACATCGAATGGTGAGGACATGTCGACTCCCGTCGGTCAAGGAGCGGCGCCGCCAGCCGCGAAAGGCGAGTGCGTAAGGCTTGCCCCGGCATCAAAACGTTGATCGCTTTCTCATTGCGAGCCCAAAAAAGGAGATCCCCGTGACCCCGACGCCTGTCCCGTTCGCCCGCCCCGCCCTCCTGCTGAGCCTGCTGGCCCTGGCCGGCGGCTTGAGCCTGGCCGCCGAAACTCCGCTTTTCAGCGCCGCTTTTGAACCCGTTCCGGCCGGGTCGACGCCCGCCGCCCCCGCCGGCTGGAGCTGGTACGGCGATTGGGGGCAGGTCAAAAAAGCGCCGCAGACCGGCGGGCTGGACGCGCTCAATCCGGGCGACCCGCAGAGCCTGGTCTTTCTGGCCCCGCCGGAAGGAACTCTGGCCGGCTGGGTGAGCCCGTTCTGCCAACTCCCCCCCCTGGCCGCAGCCTTTCGCCTGACCTTTAAGGCCCGTAGCGCGCCGCAGACCTCGGGCTGGCGGCTTTACGCCTTCGTCACCTGGCACGACGCCGACGGCCGGTTTCTCGACACCGCGAAAATGGACACCTATTCGCCGGCCGAGGACAAATTCAAAACTTATACGCAGCTGGTCCTGACCGACAAGCGCCCCGCCCAGGCCAGCCAGGCCCGCCTTAATTTCGCCGCCAGCCGGGTCAAAGACGCAACCGCGCCGCTCGGTCGGATCGGCGTGACCGAGATCGGCTTGGCGGCGCTGGATTCCCTGCCCCTGAGCCTGACGGCCGAAAAGTTCGCCTCCTGGTGGCAGCTGGGTGAAACCGTCCGCTACCGGGCGACCTCCCCCAACACCGTCGCGCCCGACCTGGCCGCCGTGACCGGCGTGGTCAGCGATTCGGCCGGCCGCGAGGTCGGCCAAATCCGCGCGGACCGCGAAACTTTCCTGCGCGACGGCTGGACCTGGACGGCCCCGGAGCCGGGCTTTTACGAAATCGCCTTCGCCTGGCAGAACCGCGCCGGCGAAAGCACTCCGGTCACCCGCTCGTACTGGATGCAGCCGCGCGAAGGCAAATACAAGTCCATGGGCGATCCGGTCGAAATCCACCATGACCAGTTCCCCCTGGTCGTGGCCGCCCGCGCGCCCCGTCCCGCCGGTCAGAAACAGCGCCAATTCGGCGGTTGCGAGCATTACGACGGCTCGTTCAAACAGCGCGTCCAACTGGCGGAACTGCTCGACCTGTCGTTCATTCGCCTCTGCTGGATCGACTGGCAGCGGCTGGAACCGGAACGCGGGAAGCTCGATTGGAGCAGCCTGGACCAGGTCGTCGCCGACCTCAAGGCCCGCGATTTCGACCTGATCGGCACCTTCTACGGCACCCCCCGCTGGGCCAGCTCCCATCCCGATGAGACCGAGCGTTACGTCACGCCCCGCTATTCGGCCTACGCGCCGCGCGATCTGGCCGACTGGACCCGCTTCGTCAGCGCCACCGCCGAGCGCTACGGCGACTTCATCCGCGAATGGGAGATCTGGAACGAGCCCTTCAGCCCCCGGGGCAGCGTCTACTGGTGGGACAACTCGGAAAATTACGCCAAAATGCTGATCTCCGCCTACGACGCGATCAAGGCCAAGCAGCCGCAGGCGGTGGTGGGCTTAGCCGGCGCGGCGGCCCTCTCGACCTTCCGCGAAGCCCTGAACTGCGGGGCCGGCGGCCATTACGACTCGCTCTCGCCGCACGGCTCCTGGCCCGATCCGACCGATCTGCGGGCGGTAGAGAAGTCCATTGGCCTCCCGGTGACCGAACGCTGGACCAATTTCGAATGGCACGCCATCCTGCGCCGCTACAACGGTCATCCGGTCGACCACGGTGAAGGAAGCGAGCCCGCCCTCTGCCGCCGCCTGCTGCTGGATCTGGCCAATCAGATCCACCTGGGGGTAGACCGGGTCGCCTTCTTCGAAATGATCAACCTCGACGAGATGGAGGAACTGCCCTACGACCGCACCCTGAATCACAGCAGCGGCCTCTTCCGCCGCAAGCCGGCCCTTGAGCCGCGCCTGCCGGCGTTGGTCTTCAACACCCTGGTCGCGCGCGTGCAGGACCGGCTGGAACATGCGGGCTGGTACGCCTTCGGCGACCAGAAGATCGCGGCCTTCCGCACCGGCGGGCAGCGGCTGCTGATGTTCTGGACCGAAGGCAAAGAAGCCAGCGCCCCCGGCGCTGAATTGGCCGCGGCCCTGGCCGAAGCCGCCGAAATCGTCGACTGGGAGGGGCGTCCGCAAAAGAACGATTTCCAACTACAGCCCGGGCTGATGTACTTCGCCGACGGCGGGAAACTGGAAACTCTGGCCGCCTGGACTCCGCGCGACGACGTCATAATCTCGCCCAAGAAGGTGCGCGCCACCGCCCTGGCCAACACCGTCATTCCTCTGGGCCGCTACGTCCAGACCCCGCTCTTCGACCATCCCGGCGGGAAGCTCAATGAAGCCGCGATTGTTTGGAACGAACAGGATTGGCGCTGGCTCTGGAAACCCGAGATCCGGCCGGCCAATTACTCGGCCCGTTTCGCCGCCGGCGTCTCCGACCAGGGCTTGGATCTGATCGTGGAGGTGGTCGACGCCAAACACGAGCAAACCGAACGGCCGGGCGAATACTACAACGGCGACAGCGTCCAGTTCGGCTTCGATACGGAAAACAGCGGCCTGCAACCGCAGAGCGAATTCCAGCTGGCCCTGACCGCAGCCGGCCCGGCGATCTGGAAGACGATGGCCGGCTACACTGGCGGCGATCTGCCGGGCAATTACTCGGGCGACAGCGGCCCGATCCGCTACGCCGCCGCCCACATCGAACGGCGCGACGGCCGGACCATCTATCAACTGCGGATGAACCTGGGTGAACTCTACCCCTTCACCTACAAACCCGACCAGGACCTGCGCCTCTCCGTTCTGGTCAACAACAACGACGGCCAGGGCCGCGCGGGCTTCCTGGAATGGTCCTCCGGCATCGGCCCGTCCAAGGACGTGACCCGCTACGGGCGGCTGACCTGCCAGGCCGGGGGGAAGTAATATCAATCCAAGTTAATTGAGGCCGATTCCGGGGAACCTTTTTTACAAAAAAGGTTCCCCGGACATTCCAAATAACTCTCGACCGGCTTCGCCGTTTCGCGCGCTTAATACAACTCCCCGCAAATAAGTGAACAAATCTATACGGTCACGACTTACGCCCCCCTCCCTCCGGGAGGGGGTTGGGGGGAGGGAGAATCTACGCGACAATCGCCTTCTTTGTCATGAGGTGCCGTGCTTAGGGTATTTAAATTTTGCGCCTGGAGCCGCCCGGAGATTGCCGCAATCGGGGCGGGTCGAGTCCGTCTCGACCGTTTTCGCTCAAACGCTGCCAAGGCGGGAGAGAACTGGGGGCGAAACGGAGTTCGTCTGCTCCCAACAGGAATGGTTTAGCCTCGCCGCTTTTATGCCAAAAGTTTTCCCGGACGGTTCCCGTCAGCGGGCGACGACCGCGACGTAGACCCGCGTTGCTCCGGCCGCGCGCAGGGCGCGGGCGCACTCGCTGACCGTGGTGCCGGTGGTCAGCACATCATCGACGAGCAGACATCGCCGGTCCCGCAGATCGCCCCAGGCCACGAACGCCCCGCGCGGGTTGTCCAACCGGGCGGCCCGGTCCAGACTGGCCTGGGCCGGCGTATGGCGGATGCGCTCCAGGCAATCAGCCAGCGGCCAGCCGAGCCGGGCGGCCAGTTCCCGCGCCAGCAGCTCGGCCTGGTTGTAACCCCGTTCCCGCCGTCGCCGCGGATGCAGCGGCACGGGCACGATCAGATCCAGTTTTTCCGGAAAGCCCGCCGCCCGGACCCGCGCGGCCAGCAGCTCGCCCCAGGGGGCGGCCAGGCGTTTAACACCGGCGAATTTGAAGGCGTGGATCAGCTCGCGCGTGACCTCGTCATAGGCGCTGACCGCCACCGCCCGGGTGAAACGCAGATCCTGCTGGCGGCAGCGGTCGCACTCGTCGCGCGCGACCGTGCCGGGGCCGCCGCCCGCGCCGCAGAACCGGCAGGTATTATCGCCCAAAAATTCGATCCGCCCCGCGCAAGCCGGACAGAGCCAGGCCTCGGGCCAGCCGAACAGGCAGACCCCGCAGGCTGCGCAGGTCGAGGGATAGACAAGCTGCCGGATCAGCGCGGCGGCCGTTCGGAGCCGGGCGGCGGCGCTCATCGCAGCACGCGCCGATTGTTCTGCCGGTAGACGTAGGCCAGGACTTCGGCCACGGCGGGGTAGAGTTCGGCGGGGATCGCCTCGCCCAGATCGATCTCGGAGAGCAGATTGACCAGGTCCGGATCGTCGCGCACGGGGATGCCGTTCTCGCGGGCCACCTCGACGATGCGCTGGGCCATCGTCCCCCGCCCCTTGGCGATGACGCGCGGCGCACGATCCTTGAGTTCGTCGTAACGCAAGGCCACCGCCAATTGCCGGCGGCTGGGAACGGCGGACATGCCTGGCTCTCCGCTGGTCGGTCGGACCCAACCAAATGCCGCCCCCATAAAAAAGGGGCGATTGTCGCGCAGATTCTCCCTTCCCCTTCGGGGAAGGGTCGGAGTGGGGAAGGCTGGAACGCATCCGGGGCTCGGGGGGGGGGGCGCCCCCCCCCCCCCCCCGGCGCGGGGGGGGGGGGGGGGGGCGGGGGGCGGGCCGGGG
>CAYMGG010000339.1:0-7002 GCA_964389915.1 uncultured Planctomycetaceae bacterium
CCGGGGCACATCATGCCCGGCCTGCCGGGGCTGCCGGGCATCTCGGTCTCCGACGATAATCTGGCCGTCTCCAGTCCGCAGGTCAACGCCAACATTTCACTGCCCCTGGAGCAGCAGCTGGCCGAAGCCTTCGGCGGCCTGGCGATTCATTCCTGCGGTCCCTGGGCCCATACCATGGCCCGGATGCGCGAGTGCCCGGGAGTGTACATGCTGGACTTCGCGCTGGATCGCGGCTGCGATCCCAATCCGAACGATGCCGCCGCGGTGCGTGACGCCCTGGCCGGTCAGAACCTAATCGCCAAGGCCCGGGTGAGCGGTACGCCGGCGGACTACCTGCCCAAACTGACGCGGCTGGCCGAAGCCGGCATCCGCCTGATCGCCCACATTCCTTACAATGCGCCGGAGGCCGAATCTAATTATCGGCTGACCGTAAAGGCGCTGGCGGCGGCTTACCGCTGAGCTTACAGGGGGTGCGTAGAACTTGAAAAGGCCCCGGGTCGAGACGACCCGGGGCCAATATTTGGAGGCGGCGTCCGGATTTGAACCGGAGTATGAAGGTTTTGCAAACCTTTGCCTTACCGCTTGGCTACGCCGCCAGTTGGATTTGTGGCCCTATTGTATCCGGCAATTTTTCCAGTCAAGCGAAAATCCCCGGAGTATCGGCCTTTTTCAGCTGATTACGCGATTATTTGGCCGGATCGTAGGGCTCCAGGTGCACGACTACGTCCACAATGTCCGGTCCCAGTTCGCGCAGCCTGGCCGTGGCGTTCTCGGCGATCTCGTGCCCCCGGCGCACGGTCATGTGCGGGTCGACCTTGACGTGCAGGTCAACGGCCACCCCCATTCCCAAGTAGCGGGTGCGCACGTTATGGACCAGGCGCACGTCCGGGGTGGCCAGGGCGATCCGCTTGATCTGTTCGATGGTTTCCGTTGGCGCACCCGCGTCGGATAGGCGCTTTAGGGCGTTGCCGGAAATTTTCCAGGCCGCCTGGAGAATGAAGATCGCCACCACCACCGCGCCGACGTGATCCAGAAACCGGCAGGAAGGCAGGAGGATCGCGCCGCCTACGGCCGCAGCCGCCGGGATGGAGGAGAGCGCGTCCGAGCGGTGATGCCAGGCATTGGCGATCACGGCCGAGGAACGGATGCGTCCGCCGACGGCGATAGTCCAACGGTAGAGGGTTTCTTTGCCCCCGATGGAGATAAGCGCCGCAATAAGGGCTTCCAGTCCCGGCGGGCGCAGATGGACCTCCTGAAGAGTGCTCAGGCTTTCGTACATCAAGCCGACGGCCACCACTGCCAGGGCGGCACCGATAAAAACAGTGATCAGGCATTCGATCCGGGCGTGGCCGTGCGGATGGCACTTATCTGGCGGTTTGGTCCAATGCGGCGCTCCCAGGAGCACGGCGACATCCGTGACCATGTCAGAAAAGCTGTGGGCAGCGTCGGCCACGACCGCCTGGCTGGAGCCGATCAAGCCGGCCAGCAGCTTGGCGACCGTCAAAACCAGGTTGACTCCCAACCCGATCCAGGTGACGCGGGCAATGGCTTCCGCCAGTTCTTGCGGCGTGTGGGCGATGGTTTTAAGTGAGGTCGTCATGGCAGGAAATAATATATTTTTTAATCCGCGCGTCAAATTTTTCCTGGGCGTTACCAAACGAACGATTCTAGTTGCATTTTTAACGGTTTGTGCATAAGTTTGTTGGCCAGAAATATCAGCCAGGAGCGCTAGGCGTTGAGTGATGGCGTGGTTACGCATAGGTTGGAGCTGAAGGCCAGCCTGGGCCAGCCAATCAGCGAGGAGGGGTGACGGAGCCACATGCGGATTACATTTCTCGGCACGGCCAGCGGCTCAAGCCTTAATGGTTGTCGACTGCCGCTTTCTTTTGTCATTCAGGTAGGCGATAGCCTGTACTGGTTTGATGCCGGCGAGGGCTGTTCGCGTGCGGCGCTGGCCTCGGGTTTGGACTTGTTGCAGACGCGCGCCATTTTTGTCAGTCATCCGGCCATGGACCATATCGGCGGCATGCCGCCGTTGCTTTGGAGCATCCGAAAGCTGGCCGTGGCGGGCGAGGCCGTAGGGCGTGAGCCGGCCGCCAATGGGTTGCTAAAGGTTTTCGTCCCCAGCCAGCAGGCTTGGCAGGGCGTGCTGGACATGGTCGAGTGCGCCTGCAAAAACCATTACGCCAAGCGCTTCGTGCTCAGCCTGGACAGCGTCCGGGCCGGCGACATCTACCGTGACAAGCAGGTCACGGTTTCGGCCCAGCCGACCTCGCATTTCCACATGCATCATCAGCGCCAGAGCTATTGCTCCAGCGCCTTCAGTCTGACGGCCGAGGGCAAGAAGGTGGTCTTCTCCGGCGATCTGGACGACACGCGCGAGATTCTGCCGTTGCTGGAGGAGTGCGACGCGCTGCTCATCGATTCGGCCCACCAGAGCGTGGACGCCATTTGCGATGTGCTGAGCCGGGCCAAGGTCAAACTGGGGCGGCTGGTGTTCGTGCACAACACCGGGGATTTTGTCAAGAACGCCGCGGCGACGGTCCGCGAGGTCGAAGCCAAACTGGGCATTCCGGTCCAGGTGGCCGAGGACGGCCAGAGCCTGGAGATCTAGGGCATGCCGGCGCTGCCGCCCGAACTGGCTGGCGTGGCCCGCAGCTTGGCCGCGCGGCTGCGGCTGGACGAATCCCTGGGCGTAAGCCATTTCGCGGGCGAAGTTCTGGTGCCCGAAACCCTGGCCCGACTGCTGGCCCCGGCTTCCGCCGCTTGGCCGGGCGAGACGGCAGAAAGCGCTG
This sequence comes from uncultured Planctomycetaceae bacterium, assembly GCA_964389915.1. Lineage (GTDB taxonomy): Bacteria > Planctomycetota > SZUA-567 > SZUA-567 > SZUA-567 > CAYMGG01. Next base: position 2,796 of record CAYMGG010000339.1, read on the forward strand.
CGCCCGCAGCGACCGTGACTGCGCCCGTCTCCCCCCGGCCGAAGGTCGAAACCGTCCTGCCGCGAACGCGGGCCGAATCTCCCTCATCTTTGCGCGGCCTGCACGACGCCCCGCCGGCGGACACCGGCGCGCCCGAAAAGCTGGCGGCCATGGCCGAGGTCCGGGGGCCGGCCGAGGCCTGCCGGCTCTGCCCGCTCTGCGAGACCCGCCACCGCGTGGCCTTCGGCGAGGGCAACCTGGACACGGACCTAGTCTTTGTCGGCGAAGCGCCGGGCCGGGACGAGGACGAGCAGGGGCGGCCGTTCGTGGGCCGGGCCGGCAAGCTGCTGACGGCCATGATCGAGAAGGGCCTGGGCCGGCCGCGCGAATCGGTCTACATCTGCAACATCATCAAATGCCGTCCGCCCGGCAACCGCGATCCGCTGCCCAACGAGGTCGGCGCCTGCCTGCCTTATTTGCAGAGGCAGATCGAGATCATCCGGCCCAAGGTGATCATGACCCTGGGGCTGCCGGCCACCTCCACCCTGACCGGTTTGCAGCTGTCGATGACCAACCTGCGCGGTCGGTGGCACGAGTACGCCGGGATTCCGCTCATGGCCACCTATCACCCGGCGTACCTGTTGCGGGTGCGCGAGCGCGAGGGGCGGGGCAATCCTGCCGACCAGAAGGCCTGGGAAGATCTGCTGGCCGTGGCGCGTCGACTCAAGGCCGATTGACCTAATTTTTCCAGGGGCCTTTTGCGAAAAAAAAGGTTTCCGGGCCCGCCAAAAAACTCTCGCCAGTTTCGCTGTTTCGACCGTTCAGGCGAGTGGATTCGAAATTTACGGAATTCGCCCGGCAACCGATTCAGCAACAATTAACGTGAATGGCTATAGCCGACTTTGACCGAATAGTGTTAACGGGGCCGGGGAAACTTTTTGGCAAAAAAGTTCCCCCGGCCTGTGTCCTGGCATTCAGTTGATCGCCAGTTCGATGAACGGTGTCGGGCCGGACTTGAGGTCGGCCGTATCCAAGCTCAGATGCACCCGGCCGGCCTCGGCTCGCAGGGGGATTTCTTCGGCCCGGCGGCCGCAGAGGTCCACCGCCCAGGCTTTCAGGCGTTCGGCCTGGGCGTTGGCCAGATTGAGCTCGATCCGGCCGGTCTGGAGCAGGATCGGCAGGGTTCCCAGTTCCTGCAACCGGCGGCGGCTGGGCGCCGAGAAGGTCATCCCGCTGTTCAAAGCGTCGGTGGCGTAGACCAGCAGCACCCGCGGGCTGGCGGCCAAGGTTTCGCCCTCAACGGCCACTGCGGTCACGGCGGCCGGAACCGAACTCGACTCCACTCGCAGCGCGCAGAGTTCAACCGGCGCGGCTTCGGCCTCCGGGTCCAGGCAGGCGCTCTCCAGGCGCGTGGTCACTACCGCCAGCCGATTCGTGCGCATCTCCAGGCGCAACTCGCCGGTGTCGGATTCATAGATTCCGGCCGCCGGGTCGGTCCGATTGCCGGCCGGGAGGATGCCGCGCGCGCGCAGTTCGGCCACGCAGCGTTGCCAGGCCTCGGCAGTGTCGCCGGATTCGCGGACTTCGGCGAACATCTGTTCGACCCGGACCGAAGCGACGCCGAAGACCGGCAGGGTCAGGTCGGCGGGCGGGGGCGGGGTGAGCCCGCCGACGGTCAGGCTGAGGCCCGCGCCGGTCAGCAATGCCAGCCGGGCCTGGTCGGCGCTCAGGCCGTTGTAATTCTTCCCCTCGCGCAGAATGGCCTCTGGATCGAGGCGCACGTCGACGTAATGGGGGGAGCGGCTGACGTCCCCGCGCACGAAGGCGAAGGCCGTCACCACTTGCGAGGCCCGGGCGATGGGGTCGATGCCCACCGAGAACGATTTGATCGGTTCCTTGACGGCCAATCGGATCGGCCCGGCGTGAGGGATCAGGCAATCGAAGCCCTGCAATGCGGCATATGAACCGTAGAAGGGGCCTTCCTCATGACGGTAACGGTTCCAGAAGACATGCCCGTATTCGGTGTTGAAGAACGGCCGGCCGCCGAACCGGGTCAGGGCCTGGGCGCAAAAATAATTGCCGCCGCTGTGCAGCGAGCTGCCCTGGTCGATCACCGAATTCTTGAGGATGAAGTTAGAGGGGTGGGCGTGGTAACCGTGCATCGATACCAGCTCCACCTCGGCGCGATTGATATCGTCTTGCAGCAGTGGCAGCCAGTCGTACTGCGAGATCAGCCCCCGGTAGCCGACTTCGCGCAGCGTCCGGGTGTACCAGGCCAATAAATCGCGGTGTAGTTCGGTCAGGAAGCTGGCGAAATCGCGACCGCGCCGGCTGTGTGTATCGTAAAGGGCGTTGATAAGTTTCGAGTCCACCGCCGGCACTTCGGCGAACCCCGCGCCGGCCGGCAGGTCGGATTGACCGTTGGGTTTGGTCCAGGCTTGGGCCAGGGCCGCGGGCGTGGCGTATTTGGCCTGCAACCACTCGCGCCAGCGGCGGGTGAAGCCTGCGGGCAGGTGCTCCAACCCGCCCCAGACGCTGAGGTTCTGTTCGTTGAAGCAGAGCACCGCCACGACCTGCGGGTCTTCCGCCAGGCAGGTCTGGGTGTACGGATTTTTATGGCGCAGCAGCTGGGTTGCGCCGGCCTTCCAATGATCGCGGACTTCTTCCTCCACATAGATACGGGCTTTGAAATTGACCGCTTTGGCGGCGTCATCCCAGGCATAACCCTTCTTGTAGCCCCGCCAGGAGGACATCGCGTCCACATAGAGATAGACGCCGTTCTGCTTGAGGCAGTGGACCAGATAATCGAACCGGTCGAGCGCGTCCGGATCGAACTCCAGGTCCGACTGGGAGTAGGTGGTCAAATAGTGGTCGAGAAAATGAAACCGCACCAGGTTGTAACCTTGCCGGCGGACCAGGGCTGCGTATTCTTCCACCGCCGCATGGTCGGTCTTTTTGGGGTTGAGGGCGAGCAGGTGGACGCTGTCGCCGAGGAAACGCACGATCTGGTCGGGCCGGTCCCGGAACGCCAGATGCCCGTCCGGCCGGACCTTGACCGGACCGTGCTGACCGGCCGGCCCCGGCTCGTTCAAGGCGCTAAGGTCCAGAATGCTGCCCGGCTCGACGACCGGGGTGGGGAAATTCGCCGGCTGCCACTCCCGGCCGGCTTCGATCCGGCAGAGCTGGGGGTTCGGGAGAGGGTAGTCCTGGGCCGACAGCGTGGCGGCGACCACGATCCAGATGCAGTTGCCGGCCGTGGTCACGGTCAGACGGGTCGGCCGGCGCGGGGCCTCGGCCAGTTTGAATTTCGAGAGATAGACACCCACCGTGGCGCTGCGGTTGTCTTTGCTGACCGCCACCGCGCCGTTGGCCAGTTCGGCCGGATTCCACCAGTCGCCGGCCTCGCGGCCGCTCTGCACCTCGAGGACCGTGTCCGGACCGTCGGTCCAGCCGACGCGCAGAGTTCCGATCGGTTCGCCCTCCCGGTTTTTGTTCCAGCAGGTGGTGTGCAGCAGATAAAGATATTGAACCGGTTCGGGCGGCAGGGGCAGGTCCGCCTCGGTCAAGGGGACGTTGATCTGCGGGCTTTTGAAGGTCAGCACCGCCCGGCCGGCGTTGGCCTGGGGATCGACGATTTTAAACGGGATGCCGCCGAAGGCGGCGGCTTTCACGTCGAATTCGCGGAAATCGTTCTCCGGCCCCTGGTCCGACCAGCCGCCCTGGCCGTCGCCCTTGACCGGATCGGCAAAGCCCAGGTTGGCGGCGCCGGACAGGTCGCCGAATACCGGCGGTTCGGCCGCCCGGCCGCTATCCGCGGCGATGAGGCCAAGCAGCAGGAGGAATAAAAACCGGGGCAGGTGAAGGTCAGGCATGGGCGACTCCCGAGTGGACCCCGCCGGCGGCGGGGCCATAGTTGGGCGGGCCCACTGGCCCGCGGATGGGGCAGATCGGTTACGGGGCGGTCAGGGCGCGCCGGACCAGAAATCGTTGTTGGACGCGCCATTCACCGGGACTTTGTCGAAAATCAGCCATTGGGCGTGGCCGTCGGCATACAGCCAATTGCTTCCCCCGGAGTGGGGGATGTTGCCGTTGTAGTTAAAGAAATGCCACTGATCGGTGGTGACGCCGTTTCCCCAGATTTCCCCAACCAGGACGGCGCGGCTTGGGCTGCAGACCACGTCTTGGCGCACCGGCAACTGTTGAAACTGGGTAGTGATCAGAGTTGGGT
>CAYMGG010000340.1:0-6939 GCA_964389915.1 uncultured Planctomycetaceae bacterium
ATTTCTGGCCCTGGCCGTCGGCGAAGAGGTGGGCGCGGACGTGGGCCGGAATCAACGAGCCGGCGTAGCTGGCATTGCCCAGCAGGCGGTTGGCCGTGGCCAGCGCGGCGTAGCGCTCGGTGGCCAGGAAATTACGGTCGAGAACCGTGCCGACCGAAGGTTCGGAGGAGAAGCGCCAGTAGAAGAAGTAGGCCTTTTCCGCGCCCGCCGCCAGGTTTTCGGCATAGACCGGGCCGAAGCTGCGGGCGATCGCCGTCGAGTCGGCCGGCGAAAAGTCGGTCTGGCCCGGCTGGTGCCAATTCCACACGCCGACGCTCTTGCTGGTCTCCGTGCACCACACCCGCGGGCATTTTTCCTGCTCGATGATATATTTGGCGTAATCCCCCATCGGGGTGCCGAGCTTGCCGTAGACGTGATAGTTGAATACGTCGTAATACGGCCGCAGTTCGTTGGCCGCCAGCGCCGCCTTGAACAGCACGGCCGGGCGGGCGAACGAGGAGTGCATCACCAGCAGGTCCGGCGCGGCGCGGCGCAAGGCCAGGCTGGCGGTTTTGCAGTAGGCGGCGTATTCTCCGGCCGTTCCCTCGTAGAAAAACTGGATGTCGACCTCGTTGCCGACCTCGAGGCCTTCCAGATACTTGCCCCAGGTTTTGGCCACGGCGGAATAGAGGCCGTAAGTGTCGGCCGGGTCGAGCGGCGGGCAACGCCGGTTATGGCCGATGTTCAGCGCCTCCGGGGTGTTTTGCGAGACCGCACAGATGGTCAGGCCCGCGGCGCGGGTGATGCCGAGGGCGGTTTCGGTCAGACCGTTTTCGGGAATCGAGAAGGACCCGTCCGGATTTTTCTTCACCTCCCGCGCGGTGAAGAGGCGCTCGCGCACGCGCTTGACGCCCGCCATTTTGGCCAGGCGGGCGTTGCGTTCCAGCCATTCCGTCAAGTTTTGACCGGCGGGCGGCAGGCCGGCGGTGGTCATGCCGTAGTCGACCCCCAGGGCCGTGGCGGAAGTATTGGGGTATTGCGCCTCCGGCACCACCACCACCAGGCAGCCCAGCTGCCGCTCCCCGCCCCAGACCCGGTAATAGCCCGGTTGGAGTCGACCCACAGTAAACTGTCCGGCTCCGGCGGCCACCGCCGCGGTCACCTGTCCGGTGTTGCCGCTGACCAGCACCAGCCCGGAATAATCGGATTTGAGGCCGAAGATCACCTCCTCCTCAGGGGTGAAGACATTTATCCGGTCCTTGAAAACCAGGCCAGATTCCGGCTGGTCGCCGGCCGCGCCGGCGGCCGTTTGCGCCCCCCACGCCGAAAAACTACAGGCTGACAGGAACAGGGCCAGAGGCATCGTCAAATGCCGCGCGCAGGGGGTTCGCATCGGGTGGTCGCTCCTTTTTGCAGGTGGGGTTGAGACTTCCAGGCAGAGAGGATTTAAAAATCAATACTGATGCATCAGTATAAAACGCGAAAAATCCTTAGTCAAATTGAATTCGGCCGCGCGGAGCGAAATTTGTGCGTATAGGCCATGATTGCCCCGGCCAACGGAAAATCCGGCCGCGACCCTTGACAGGTAAGGTTTCATGTGGTACATCTCCTGATATATCACATGGGGGGGGCTTTATGGACCGTTCGCGCCTGGGCGTATCCGCCGAAACCAATCGCATCTCCTGCGGGGAGTACGTCTACAACCGCATCCTGGATCAGATTCTTTCCGGCGCCTTGGCTCCGGGGGATATCTTCGACCGGCGCAGCATCGCCAAGCTGCTGGGCGTAAGCATCTCGCCGGTGGGGGAGGCGGTCACGCGGCTCGAACAGGACGGGTTTCTCGTCAACATGCCGCGCAAAGGGACCCGGGTCCGCCGCAGCGATGTCTGCCGGTTGTATGAAAGCCTGCTGCTGCGCGAAGCCATCGAGTGCCAGGCGGCCAGGCTGTTTCACGGGCCGAAGCTGGCCACCGCGGCCAAGGAATTGGAGGGGTTGGCCGCGGCGGCCGACGGCCCGAGCCGGCCCCGGAATGTGATCCGCGGGGCGGATGCGGCCTTTCACCAGAAACTGGTCGATCTGGCCGGGATCGAGCGATTCACCAGCCTGTACGCCAACTGCCTGCGCCATATCTTTTTCGACGAAAACAACCTGATCAGCGAGCGCGATGCCGCTTCTGACAGCCATAAGAAACTTCTCAACGATCTGCTCAAATCCGCCAGCGTCGAACAAACGTCCGAACGTCTGCGCGCCCATCTGAGGCGGGGCAAAGACGGGATTTTTTCCCGCTTCGAGCCAATACCCTGAGGCCGTAGCGCCGCAAACGCCCGCGGCGCGATCCGAATCCTGACGCAAAAAGACCTGCGGCCGGCTTGAGGCCCGCGGTCCGACTTTACATTTTGAGGATGAATAAGGGAGGCAGGCATGATTCTGGATCAGCTCGGGCAGGCTAAATTGTATGCGAACCTCAACCGCGGTTTTGGCCAAGCCTTTGAATTCCTGCGCCAGCCAAAGCTCGCCGAACTGCCGCTCGGCCGGCATGAGATAGACGGCGAGCGGGTATATGCCACGATCTCCCGCCAGGCCGGGCGCGTCCGGGCCGAGGCCAAGCTCGAGGCCCACCGCCAATACATCGACATCCACTATCTCCTGGCCGGTAGCGAGGAGCTGGGCTGGCGCAGCACCCCAACCTGCCAGGTCAACGAAACCGACTTCGACCCGGAGCGCGATTTCGAATTGTTCCAGGACGCTCCCTGCACCTGGTTCAGCGTGGTTCCGGGGCAATTCCTCATCTTCTATCCGGCCGACGCCCATATCCCGCTGGTCGGCTCGGGCGAGCTGCACAAGGTGGTGATCAAGGTGGCCGCGAGGGCGGAATCATGAATTCGCGCGAGCGCGTCCTGGCGGCCATAGAGCGGGCGCCAACCGACCGGGTGCCGGTGGATTTCAACGCCAATCCGCCGACTTTGGCCAGATTGCAGCGCGATCTGGGGGCGGCCACGCACCGCGATTTGCTGCGGCGGCTTCAGGTGGACATCGTGGATCTGCGCGGGGTGGTCGAGCCGCGGTATTGCGGCCCGATCCCCCAGAGCCGGCCGCGGCCCGGCGGCGTGACGGAAAATTTCTGGGGGTGGCGGACGAAGGTCATGGCCACGCCCACCGGCGACGAGGTCTGTTTCTGCGAGTTCGCGCTCAGCCATTGCGAAACCGTGGAGGAATTGGCCGAACATCCGTGGCCCTCGGCGGATTGGTTCGACTTCGGCGACTTCGCCGCGCGGCTGGCGGACTGGGACGGTTTGGCGCTCATGGCCTCGGGGGCGAGCATCTGGCAGCACCCCAGTTTTTTGCGCTCGCTCGACCAGCTGCTGGTGGACCTCCTGACGGCCCCGGAACTGGCCGAGTACCTGATGGACCGGTTCACCGATTTCTACGTCGCCTACTTCGACCGCATGTTCTCCGCCGCTCCCGGTCGAATCGACATCCTGCGCATCGCCGACGATCTCGGGATGCAGGATCGGCTGCTGATCGGCCCCGAGCAGTTCGAGCGGTTTTTTGCCCCGCGGCTGCGGCGGCTGGTGGACCTGGCCCACAGTCATGGGGTCAAGGTCATGTTCCATTCCTGCGGCGCCATCGTCCCGCTGATCGAGCCGCTGATCGCCCTGGGGGTGGACATTCTGGACCCGCTCCAGGTTACCGCCAGCGGGATGGACCCGCGGTTTCTGAAGGAAACCTTTGGTTCGCGCCTCTGCCTGCACGGGGCCATCGACACCCAGCACCTGCTGCCCGCCGGCAGCCCGGCGCAGGTGGGGCGGACCGTGCGGGAGATGCTCGACATCTTCAGCGGCGGCGGCTTCATCCTGGCGCCCAGTCATGTCCTGCAAACCGACGTGCCGACGGAAAACGTCGTCGCACTGTACGACACCGCCCAGGCGCGGGGGTGAGCCGGGCGCCGCGATTTCAGGCGGAGCGGTGGATCATCCGCGTCAACTTTTCCCCCGGCCTGGCCCGGGGGGGCAATGGGCGGTCTTCAACTACCTAGGACTTCGTCCGCCCTCCGCAGGGCGGGGCGCAAAACTCAGGAGTGGAAAACCATGAACGCGCGCGAACGATTCATCGGCATTTGTCGACAGCAGCTTCCCGATCGGGGTCTGAGCTGGCAGGAGCGCTTCTGGCCGGAAACGGTGCAGCGCTGGCGCGGCGAAGGCCTGCCCGAGGCTTTCGATTTCGGCTGGGATTTCGATGACGACCGGGACTCCATGTCCGCCCTGGGCATCAACCTGGGGTTCCTGCCCGCCTGGGAAACCGACCCCGTCAAGGACGAAGGCGAAACCCTGCTGGTCCGCGACGAGTACGGCGTGGTCAAGCGCGTTTTGAAGAATCGCTCGGGCATGCCGCAGTTCGTCTCCTTCCCCGTCGCCGGCCGGGCCGACTGGGAGCAGGTCCGGCCCCGCCTGGCGGCGGACGCGGGCGAACGTTTTCCGGCGGACTGGGCCGCGCGGGTTGCGTGGGCCGGGGCGGCGGACTATCCGGTTTCCTTCGGCGGTTCGCACCTGTGCGGTTTCTTCTCTTTTCTCCGCGAGCTGTGCGGCGACGAGGTATATACCCTCCTGTACGACGAGCCGGAACTGATTCACGAGATGCTCGCCTTCCAGGCCGACCGGCTAAGCACGCTGCTGCGGCGGGTCGCCCGGGAGGTGCGCGTCGACCGCGTGTTCATCTGGGAGGACATGGCCTACAAGACCGGGCCGCTGATCGGTCCGGAGCAGTTCCGGCAATTCCTGCTGGAACCGTATCAGCGCTATATCGCCACCGCCCGCGCTTGCGGGGTGCCGGTGGTGGACGTCGATTCCGACGGCAACATCGAGAAATTGATCCCCTTGTGGCTGGAGGCGGGCGTAAATCTGCTGCATCCTTTCGAGGTGGCCGCCGGCATGGACGTGGTGGCCGTCAAGCGGCAGTATGGCGACCGGGTGGCCCTGCGCGGCGGGGTCGACAAGCGGGCGCTGGCGGCAGGCCCGGCGGCCATCGACCGCGAACTGGAGCGGATCCGGCCCGCCTTTGAGGCCGGCGGCTACATCCCGCACGTGGACCATTCCGTGCCGCCCGACGTTTCGTGGGAGAATTTTCGTTACTACCTGCGCCAGCGGGAAAAATTGGTGAGATCGGCTGGCGCCGGCCGCCCCGCCGGGGTGGGCCGATAAACGCCCTTCCGGCGGCGATGGGCAGACTCGCAAAAGACGGCCGCAAGTTGCGATATCGGCCCGGCAAACCGTTTCTGACAGGCGAGAGTTTTTGAATGGACCGGGGAACCTTTTCTGCAAAAAAGGTTCCCCGGATTTGGTTTTGGGCAGTTTGAATCCGGCCGCTTGCCGGCAGGGACGGGGCACGGCGGCCGGCCGGTTACGGCTGGAGATAAGCGCTTTTCATTTCGCGCCGTTTGGCCCCGGGGCTGAGGCCGAAGCTGGCGCGGAAGACCCGGCCGAAATAGTCCGGATCGCTGAAGCCGCACATGTGCGAGATTTGCGCCACCGTCAGGTCGCTGGTCCGCAGCAGGTAGAGCGCCTGCTCCAGCTTGGTGGTCCGCACCAACTCAGAAAATCCGACGCCGAACAGTTCGGCGATCAGGTGCCGGGTCCGGGAGGGCGACAAATCCAGGTGGGCCGCCAGCGCGGCCAGCTCCAACTTTCGGGCCAGATTGGCCGAGATATATTCCAGGATCAGCGTCTTGCGATTGGGGGATTTGGGGGGCTGTCCGGCCGCCAGCAACTCGCCCAGGCTGCGGGCGAAGGAGCGCAGGGCCACCAGACGGTCTTCAAGATAGAGCCGGTCCGGGACCGGGACCAAGCCCGGCCAGGGCGGCCGGCCTTCCTCCAGCCAGTAGCCGCCCGCAAACAGCACGCCTTTCATGGTCCCGGCCACCTGGACCGGGACCGCCAGTTCCGTCACCCCGTTGGGACAGGTCTGGATGCGCCCTGCCGGCAGACCGGCCAGTTCGCGGTGGGTCACGCCCACGCAATAGGGCACGCACTCGGCTTTGGCCGCGCCGCGCTGGGCCTTGCAGGCCGGGCAGCGGTGGTAGCTCCAGCTGAACGCCGCGGGCTCGACCGGTTCGAAGTAATGCAGCGTCAGATACGCCTCCAGGACGCGGGAGAGCGCTTTCAAGAAGCGGTTCAACCGTTCGGGATTGGGCATGGCGCTTCCTTAATATGGGGCTGAAGAGTAGCCCCAAAGTCCAGAAATACAGCCTTTGGCCCGGATTTACAAGCCGATTTTATGAAGGATACTAAGGCTGTGAACCCCAAACGGCCCGGCCAAAAGGATAAAAGATGACTGAGTACGGGAAGAAGTTGCAGGCGGTCAAACTGGACGAAACTTACGAAGTGGTGGTAGTGGGCGGGGGGCCGGCCGGCTGCGCGGCGGCGATCGCCGCCGCCCGGGCCGGGCGCAAGACGCTGCTTTTGGAGATGAAGGGGGCGCTGGGCGGCATGGGAACGCTCGGCCTGGTGCCGGCCTGGTGTCCGTTCGACGACGGGGAAAAGATCATTTACCGCGGGATCGCCCAGAAAGTCTTCGATGCTTCGAAATTGGGCGTGCCCCACGAGCCGGCCGGCAAGACGGCCTGGGTGACGATCAATCCGGAATATCTGAAGGGCGTGTACGATCGTATGGTGAGCGAGGCCGGCGTCACGGTGCTGTTCCACACCACCGTGGCCGCAGTCGAACTGGCCGAGGCGGGGCGGGTCGACGCCGTGATCGCGGCCAACAAGAGCGGGCTCTGCGCCTATCGGGCGCCGCTCTTCGTCGACGCCACCGGCGACGGCGACCTGGCCGCCTGGGCCGGAGCGGACTTCCAGTACGGCGACGAGGAGGGCAAGGTGCAGGCCGCGTCGCTCTGCTTCCAGCTCTCGGGCGTCACGGAATACCATTACGTCAACGGCGAAAAGCTCTGGTGCGGCAACCTGA